>JBJFGB010000170.1:0-7880 GCA_051892295.1 Faecousia sp. | reverse complement strand
GGCGTCACCGCTACACCGGCGCGGTTATAGCCGTTGGAAGCCGCCGTCGCAGACAATGCCTGAGACACAGACTTGTTGACAAAGATAACCTTATCGCCGTCCTTCAGTTCACCGGTCAGAACATACTCGTTGCCGGGCTTAGGATCGGGGTCGGGGTCAGGATCGGGATCAGTGGTCGTTGCATCGAGAGCATACATCTGCATTGCAAACAAAGTCTCGTCCGCAGAGCCGACATAGAACATGCTGAAGTTGCTGTACTGTGCGTACCATTCGACGCTCTTGGGATCGCCGGAGCTGCCCGTTGCAGTCGTATTCTGGAGATAAATGCAACCTTCCGTCGCAGCAGCCGCAGTCTTCCAAACAGGGTTATCCTCCTGATCGAAGCCCATGCTGTTGTAGGTGCTGCCATCCGCCTTGTTGCCGACAGACAGCTTCTGACCCTCGGCGTTCTTCAGGAAGAAACCGCCCTCGGTCATTTCCACCGTCCAAACAATGGTGGTATCCTCAGTGGTGATCTTGTTGTCAACGGGCGTCACCGCTACACCGGCGCGGTTATAGCCGTTGGAAGCCGCCGTCGCAGACATTGCCTGAGACGCAGACTTGTTGACGAAGATAACCTTATCGCCGTCCTTGAGGGTGTTTGTCAGAACGTACTCGTCCTTGGTATCTCCCTTTTCGGTGACAACGGTGATTCTGCCTTCGCCGGTGACCTCTGCGTAGTTTGCGCCGAGGACGCTGTTCTGCGCTTCAATCTCATGCTTGCCGTCCTTGGTCGGGAAGGACTTGACATAGTTCGCGAGGACCATGTAGTCTTCCATGACGTAGTCAAGAACATTGACAGCGCCCTTGAACATTGCGAAGCCGTCGCCGCAGTCACGCAGCGTGTAGTTGTAGCCCGCCATGTTGTAGGTCTTGGTCAGATCGAGGGGTTCGCCGCCGATCTTGACGTTCTTCACGCGGTATTCGCCCGTGGGGCCCGCTGTCCAAACGCCCTTGTCGTCCTTCTGCACGGTGCTGGGGATGTAGGAGTGGATCTCATAGCTCACGCCGGAGACCTGGAGGAAGCCGCCGCATTCTGCGGTGCCGACGTCACGGGCGCCCCATTCGAGCGCGTCGAGGATCTGCTGACCGGTAACGGTAATCAGGCAGGCGACATTGCCGAAGGTGTGGATCTCCTTGCAGGTCTTGTAGGAGATATCGCCGGTGATCGCCTTGTTGCGGACGCCGCCGCCGTTCATGATGGCGAGGTCGACATCGAGATCCATGTTGTCGAACAGATAGTACAGCGCGTCAGCCGCGAAGTCGCCGGTGTTGGTCTCCTGCTTGCGGACCAGACGGTTGCCGTCCTTATCGTAGTTGTCGAAGGTCAGCGCGGTGTGGCCGATGACCTCGCCGAGCTTGGTGTCGATCTCCGCGATCCAGTCGTTCTTGATCGCCGCGACATCCTTGTCGGAGCCGGTGTATTCGCTAATCAGTTCGGTCTTGATGCCGTCCTTCGTGATGCTCATTCTGCCGATGGCATTGAAGTAGCTGCCGGTCTGGGTCAGAACAACACTCTTGCCGTCCTTATTCTTGACTTCCTTCATCTCGACCGTGCTGTGGGAGTGGCCGTCGATGAACGCGTCAATGCCGGTGGTGTTGGCAATGACCTCTTCGCTCGTCCAGGGCTTGCTGGAGGGATCGTCGCCGAGGTGCCCGAGGGCGATGACATAGTCCGCGCCGTTCTTCTTCGCTGCGTCGACCGCGGCCTGCACGGATTGATACAGCGCAGCGCCGTCGGTGCCGCCCGCGATGCCGTAAATGTACTTGCCGTTTTCATCCTGGAAGTACTTCGGGGTGGACTTGGTGAAGGATTCCGGCGTGGTGATGCCGACAACGGCGATCTTCTTGCCGCCGACCTCAAAGATCTTGAAGCCGTCAAGGACGCCGCCGGTCGCCATGCCGTTATCTTCATGGTAGAAGTTGCAGGAGAGATACGGGAAGCCCGCCTGCTTGGTGATTTCGAGCGTGCGCTCCATGCCGTAGTCAAACTCATGGTTGCCGAGGGTCGCAGCATCGTAATTCGCAGCCGCCATCAGCTCGATAATGGTCTTGCCCTTGTCCATGGAGCCGTAAGCGGTGCCCTGAACATGGTCGCCTGCGTCGAGCAGGAGGACGCCGGCAGCAACAGACTTCGTCTGCGCCTTCAGATCGGCGATGTTGTCATAGGACAGCGCGCCGTCAATGTAGGTATGGACGTCGTTGGTGTAGTAGATGACAATCTCGTCCTCGCTTGCGAGCTTGTCGCCGCAGCCGGTGCAGACGCCGTTGACATAGTTGTGACCGGTCGCGGGAAGGGTCTCGGTCTTGGTCTCACCGCAGCGCTCGCAGGTATAGACAATCTCGCCTTCCTCGGTGCAGGTGGGTTCCTTGGTAACCTTGCCCTCATCCCAAGTGTGCTCTTCGCAGGGCTTGGTCGCCTCGTCAAACACGGAGATGATCTTTGCGAATTGGGCACGGGTCGCGTTGTCCTGCGGCAGGAGCTTGCCGTCGGAGCCGGCGATGATCTTCAGGGAAATTGCCCAGTTAAAGGCATCCTTCGCATAAGCGGCAACCTGATTTGCATCCGGGAAGTCCTTGAGGAAATCACCCTCAACCTTGGGGCTGCCGGCATAGCGCCACAGCATGGTAACCAGCTGTTCACGCGTTACCAATCCGTCCGGGTCAAAGCGGTTATCGCCGACGCCGTTTACAATGCCCTTCTGCTGCGCCCATGCAATACCGTTCTTATACCAGTCTTCCGTCAGGTCAATAAAGGTAGACGGCTTGACCGAGGGGATCACGGGGTCAGCCAAACGATAGAGAACCACGGCAGCCATTGCGCGGGTGCAGGTGCCGTCCGGTTCAAAGGTGGTTGCCGAGGTACCGTTCATCAGCTGCGGGTCATGCTCGTAGACATACTTGACGAACGGCGCAAACCAGTCGGAATCGTCCACGTCGGTGAACGGGGCGACATTCGCCGCGAACACAGAGGGGATGACGCCGATGACCATGGCGAGAACTAAAAGCATCGCCAAAGTCTTCTTAAATGCGTGTTTCATTGTTTGTCCTCCTTCTAATTCCAAAATAACGGGCATAGAACCCACTTTGGTCTTTTTATTCTATCAATTTTTCCCGCTTTCCGCAAGGTTGGTCGGGTACTTTTCTACGTTTTCACGGACGCGATTTTAAAAAATTGAAAAAGCAAACTTTTTTCTCCCCGTATTTTCTGTAAAATCACTGGTTTTGGTTGGAAATCAGATAAAATAATGCACATAGGGTGACAAAAACCTCCCTCTGCCGAGGGAGGTAAGCGGAAGAAAAAAGGAAAAGGCAGGCAGCAAGAAAAAGCATCCTGTGATTTCCCGCGAGCATGATCGGATGCCGTGCGGGGCAGCTGCCTGATTCGCGAATTCGGCTATATTTCCATGCGGGCGCCGCTTTATGCCTCGCCGCCTTTTTTCGCATGCTCAAAGCGGTCACTGAAGACGAAATAGCGCTGTCCGAAATAGTTCAGCAGCGCATAGGCAAACGCGCCGATGGTCATCTCGCAGTTGCCGGAGATCATATCTGCCGAATCGCCGCCGAAGGAGAAAAAGTCCCGCACGCCCTGCGAGCGCAGCAGCACGTCCGACAGCAGCGGCGCGGCGACATAATAGGAGAGCAGATAGCATACAATCACATCAACCACGAAGCGGAACAGCTGCCGCAGGGTCGTCCGATGCGTGGGAAACAGGACATATCTGCACGAAAGATACCAGATGAGGCTGCCCAAGCCGTAGTTGACCAGGGGCGAAATATGCTCACTGAGACCGCAGACATTGAATAAAAAGAACATCAGCCCCGTGCAGACGATAAAATTCAGAACCCCAATAATCAAATAGAGCACGAGCGTGCGGTCGACAAGTTTCTTTATCTTCATTATAAAACCACCGTAAAAAACAAATAGTTGGGTTATTATACCACCTTTCGGCAGCTCACGCAAGCAAAAATCCGAAAAATGTCCGAGTGGTTCTGTGATTACGCCTTAGAGGCAAGCTTAAACACCTCATTGGATCTGCCGATTACGATAATGTGATCGTCCTGGCGAAAACGATAGTCCGCGCTGAGGTTGGCATCCAAATTCATGCCGTTTTTGACGGCAATGATATTAATCTGATACTTGCGGCGAATGTTCAGCTCGACCAGCGTATGCCCTGCCCACGCGGGAAGGATCGGCAGCTCATAGATGGAATACTCATCCGTCAGCGGGACGAAGTCAAAGATATTGTTGGCGTTATAGCGCACTGCCAGCTTTTCCGCAATGTCCACCTCGGGATAGACAATCTCGTCCGCGCCGATGATGCGCAGCAGCTCCGCCTGAATATCCTGATTGGTCTTGGCGACGATACGGCGCGCACCATGCTTTTTGAGCAGGCTCGTGACAACCAGCGACGCTTGAAAATCCTCGCCGATGGTGACAAAGCAGACATCAAAATCATCCACGCCGAGGGATTCGATAACGGATTCGTTCGTGCAGTCGCAGATGCTCGAATTGGTGAAGCGATCGCTCAGTGCGCCGATGATTGCGGGATTGTTGTCCACAATCATGACATCGTTGCCGAGCTGATGCATTTTCTTCGCAAGATGCCGCCCCATGCGACCCATGCCGATAATCAAAACGGATTTCATATGTTATCCTCCTGTTTAACCGATCAATATTTTCCCGTTCGGGCGATCCACGGGCGGCTCGGTGCGTCGCTCCGAGAAGAGCAGCACGAAGGTCAGCCCGCCGATACGTCCGGCGTACATTAATAGAATAAGGATAATGCGGCTTGCAATGCCGAGGCTTGCGGTGATGCCCATCGACAGTCCGACCGTGGCAATGGCGGAACTGACCTCAAACATCGCCTGCGGAAGGGTAATCGGTTCAAGCGCGCAAATCGCAAGAATCGCTACGATTGCCATAGACAGGTAGATCATCAGGATCGAGCACGCCTGCCGCAGGGTGTCGCGGTCGATGCTGTAGCGGAAGGCGTTGACGCGGGTGCATCCCCGCGCGGAGGCAATCGCGCTCAATGCCAGCACCGCAACGGTGGTGGTTTTAATGCCGCCCGCCGTGGAGCCGGGGCTGCCGCCGATGAGCATGAACACATTGGTGAGCAGATTGCCCGATTCGCTCAACGCCGCCATATCCACCGTATTAAAGCCCGCCGTGCGCGGCGTGATTGACTGGAACAGCGAGGCAAGCACGCGCTGCGGAACGGACATGCCCGCCATGGAGGCATTGCGCTCAAAGACGAAGAACAGGATCCAGCCGCCGAGAATCAGCACGCCCGTCGTAAACAGCACCAGCTTGGTATGCAGCTGATATTTCGACCAGCGCCACTTGTTTTTTGCCATGTCGCGCCAGACGAGGAAGCCCAGCCCGCCGACAACGATCAGCGCGCAGAGCGTCAAATTCACAAGAGGATCGTATACATACGCCGTCATCGACGAATAGGGCGCGTTGACTCCCATCAGGTCAAAGCCCGCGTTGCAGAAGGCGGAGACGGAGTGGAAGACAGAGAAATAGATTCCGCGCGGCCAGCCGAAGTCCGGCACAAAGCGGATTGCAAGCAGCACTGCGCCGAGCAGCTCAAAGACGAAGGTGAAGGGCACGATTCTACGAATGAGTCCGCCGATGCCGGAGAGTGAGATGTTGCCCGCCGACTGCATCAGCACCTTGCGGTCATACAGCCCCAGCCGCTTGCCGAGGGCAAAGGAAATCAGCGTGATCACGGTCATGAAGCCAAGCCCGCCGAGCTGAATCAGAAGCAGAATCACAATCTGCCCGAAGGTCGTCCAGCCGGTGAAGGTGTCGCGCACGACCAAGCCCGTCACGCAGGTGGCGCTCGTCGAGGTAAACAACGCGTCAAGGAAGCTCACCGCGCCGCTCTTCGACGCAAAGGGCAGCGTCAAAAGCAGCGCACCGACCAAAATCACAACGAAAAACCCCAACGCAATCAACCGCGCCGGTGATAGACGAAGCTTTCTCTTTTTCATAAAAATCCTCCAACCCCCCGCAAAAAGCGGCGGGTTTCTCACAGTTGCTAAGCCGCAGGGGAAATAGCGGCCGCCGTTGGTTTCAGTGAATGGTGAATAGTGAATAGTGAATAGGTTGCGTCTGTGGGAAGCCGTAGCGCGCGGCATCCTTGACGCGCCTGTAGGCAGTCTGTTTGGGCCAAGGACAAAGAGTGAATGACTGTGGTGTGCTCCGCACGGATTTTAAATGCGGGCAGCTATGAAACTACCCACCGCGTACCAAGCAGCAAACACCGGAAAACCCGCAGCGGCAGCCATTCGCTATTCACTATTCACTATTCACTATTCGCCATCCCCCGCTGCCCTCATAAAAAGAGCAGTCCGCAGACGATGCCGAGGGCGGCAGAGCAGACGATAATCAAAATCGGGCTGACTTTTTTCATTGCCGCAACGACGGCAGCGGCAAAGATTCCGGCGGTACATAAAAATTCGGGTTGGATAACCGCGCGCCAGGAAACCGTCCCGCTGTGGAAAAACACCGTCGGGAGCATCCCCCAGAGGGCGCACGCCATCAGCCCGACGACCGCCGGACGCAAGCCGTACATCACGCCGCTGACCGCGCGGCTGTTTTTGAATTTCACATAAAATTTTGCGACAATTAAAATAATGAGAAACGAGGGCAGCACGACCCCCGCAGTCGCGGCAAGCGCACCGAGGACGCCCGCCGTCTCCGCACCGACATAGGTTGCGATATTGACGGCAAACGGCCCCGGCGTGGATTCGCTGACGGCAACGAAATCGACCAGCCCCTCCATCGTCAGCCAGCCGTGGGCGACGACCTCCCCTTGAATCAGCGGCAGCATCGCGTAGCCGCCGCCGAAGGTAAACAGACCGATTTTAAAAAAGGTATAGAACAGCTCGAGCAGAAGCATCATTGCATCGTCCCCCGCTTCCGCTGCACGAGGCAGTAGGCAAAGCCCGCAAGACCGCACAGGGCAATCAGGGCAATGGCGCTCCAATCGAGAATCGCCGCCCAGAGAAAGGACGCGACCATCACGCACCACGAGAAGCCGTTATGCTCCGCCCGCCTCCAAAACGAGACAACCGCCTTGACGATCAGCGCCAGCACGCCCGCGCGGATGCCGAAAAAGGCATATTGCACAATACGGTAGTCCATCACGCGGCGCAAAAAGAACGCAATCAGCAGAATGATCAGGAAGGAGGGCAACACCACGCCCACCGTCGCGGCGAACGCGCCGAGGACGCCGGCGGAGCGATAGCCGACAAAGGTAGCGGAATTTACGGCAATCGGTCCCGGGGTGGACTCGGCAATGGCGACAATGTCGGAAAGCTCATCTTTTTCAATCAGTCTGCGTTTTTCCGCCGTCTCGTATTCGATCAACGGGATCATGGCGTAGCCGCCGCCAAAGGTAAACGCGCCGATCTTGAGAAAAATCGAGAACAGCCGCAGCGCCTTTTTCCCTCGCTCCCGCAGGGGCATGAAAAGACCTCCTTAAAATCGCAAAACCTCTTGTAGTCCGGGACATGTCCCCGCCGGTGCAGGAACCGGCAACTGCATACAAACCTGCAACCGAAGATTGCCACGACCACTGCGCAGCCGTTCGCGACGAAGGAGCGTTACGGATGCGGCGTACCCCTTGCGGGTAGTGTGCGCACTGGTCTCGCAATGACAAATTAGGGTAGCCTTCCGTGTCATTGCGAGGAGCGCAGCGACGTGGCAATCTCGTGCAGGAACTACCAAATGCGTACAAACCTACAGCCGGAGATTGCCACACCCACTGCACAGCCGTTCGCGACGAAGGAGCGTTACGGATGCGGCGTACCCCTTGCGGGTAGTG
>JBJFGB010000169.1:0-2048 GCA_051892295.1 Faecousia sp. | reverse complement strand
CATTCGGCTCAGCAGTCCGCTTCCGCCGAAAAGGTCGACAAACACGTTGCACTCGTCAAATTCCTGCAACGCCTTTTTGAATGCTCCGTTCCATCTTCTTTTCTGCCCTTGGAACGGCAATGGGGCTTGGGTATAGTTTTTCATCTTTGTATTGTGTTTTAAAAATTTGTATTTTTGTGTCATCTCTTACCGCCTGCAGGGTTTTTGCAGGACATATAAATAGCGAACACTCCGCTTATCTGGGACTATATGTCCTCGGTAGCGGAGTGTTCGCTTGTAAATGCGTCCGACAGGAAGGTAAGAGAGTTTGTCGGGTGCGGCCGGGGACGTTTTTTCACGTCCTCTTCTCTTGCTCCACCTCTTCCCATGCTTCGGGGTCGATGTCGCCCGACACGCTCGTGGCGTAGATGCGTTTCTCGCCTTCGGCCAACTGTTTTTGCGTGAGCCATTTGCCCTCGGAGGCTGTCAGTGTCTTTTTCATTGCTCTTCGTTTTTTTATTGGGTTATAAATTCGCCTATGTTCGTATTGATGTTTCCCTCGTCGTCGATGCGTATGTAGCACCGCTGATTGCGGCCTTGCAGCAAAATGCCGTCGCGGCAGAGCAGCACATTTCGCGTGCGGTCGGTGTAGCCGTCGCTGCCCTCCGTCGTCTTCTGAAAATTGCCGAAAAGCACGCGGCTGTTGTATTCGTTCACCACCTCCGAACTTGCTCTTTGCACCGTGCTTATGCACAGGCTCACGCCGTTGTAGTCCCACACCGTACTGCCCGTGTAGTCCGCCTCGATGCGGAACGGCAGCAGCGCGTTCAACTCCTGCGTGTAGGTGTCGGCCGTTTCTTTGAAACTGCTTATTCTCAACTCATAAACACCGCTCCCGACGTGTTCCAATTCGCCTTGACGAACGCCGTTGCGCGAGGTCAGATAAAATCGTGCTCCGCTCTTGGCTGCACCCTCGCCAAGCGTCAGCTCGAACTTGTAATATCCCGTGTAATACGGATAACGGCACAAGCCGCTGCTCAGGCGTTGCAACGTCGTGTAGTCGCTGTAATCGTTCGCACACAGATACACAAAACGATCGTATGCACGGCGCCATATATCCTGCACAAGCACTGCCGTCGTGTTCGGGCGTATTGTCGTAATCGCACTTGCAGGCGTAAAGTCGCGATATTCCGTGTCCGATGTCGCCGTTATTTCGTAGCCCCACAAGCCTACCTCCTCGTACTGCGACAACGTGCTGCCCGCCTTGTCCTGATAGTTGTACATCGCCTCCTCCACCGTTACGTTCGGGTTCACGCGGAGCAATCCATCGTCCAACGTGCCGTCGCTCGTGTTCGTATCGGTGTTTTTAAAATAAAGCTCGTCCACGTTCACGCTGCCGTCCTGCTCGATACGCACATTGCGACCGCCTTTCACAACGCCTGTTTTGTCTTGTCCGGCTGTTTCGGCTTCGTTACTTTCCGTATCCTCCCACTCCGACCACACATAGCCGTTGCCGTTCCATACGCCTGTACGACGACGCACGGCGTCGCCTCCCGACAGCGTCAGCACCGTCAGCGTCTGAAGCACGCTGTTCGGCACGCTCGCACCCATCGCTGCAGACACCTGTGTCGTTACCGAGTAGTTGTTGATAACCTCGAGTTTAAACACATCGGCAACCACCTTCGCCATATCCACCACGGCTCCCGTGTACAGACCTATCTCCGTGGCACCGTTAAGCACATCGCCCGTGTAACTGTCCGTAATGCCGAGAAACACCGATGTCAGCACCTCACGCCACGCCTCCCAAGTCGTTGCTCCGGTGGCAAGGTCCGTTTGTCCGTGTCGGGTGTAAATCTTCGTGTCGCTGCCACGTCGGTTGCCAAGCATCAACGTTTGGGCAATCACCGTCGGAATGTTCCTCGGCACGCTTGCGTCGAAATAGCCCTCCTGCACGTTCACCACCAGCGTAAAGGCAACGTTGTTACGGTCCACCTCGTCCTCATCGTAGTTCGTTATCGGCAGGTTGTCGGCGGGGTTCTTCCGCCAGCCCGCAAACTGATACACACCCG
>JBJFGB010000168.1:0-2060 GCA_051892295.1 Faecousia sp. | reverse complement strand
CTGCTACAGATACATCGCCGTACGGTGAAATGCTTCCGCCTGTTCCTGCTGTGGCTGTGATAGTATGTGTTACGGCACCGGCTGCCTCTATCCAATTGCCGCTTGCTGTATCATAGTAACAATATGTGGTCGTATTCCCTACTGTTACTATGTTGGGGATCGACTCTGTCTTTGCGGGGAGATATGCGTATATCCTCTCTTCGTCCTTGTGGTTTGTGGGGTAGGTTTTGCCGTTGATCGTAATAGCTGCACCTGTGGAGTTTTCGATCTCACGGAGATAAACGTGATCCGTGCCATTAGTTGGAGTTACAGGCACACCGTCTGAAATAACATAGTTTGTCGAATCTGTAGCAGCGCCGCCGCCTATATCAGTACCGTAATATCTGCTGAGATAAACTCCGCCCTTTGCGTAAACAGAACCGCCGCTTATGTTTATGTCCGAACCTTCGCCGCCTATGCCGCCGCCTATGCCTGCACCGCCCTTGCCGCCGGTTGCGTCAACAGTGCCGCCGCTTATGGTTATTTCTTCACCGGAGCCGTTTCGTCCTCCGCCTATGCCTGCACCGGAATCACCGCCGTTTGCGTCAACAGTGCCTCCGCTTATGGCTATATTCGAACCTGATTTGTTATAGCCGCCGCCAATGCCTGCACCGAAACCGCCGCCGGTTGCGGTAACAGTTCCTCCGCTTATGTTTATGTCCGAACCTTCGCCACAATTGCCGCCGCCTATGCCTGAGCCATTTTCGCTGCTTTTAGCGGTAACAGTTCCTCCGCTTATGTTTATGTCCGAACCTTTGCCGTTCAAGCCGCCGCCTATGCCTGCGCCTTTGCTTCCGCCTGTTGCGTCAACAATGCCGCCGCCTATGGTTATTCCTGAACCGGAGCTCCAATAGCCGCCGCCTATGCCTGCGCCGCTCTCGCCGCCTGTTGCGGTAACAGTGCCGCCGCTTATGGTTATGTTCGATCCGGAGCTGAATTTGCCTCCGCCTATGCCTGCACCGTTTGTGCCGCCGTTTGCATAAACAGTGCCGCCGCTTATGGTTATGTTTGCAGCCGACCAGTTATATCCGCAGCCAATACCTGCACCGCCTTCACCGCCGGTTGCGGTAAGTGTGCCTGTGCCCTTGATCTCGAGAGAACCTTTTGAGCCGTTCTTCTGCAAGCCTGCACAGTTAGTTCCGCTTTTCAGCGTGTTTTCCGTTCCCTCGGCAAGGGTTATGGTGACACTGCCCGTGCTGTCGTCTGCAATTTTGAATGCGGCAGCACCCGATGTTCCCGAAACGTCAATATTCACCCCTGCAAGGGTGATATTTGCGGAAACGCCTTCTGTGACCTCAATTCTGTCTGTTGTAGCTGCCGTACTGCTTATGGTGACCGGAACTTCGGTCTTGATGGTCAGCACATTGCTTCCGTAGCTGTAGTCTGTGCCGTATTCTCCGCCCGTGACCGTGAAAGCACCGGTGGGGTCAGCCGCACTCGCCACAATAGCACTGCCGAAGCCCTCGAAAATGCCGTCCCCGACCTCCGCCGGGAATGTAAATGTCGCTGCCATAGCCGCTGCCGCCGCTAATGCGGTTATCCGCTTGGCTATGTGTTTGAGCTTTTCTTTCTTCAAATTTATCATTCCTTTCAGTTTAAAAACGCTGTGAATGCCCGTGATTTCCATGCATTAACAGCTTATTCATAGTCATTATAGCATGATAAAGTAGTAAATGTCAAGGTGATTTTAGCATTTTTTGGGATTGTTTTGCTCTTTAATCTGCGGTTCTTATTTGTTCCGGGATTATTATAGTAAGTGTGTTTGCAGCCCGGACAGTTAAGTTCGGCAAACGCCTGAACTCTCTGTCAAATATCAGGTAAATAGGGTGCGTTGAGCGGTAGTGTCAACACACGCTAAATATGAATATATTATTCTTGCCAAAAACTCAGTAGTCGGTTAATAATCAAAAAACAAAAGGGTCTGCGTAAGAACTAACTCCGCAGACCCTTTTGCTATGCTTTTTCCACTGGTCGAGGTGACGGGATTCGAACCCACGGCCTCTTCGTCCCGAACGAAGCGC
>JBJFGB010000167.1:0-2074 GCA_051892295.1 Faecousia sp. | reverse complement strand
CCTGACCCCTGCCGACACGAGAAATATAACCACGTTCATCGATAAGGTTTTCAGTGCAATACTTATGGTACACATGGTTGAATGCGGATTTACAGAGTTCTGAATCGATATTCTCAAGAGATTCCGGATGAAACTGCAAGAGATTATAGGTTAACCTATATTCATTCTCGGTGGCACTACCCTGTGCAATGCGGGAAAGGACTTTTTTAACAATTCCTGCAATTCGATGATCGCCTTTCCCGAAACAATTGGCGCAAAATGTAGAGGTAATTGCAAAACCCCTCTTCGCGTGACAGCCACGGCAAACCACCTGATTTGCTGACACGCGCTGGCCGTCATTTGCAACCTATATTATACAATTTTGGCTGACTGTTCGCAACTGGCTTCTGAATAATTCTGGGGGGGGGGGGTAATTGCAATTATTTCACAATTATACTTGATTTTCTTGCGGTTATTTGCTATAATATCTTCATGAAAACAAAAGATAGCGTCAAGGCTTTGGAAGGTTTTCCGATGTATAGGCTCGGCAACCACTGGAACACCATACAGGCGTACCTCATCCCCGGCATCGAGGACGACATCGGGGAACTGGGGGAAGAGTTGAAAAAGTTCATGCAGACATGCGAACTTCTCATTAACGATGAGATGTTCGCTAAGTATCGGTGGTGCGGCAACGGTCGGCCGCCGCACAGCCGCGTCAGCCTATTCAAGGCATATATCCTCAAGGCGATGCGGAACTACCCGTACACGACGACGCTCATAGCCGCCATCCGCGAATCGCCGACCATAAGGCGCCTTTGCGGATGGGAGTCCGTGTCCGATATTCCGCACGCATCGCAGTTCTCGCGGGCCTTCAGGGATTTCGCGGGGGACGACATCGGATCGAGGGTGCTTGCCGCGAGCCTCGCCGAGAACCTCGGACGCAATGGTATCATGCACGGAAGCCACGACTCGTCGGAGATCGTAGCAAGAGAGAAAGGCGCGACGCACAAAAAGGCCGCAATCGAAGCCGAAAAGCCGGTCGAGACGCGCATTGAGCGGCAGCAGCGGCAGGACGAAACCGCGAACTTCGCCGAGCTTCCGACGGAGTGCGACTGGGGATGCAAGCGCAACAGCAAGGGCAGGATTGAGAAGTGGAAGGGATACAAGCTGCATCTTGTGGTCGGGGATGGCGACATACCGCTATGCGCGTTCCTCTCGTCCGCGAGCATGCACGACTCTCAGGCGATGATTCCCATGATGCAGCGTACGAGTGCGTCGTTCGACTACTTCTACGATCTTGCCGACGCGGCGTACGACGCGGCGGGCATAAAGGCAATGTCGGAACGCCTCGGACATACGCCGCTTATCGACGGAAATCCGAGGAGCGGCGAGAAGCAGATCGAAGATGTTGGCGCAAAGTTCGTCAACATCATTCCGGCCGAAGCACTCCGTTACCGCAGACGCACGGGCGTGGAGCGCGTGTTTGGGATGCTTAAAGACTCCCATGGCGGCTGCATGGTCAGGGTGCGGGGACACCAAAAGGTGTTTCTGCACCTGATGTTCGGCATACTCGTCATCGCCGCGCAGAAACTCATCGGCCTCGCGCAGTCTATCTGCTGATGCGGCACGGTTCCTTCGCCTTCGCACGGCGTCGTCGCTCCTCTTCAACGGCCTTCTTGTCCGCTTCTCTCTCCCAGTCGGGAAAGAGACTGCGTTGAATTGTCTGCCAATGGCTTCCAAGCCGGTATTTGCCACCTGTTCCGTTCTTCCTGTCCATTTTCTGCCCGCGTTTTGCCTTGTCAAGCCGCCTGACGCACCGCCTGAGCCTTTCGTTCGCTAAATCTACACGTTCCCACGGCCATCAAAAAGAGGTTTTGCAATTACCTCAGAGGAATCGTGCAGAGCAAGAGAAACGTAGGAAAATTGAGCGTAAAAAGCTAATGGTCAAATGCACTGCGAATGCAACAATATTTGTTGTGTGCGGTGCTGTTGCATCTGTCGGCTTGGACAAATACAAAGCAGTAAAAGAACGAGAGGCGATTTTGGCTGCGGAAGAAGCCAAACGATTCGAAGAGGCTGCACGGCGCGAGAC
>JBJFGB010000166.1:0-2080 GCA_051892295.1 Faecousia sp. | reverse complement strand
TCGGACGAGCAGCTCAACTCCCTCGGCAACCAGATCGCCTATTACGAGCACTTCATCCGCAAGAACCTCGCGTGGACGTTCGTCCCCGGGTACATCGACGAGGGGCTCTCCGGCATATCCACGAAGCGGCGGGAAAACTTCAACCGCATGATCGACGACGCGGCGGAGGACAGGTTTGACCTCATAATCACGAAAGAGATCTCGCGTTTTGCCCGCAACACGCTCGACTCCATCCAGTTCACCCGACAGCTTCTGAGCCACGGCGTGGGCGTCTTTTTCCAAAACGACAACATAAACACCCTCGACGAGGACGCGGAGCTGCGGCTTTCCATCATGTCCAGCATCGCCCAGGATGAGCTGCGAAAGCTGTCGAGCCGCGTGAAGTTCGGCCACCAGCAAGCCATCAAGTCCCATGTGGTGCTGGGAAACTCCAGCATTTTCGGCTACCGGAAGGACAACAAGCGCCTCGTCATCGACGAGACACAGGCGCCTATGGTGCGGGAGCTGTTCGCGCTGTACGCCACGGATCAGTACAGCATGAAGCAGATCGAGACGCTCTTCTGGAACAAGGGCTACCGCAACACCCGGGGCAATCGGATCACCCACTCCACCATGTCCAACATGATCGCCAATCCCAAGTACAAGGGCTACTATGTCGGCAACAAGGTCAAGGTCGTCGATATGTTCACCAAGAAGCAGAAATTCCTCCCTCCGGAGGAATGGGTCATGTTCAAGGACGAGACCGGCGAGATCGTTCCCGCCATCGTGGACGAGGAGCTGTGGGATCGCGCCAACGAGATTCTCCGCCGCCGGAGTGAGGATGTGAAATCCCGCCAAGGCGTCTGCAACCACGCAAATCTGCTGACCGGAAAGCTCTTCTGCACCTGCTGCGGCGTTCCCTATTACCGCCGGGAATCCAAGGATCGGCACGGCAACAAAAACAGCAAGTGGATCTGCTCCGGCAAGATCAAAAACGGCGCGGACTCCTGTCCCTCCTTCCCCATTTATGAGGAGGAGATCCGCCCCGTCCTGTTCAGCGTCTTTGAGGACACACAGGCCAGCGCCGAGGCGATGATCGAGGAATACGTCCGCCTGTATAACGAGCAGACCGACCATGGCGCCCTCCCGCAAAAGATCGCAGCCCAGCAGAAGATCATCGACTTTGGAAATCAGAAGCTGGCAAAGCTCCTGCAATTTAACATCACCGGGCAGATCACGGACGACGAGTACCTCTCCCAGGCAAAGCTCTGCCGCAAGGAGATCGCGGAGGCCGAAGCGGAGATCCGGGAGCTGGATTCCCTTTCCGAGTCCACCGGCGAGTTCAAAAAGCACATCGAGGCCATCCGCGCCACGCTCCGCCAGGCGCAGGCGGACGCAGCGCAGGGCATGATCTCCAAGCAGTTCGTCGATCAGTACATCGACAAAATCTTCGTAACGCCGGTGGATGAGGAGACCATGCGGCTGGACGTACGCATTTTCACCGGCGAGAGCAGCGAGCGGTTTTTCCGAAAACTCTCGTTCCGGGCAAGCCGGATGTCCGCCGCACCGCCCGAAGAGGACAAAAGCCCGGAAGCATCAGCGATTTCCGAGCCTGTTGTTTCTGCGGGACAAACGACCCCGGATCTGACCGCCGACCATGAAAACCCAGTAACATCAACGGCTTGCGGTTCTGGAAATTCTATGGGCCACACGTTCAAGAAGATGATTCAGGCCTACGAAGACGGCATGAAGTAATCGGCTCCTCAGCAGAGAGCGGCGCAGCAAACACTTGCTGCGCCGTTTTTTAATACTTTTAATATTTTCTTAACAAAAATTTTCTTATTCGCTTGACCTGCTCAAATCAGATGTTATAATGTATATGTGAGTTTTTGCGTTTTTACTCAGAAATTCAACATAAACATCTATTAATAAAACGCATTTATTTATCAATTCGATATGGAGGATCCCCTTATGGATTTCAGGCTCTCTAAAGAGCAGACCATGCTGCGTCAGCTCTTTCGGGATTTTGCCCAGAACGAAATAAAACCTCTGGCCGCAGAGGTCGATGAGAACGAGCGTTTTCCCTGGGAAACCGTCAAAA
>JBJFGB010000165.1:0-34804 GCA_051892295.1 Faecousia sp. | reverse complement strand
ATTTCGATCCACGCACCCCGTGCGGGGTGCGACAGTAATATTGCAAAAAGATACCGATAAAATTTGTGCAGTATTACTACATTATTTCATAAAATTATGATTTTAAGGTCTTGTTGAGGTAAGCGTATCAAAAAGGTCAATAGAATCAGTCTCATTACATTATGTATAGATTGAGCTTTTTTGCGCGAACCTCCTTGTATTATGGCGGTCACTTGCGGTTCGCTAAACCATCCAAATATCATCCGGCGCATAGCTCTGTTTTGCGCCGAAATGTTCGACCTTTGTCTGATAGCGATCTCCGAGATAGTAAAACCGCAAGCTGTCACAGCTCTCATCCATGATCCCCAACAGCTTCGCCTGCAGTTTTTTACACTGTGCGGCATCCAAAAGGCACTCAAACACTGAGTTCTGCACGCGTTGACCGTAATTGACACATTGCTTTGCGATCTGTCGCAGTCTCTTTCTGCCGCTCGCCTGCGTTGTATTGACATCGTATGTAATCACAACCAACATAATTTCACTTCCACAAAAACGGCGGATAGGCATCTAAATCGCCGCGCAAATATCGAGCCAGCAAAAGTGCCTGCACATAGGGCACAAGTCCCCACGGCAGCTTTTCTTTTAAAAACGGGTGCATGATCTGCACGCTTTTCCGCGTCTGCCACTGCCGCAGGAAGCTGCGTCTTCCCTCCTCCGTCAGCAAGACCGCGCCGTTTTCCTGTACCTCCAGATCCTGCGCGTTGAGAATACGGTCATTGATCATCGTCAGGACGAAGCGCTCTGCAAAGCACGGACGCAGCTCCTCTAAAAGGTCCTGCGCAAGGGAGTTGCGCCCCGGTCGATCCCGATGCAAGAAGCCCACATAGGCATCCAATCCAACCGCTTCCAATGCCGAGGCACAGTCATTTCCCAGCAGCGTATACGCAAAGGAGAGCAGCGCATTGACGCGATCCAACGGTGGGCGGCGATTTCTCCCATGGAAGAAGAACGCCTCCTTCTCCCGCAGGATCATATCGTCGAAGCAGGAAAAATAGATGTTTGCACCGGCACCCTCCAAGCCCAATAGAGAATCAGCCGATTGCACCTGTAAAACCTGCGGCAAAAGCGCCTTCAAGCTCTCCGACGCAGCCGCAAAGCGTTCGCAATCCACGCGAAGCGGATGGTCTCTGCGCATACGATCCAAATTTGAGCGCGCGTTGTGCAGTTTTCCGAAAATGAAGCTCCGCGCAAGGCGGTTGCTTTCCGAAAGATCGTCTGCCGCGCGGTACTGCGTCCGCCGCAAGAGGACATTTCCCCTACTCTCGCCGCAGCATCTTGCAAGGAACTTCCCGCGCGGCGTACAAAACACCAGATCAATGCCGCGCTTTGCGCAAGCGCCCATCAGTGGGGGAGAAGCGCCGGCATAGGAAAAGCTGATTACACCCTGCAGCGTATGCAGCGGATAGCGCGCCGCGACAGTCTCCCCTTTTTTGATGACGATATTCTCTCCGTCAAGCGTTGCGTATGCCTCCTCTGAGGTAATAAACAAAGTATTGAGCAGCTGTCTCATAATTCCTCCGTTGCGTCCCGCAGATAGCTCGCGGCGCTTACCGGTTTCATCAGTGCAGGCAGGCAAAGCTCCCGCAAGGAACAGGCATTGCAGCTTTTGGTTGGTTTGACCTTCGGCGTATGCCCACGGCGGTAAAGCTCATGCATCTGCGAGAGCATTTCTCTGACCTGCGCGCGCAGTTCTGCGGTGAATACAATCTCCTGCCTTCTGCGGGTTTGTCCGTAAAACAGCGCGCCAACCGGGATCTCGCAACACAGCATTTCCTCCAAGCACAGCGCCTGTCCGCACAGCTGCAGCGCATCTGCGTTGTGTTCCTTCGGCGCTCCGCGTTTATACTCGATTGGGTAGGGCCGCCAAAGTCCCTCTTGACCGACCAGCGGCACACCCTTCGGCGCGCGATGAAACTCCACAACATCGCATTGTCCCGCAACGCCGAGCGTGGATGAGTGGATGTACATGCCGCGTGTGATCAGCAAATCCCCGCGCCGCTCCCTGTTTCCCACCTCATGCGCCCTCGCGTGCATCAATTCCCCGTCAGTCGTCCGAAGGTTCTCCGCCCATTGCTGCTCCAAATGAATCAGTGCCCATTGTCTGCGGCAAAAAGCAAAATGCTGCAAGCCTGACAGTTGGAGGAAGTCTTCCTCCTTACATTCCATCGAGGATCTCCGGCGTCAGCCCCTCCAGCGGTTCCAGCTTCTCTATATAATCTTCAAAGCAGGTCGGAACCTCCTTCTTTTTCTCGATGGTCAGGGAGCGGTGTACCTTTGCCGAGGAATACTGACCCGATTTGCAGTTATGCTTCCACCAGTAAAGCCTGCGCACCTCCATAGAGCCTTCGGGTCTTGCCGAGGAGGCGTCGTTTTCGAACAGCGTCAGCAGGCATTTCTTCACAAGCTCCGCATCCTCCTCCGTAAAGCCTGTTTTTTCCGCAAGCTGGACATTGATCGAGCCTTTCAGCAAATACAGACCAAATCGCACCATGTGCTTCATACCCATCGTGTCCGACCCGCGCTTATCGCTGTCCTCGCCGTTGACGCTCTTTGTGATCTGCATGGTATGTACTTCCACCGGTAACACGCTGACCGCCTGATGCAGGGTGACAGGTCCCCGCACGCCGACGGAAACGCCGTCCTTTTTATCGCCGCTGAAGGCAAACACCTGCCCAAAGGTGCGGACATCCGTCCATGTTTCGCATGCCTTCTTTGCATATTCCTCTTTATCCTTCAGCTTTCCCATCGTCGCTTCCGCGCGTTTTCTGAGGTTGGGATAGCCATCGTCGCAGCGATCCTCCGACTGCACAAAAATGCGTTCGCCCATGTCCTGCATCCGGTTGCGGAGCTTGCGCTTAATGCAAACATCCGAGATCTCGCCGTAGCCCTCATAGTCCGTGCGCGGACGGTTGCCATTCAGCGGATCGCCGTTGGCATTTGCCATTTTCACTGTGATCAATGCCGCAAAATCAATTTTGTTCTTCAGTACGCTCATCGTTTTCATCCTCCGTTGTTTTTTTAGATTTGTAAAAGTCCATGCGCTGGAGATAATAGCCGAGAATATAGGTGTCGCCTAAAGGTTGTTTTTGCTTCTTTTCCTCAAAGCTGCCAATGATCTCCCAAATTTCACCCAAAAGCTTGCGGAAGTAAGCTCTTCTTCCGGGTTTGAGCTGCCTGAAATACGGATTCAGCTTTTCATCCAAAACTCTTGCGCCGTGGAACGGATTCTCGCTGAACATCATCTGCATCCGCACAGCATTCGGCTCACGCTCGTTTTCATCCGAATAGGTTTCACGTTCCGCTTTCTCCATCACTGCCAGCAGCCGACCGTATTGGTAGCTGCAATCCCGTTTCTCCGGTTCAAGTGCCATAAGCCATTCCTCCTTATCTACCCTGTCATTGTAAAATTTTCGTATCACCGCAACAGCGGTGAAAAGCACATTTTTATAGTTTTCCCTGTCGTTGTACGCCGTCTGCATTGTCGCCCGCTGTTTTAATGCACGCACGATGTCATAGGGAATCGCCGCGCCTTCCGTAACGCAGCGCAGCAGCCGTTCCGTCTGCTCCCGATAAACACGGTCGTCCAGCATAACGCGCAGCTTCTGCTTCTCCTCCCGCTCCGTGCCGAAGGCAAAAAGCGCGATTTGCCCGATGGAGGGGGATTGTATGCCGAACTGATAGCGCGGCAGGCAGCAGGTTGCAAACCAGCGTTCCATCCGCTCCAAATACTCCGCAGCGCGGAACTCGCGGTAATAGGTCAGCGAGAGGCGTCCCGTCGTCGCCGCGTCGAAGACAGCAAGGACGATATCCTCATCCTTCAGGGCATTTTGAAAGCCGGTTACCGTTTTGTACAGTTCCTTACGGTACTGTGTCGGTTCGTAAATCGGCTTCTCGTCCCGCGCGTGGAACGGCGTTTTCGTCGGTTCCGGCACCTTCTTTCCGTTTGGATTCCAGCACACAAAGGTACGCCCACCGATGTTGACACCGTCCGCCGCCGCGACCCATTGCAGCGCAAAGTGCGCCTTCTGCGAAGCAAGAAAGCTGACCGTTCCGCCCTGTCGTGCCTCTGTAAAGCGTCCGCGATAAGTAAAGCCGCTGCTATCGTTGGCAGAAATCAGCTTCGCGCCGTAGTTCGCCGCGACGATCCCCTTTGGGTGGCTCTGCGCAAGCGTATCCACTTCTCCTGTCACAAGACAAAGCTCCTTTGGATTGTTCTTGCAAAGCGACGCGTAGTACTTCTGGAACGCAGTAAACAGCGTAGAATCCTTCCAGCAGGCGCTTTCCTCGCTTCCGTCATAGACGCGCCAACGAATGAGTGACTTTTCGTCCTTTTCCGAAACCCTCCCGTTTTGACCCGCCTCGATCAGCTTGGCATAGGTCAGATCCTTTACAATGTTCCCGCTTTGGACATAGTTCAGAACCGCACGCAGCTTCGGATGCGCCGCATCAGAATCACACCACGCCTGTAAGCCCGCCAAATATTCCTCGTATTTCTCCGCATTTCCCGGTAGAAGATAGGCAAGCTGCTCACACAGCGGATGTGCCGCAGGCTTTTTACCCGAACGCGTTGCGGATTTCTCCGTGGCAGGAATGACCGTCGCGCAGTTGTCCTTGTCCACCGCACTTGCCGCAACGAAGCTGCCGTCCGCCTCCAGCGTAATTTCGAGCTGTGCCTTTTGCAGAATGTGCGCGACCGGGCAGAGCGTCGGTCTGTTCTCAATCTCTTTGCCCGCAAGCGCCGCGTGCGTGTCATAGGTCTTGCACGCCATTTGCAGCAATCCCATCACTCCACCTCCTCAAATTCCCGCAGTCCGCTGAAATTTCCCTGTGCTTCGCCGAACGGTTTCATTCTCATCGGTCGAAGCTCTTTGGTCAAAGGGCAGTTCTCCGGCCGCACAAAGGTGATTACGCCCTTGCGCATGACCGGATACCAGAACCGCCCCGTCATCTGCCCTTCAGTCTCCGGAGAATACGCCTCATCGGCGTAGGTAATGCCGTGGTGCATCAGTCCAAAGCTCAATTCGTTGACATCATCATAGAAGCCTTTGCCCTCCCCGAAAACGCATGGCTCCACATAGCCCTGACATTCCCTCGCGCCGAGGAAGATATCGCGCCTGCCGCCGCGCGCGATCATGCGTTTGGCAATGTCATAGTGCTTATTTTCGTTGCGGTCGCCTGCCAACTCCGGTCGATTCATATTCCACTCGAAGTGGGCACGAACCTGATAACGGCAGTCTTTTAAGTAGGTATAAAAAGACAGGTCGTTCCCGCCGTCATAGCGGATCGGGCGAATCCCCTTTGACTCCGTTTGGATACGGTTCATCACGCGTACCGCATCTATGTACCAAATTAAGGTTGGTTTCCAATAAATGGAAGAAACGATTCCCTTCAACGCCTCATAGGTCGGCACCTGATAGCTGCACTTCTCGCCGCCGATGCGCATGATCGGGTCGGTAAAAAGGGCATAGGCACCGCTGACCTCAAATTCGACAATGTTTTTATGCTGCATTTAATTCACCTCCCAAAATTCCTGCGGCAAAGCTTCCGTCGTCAGTCCGACACCGTTACCATCGTAGTACCGAGTGTCCAACAGCCAAATTCCGTTGTGCTGATGCACGCCGCCCGCTTTCACCAGCGCATCCATTTGGTATTTATATAGAGCGATCGAATAAGGCTTCGCTTTCTGCACCAATGAAGCAAAATAACTTGCATCCCGCGCCGCATGTTCCCCTTGCAGCTGCGCGATCAGTTCTTTTCCTTCGCTGTAGGGGACAAGGACATCCGTCGTATTCTCGTCGAAAACCGTAAACGCCGCACCAGCGATTTGAAATGCCTGTCGAAGCAAGAACCGTTGCGCCGTGCTGCACCGTTTGACAAACGACGCATTGCCGGAAAGCAGGCTAAAAAGACTTGGCTCGTTCTTCCCGAGAGAATAATCCTGTGCTCCGCTTGCCATGCCATGATAGAGCCGACGGTAGTATGCCGTTATTGCCTTCTCCGATGAGAGATCACCGTCATACCTCTGCGGATCGTTTTTGAAACTCGAAAGCAGCTCCTGCGTAGCCTCTTTTGCCTGTTTGATATCCTTTAACCTGCTCAGGTTCTCGTCCGCGCAGCAAAGGATATCCACAGATGCATGCTCACTCGTCCCGTTTCTGTTGCAACGCCCGGCAGTTTGCAGGATATTGTCCATCCCCGCCATCAGACGAATCGCGTAGTCAAACGAGATATCAACGCCCGCCTCAATAACCTGTGTAGAAACACAGATCGGTGCACCGTCTTGCAGCGACTGCTTAAGCGCGGCAAGGGTATCGTTGCGATGTGCGGCGCACATGGAAGCGGACAGGTGAAATACCTCCCGTCCCGCAAGGCTGCGAAAAATTTGTGCCGCCTCCGATCTTTTGTTGCAGACAATCAATGCACTGCCGTCCGCATGGCCCATCAAATAGGAAGGGATTTCCTCCAATTGCAGGCTTCCAGCGTCCCGCAGCTCCGTGCGGCGGAAGCAGGCAAACAGCGCTTCGTCCGCCGGGAATACATCGGCAGGCGGTTTCTTCAGCGGACGCTGTGCCATTTCCAACGCCGGCTGCGTCGCCGAACAGAGGATCACCGTCGCATTGCAGAATTCCGTCAAAAACTCGATTGCGTAATTAAAAAGAGAAAGCATGCGCGGCGGTACGGTCTGCACCTCGTCGATCACGATAACGCTGTTGCAGAGCGCTTGAAAGCGGCGGATACAGGTTGTTTTTCCCGAAAAGAGCGTGTTCAAAAACTGGACAAGGGTAGAGATCACGATCGGCTTGCGCCAATTCTCGGCAAACAGCTCAGTTTCATCCTCCTCACCGTCCTCCCTCGTCTGCACAAGATTGCTGTGATGCTCTAAGATCAGTTGCTCGTCTGCGATGCACGCCCGGATGACTTTTGCGTTCTGCTCCGTGACGGACAGCAGCGGCGAAAGAAGGAAAATGCGTTCTTTCCCGTGTACCTGCGCATGGTGCAGTGCGGCACGGAGTCCGGCGATTGTTTTCCCAGCCCCAGTTGGCAAATACAGCCGGTAGATTCCGTGCGCCGCACCGACAAATGCGGCACAACGCTCCGAGATTGTCTGCCGTACACGGTCGATTGGTCGCTCACAGGAAAAGGCACCGACATATTCTTCCGTTTTGCGCAGGCACACTTCCCATATCGTACGCGGCTCGGGCGGCGCGGCAGGATACTCCATGGCATATGTAAATTCCGCCGTGTCGCGGCGGTCGCCTTCGATCACCGCAGAGAGCAGAAGCCTCGCCAACAGTCCGAGATGAAAATCGCGTTCCTCCCCGCTTTGCGCGTAAAGGTCAATGCGTTCGGCAAGTACGGCAATCTCATCGCTCGCTTTTTGGAACAGTACCGCCGTTTCTTCCTCCGTAATACACTGCGAGAAGAAATTTCGGCAGCTCTCCGTATAGTCAATCTCCGTTGCGTTCAACCTTCTCAGCAGTTCATCCCTTCCATCCTCATTCACGCAGTCAAACGCCCCGTGATGCGCGCCGACGGCATATGCAAGCAGCTCTGCTGCAAAATCCGAAAAGCTCTCACATGCATCCCCATGAAATCGAGACAGCAGATATTTTGCACCTGCAAAGGTGTGGTTGACTGAGCCTCGTTTTCCGCCGTTTCCGAAGAGATATTCCGTGAACGCCGTTTTCGCCTTCCCCATATCATGCAGCCAGCCTGCCAATTCACCCGCGGACTGCAATTTCACCGCCTTCAACGACTCGCCTGCATATCGCGCGGTGTTTTCACAGTGCTGTTTCAAACTCTGCAAGATCGTATCTTCTCCGTCTTTTCGGAAATGCGCCAGGCAGTTCTCCATTTGCATCACTCCTATCATCATTTGTCGGATTAAATATTCTTTTATAACAAATTATCATATTATCTAATATTTGTCAAGCACATTTTCTTGAATATGTATAAAGATATTGACTTTTGTCTGTGAAATGGTATAATAGCATAGTCAAGGTTTTAAAAAGCCTTGTGGATCGAAACTTGAATATGTAAAAAGCAGGAATGCAGGGATTCTGCGTGCAGCAGTGTCCCTGTTTTTCTTATCTTAGCATTTCGCCCCTTCGTGTCACTCGGATTCCGTTAATTGAAATATAGCACATCCTCTGTCCCATAAATCGTACTTTGTCGAGATTTTTTGAAAAAAATAAAAAAATTGTGTCCAATCATGCGCATATAGGTGCTTCGGGTTGACTTCCTTGGTGGAATGGAGTATGATATTCTTGGTTTTTGGCGGTTTTGCCGCATGCTTCGACAGGCGGCGCGCGTGGGAGGGTTTATGCAGCTTGACGGGTTTTTGTTCTTTCTTCTGGTGATCTGTCTCGGTTATTTTGCTTCGCGGTTACGTCTGGTGAAGGAGAATGCCGCAGAGGTGCTGCCGTCGCTGCTGCTGAACGTCTGTTTTCCGGCGCTGCTGCTGACGACCTTCGCCTCGGTGGACAGGCAGACGCTGCTGGCTGCCGGACTGCCCGCGCTGATTGCAACGCCGGTGTTTGCGCTGCTGCCGTTTTTTGTTTCGCTGTTCCTGTTTCGCAAGGAGGAGCCGGAGCGGCGCGCGCTGCTGCGGTATATCAGCGGCATCGGCAACACCTCCTTTGTCTGCATCCCGCTGCTGCGGCTGTTTCTGCCGGACGAGCAGATGCTGATCGTTTTCGTCCACGGCGCGGTGATGGATCTGCTGATTTGGGGGCTGCACCATCCGCTGTTTTTGGGCAGCGGACTGCGCAAGAACCGTCAGCCGTTTTACAAGCTGCTGCTCTCCCCCTGTCTGCTCGCCGTGGTAGTCGGAACGCTTTTCTCCGTGACCGGCACGAAGCTTCCGTCCTTCCTGCAATACACTTTAGACGCACTGGCAGCCGTTGTCTCCCCGCTTTCACTGCTGCTGATCGGTATGCTGATCCGGCAATATGGTCTTTTCGCGTGGCGCAAAAACCGCACGGCAATCCTCTATTCCGTTTGGAAGGTCTTACTCTATCCCTGCATCGTATTCGCGGCACTGTACTTTCTTCTGCCCCTGCAAAGCGCGCTGATCCTTGCCATTTTGTTCGGCAGTCCCGCGCCCGTCACTGCGGTGGTTTGGTGCAAGGAATACCGCCGTGACACCAAGCTTGCGATGGATTGCCTTATCCCCTCGACAATCCTCTATTTTCTCGTCATGGGAAGCGCGCTTACCGTCCTGACGCACCTCGGCATTCTCGGCTGAGTGCCTATCACTCTGTATTTTAAGCAAAGGAGCTTTACTATGAATCAAAAGATTACGGAATCCATTCTCTATCTCGGCGTCAACGACCACGAGGTTGATCTGTTCGAGGGACAGTATGACGTCCCTAACGGCATGGCATACAACTCCTATGCCATCGTTGACGAAAAGGTCGCCATCATGGACACGGTGGATGCCCGTTTCACCCACGAGTGGCTGGACAACATTCAAAACGCCCTCGGCAGCCGCAAGCCCGATTATCTGATTGTGCAGCACATGGAGCCGGACCACTCCGCCAACATCGCAGAGTTTATGAAGGTCTATACCGAGGCGACGATTGTCTCGTCGGCAAAAGCCTTTGCCATGATGCAGAACTTTTTCGGCACGGACTATGCAGACCGCCGTATCGTGGTCGGGGAAGGCTCGACCCTCAGTCTCGGCAAGCACACTTTGACCTTCGTCACCGCGCCGATGGTGCATTGGCCCGAGGTCATTGTGACCTATGACGCACTGGATAAGGTGCTCTTCTCCGCCGACGGCTTCGGGAAATTCGGCGCGCTCGATGTCGAGGAGGACTGGGCATGCGAGGCGCGGCGCTACTATTTCGGCATCGTCGGCAAGTACGGCGCGCAGGTACAGGCGCTGCTGAAGAAGGCAGCCGCGCTGGACATTCAGAAGATTCTCCCGCTGCACGGGCCCATACTCACCGAAAATCTCGGCTATTATCTCAATCTGTATCAGACTTGGTCCTCCTACGAGGCGGAGAGCGAGGGCATCGTCATCGCCTACACCTCCGTTTACGGTCATACCCGTCAGGCGGTCGAGCTGCTTGCGGAAAAGCTGAAGGCAAAGGGCTGCCCGAAGGTCGTCCTGCATGACCTTGCCCGCACCGATATGGCGGAAGCGGTGGAGGACGCGTTCCGTTATAACCGCCTCGTCCTCGCAACGACCACCTACAACGCGGGCATTTTCCCCTTCATGCATACCTTCATTGACCACCTGACCGAGCGCAATTACCGCAACCGCACCGTCGCCTTCATCGAGAACGGAAGCTGGGCGCCCCTCGCGGCAAAGACCATGCGCACAATGCTGGACGGCTGCAAGAATCTGACCTTCACCGATACGACCGTACATATCCTCTCCGCCCTGAACGACGAGAGCAAGGGTCAGATTGAAAAGCTCTCCGACGAGCTGTGCCGCGACTACCTCGCCCAGCAGGACAGCACTGCGAACAAGAATGACCTCACCGCTCTGTTCAACATCGGCTACGGTCTTTATGTCGTCACCTCCAACGACGGCAAGCGCGACAACGGTCTGATTGTCAACACCGTCTCGCAGGTGACGAACACGCCCAACCGCGTCGCCGTGACAATCAATAAGCAGAACTACTCCCACCATGTCATCCGTCAGACGGGCATCATGAACCTCAATTGCCTGTCCACCGACGCGCCCTTCTCCGTCTTTGAGTGCTACGGCTTCCGCAGCGGACGCAATGTGGACAAGTTTGAGGGCGAGACGCCGCTGCGCTCCGACAACGGCTTAGTCTTCCTGCCCCGCTATATCAACTCCTTCCTCTCGCTCAAGGTCGAGCAGTATGTCGATCTCGGCACGCACGGCATGTTCATTTGCAGCATCACCGAGGCGCGCGTCCTGTCGAACCTCGAGACAATGACCTACACCTACTACCAGAAGAATGTCAAACCGAAGCCCGCGACCGAGGGCAAGAAGGGCTTTGTCTGCAAGGTCTGCGGCTATGTCTATGAGGGCGACGAGCTGCCCGAGGACTATGTCTGCCCGCTCTGCAAGCACGGCGCGGCGGACTTTGAGCCAATCTCCTGAGGCAGCGATATGTACGCGCTCAAACGCGAGGATTACGTGGAGCCCTCCTGCCCCTTCTGCACGGACGGCTTAGACGGCAAGCAACCGGTACGCCCTATTGACATCAGCCGCATGATGGACAGGCTCAACGCTTATCTCGACCGCAACGACTATGATGCCGCCGAACGCCATTTGCAGTATTGGCTCATAGAGGCGCAGAACGGCAACGACGAGCGCGGCGCGCTGACCATCCGCAACGAGCAGATGGGGCTTTACCGCAAAAGAGGCAAACGCGAGGAGGCATTGGAGGCAGTCCGTCAGGGACTTTCTCTGCTGCATACCCTGCAATTTGAAGGAACGCTGACGGCGGGAACGACCTATGTCAACGCCGCAACCGTCTATAAATCCTTCGGCATGGCGAAGGACGCACTTCCCCTCTACCGCGCCGCGCAGGAGATCTACGAGAAAGAACTGCCTGAGGACGATGCCCGTCTCGGCGGACTGTATAACAACATGGCGCTCGCCCTCGCGGATGAAAAACAGTTTCGAGAGGCGGAGACCTGTTACCGCAAGGCGCTTTCCGTCATGGCGCAGGTCGAGCACGGAGAGGCAGAGGCGGCAATCACCTATCTCAATCTGGCAGACCTCGCCGCCGAGGAATTGGGTCTGTTGGAGTCCGAGGCAATCGTCTCGGCGTATTTGGACAAGGCGGAAGCCCTTTTAGAAACGCCGACGCTGCCGCGTAACGGCAATTACGCCTTTGTCTGTGAAAAATGCGCTCCGACCTTTGACTATTTCGGTCGTTTCGCCTATGCACAGGAGCTGAAGGAGCGTTCGGAGGAAATCTATGCAAGGAATTGAGCTGTGCCGCGGGTTCTATGAGACATACGGCGCGCCGATGCTGCACGAGCAGTTCCCGCAATTGGAGGAGATTATCGCGGTGGGGCTGGTCGGCGCAGGCTCGGAATGCTTCGGCTATGACGATGAAGTCTCCCGCGACCATGATTTTGAACCGGCATTCTGCCTGTTTCTGCCGGACGAGGAGGTCATCGACCGCCGCACGGCGTTTCTCTTAGAGCGTGCCTACGCAAAGCTGCCGCAGGAATACGGCGGTGTGTACCGTCTGCGCATCAGTCCCGTCGGCGGCAGCCGCCACGGCGTTTTGCGCATGGAGGACTTCTTTCGGGAGAAGATTGGGCATCCGGGAAAGCTCACCAACCTCATGGATTGGTTTTCCGTCCCCGAGCAGGGGCTTGCCGAGGTGACGAACGGCGAGGTGTTCCGCGACGATGTGGGGCTGTTCACCTCCATCCGCAAGGCACTGTGCTATTTCCCGCCCGATGTGCGCAAAAAGAAGCTTGCAGGCAGGCTGCTGCTCATGGCGCAGTCGGGGCAGTACAATTATGCCCGCTGCCTCGCGCACGGGGAGCCCGCCGCCGCGCAGCTTGCCGTCACGGAGTATGTCCACCATACGCTCGCGGCAATTTTCCTGCTGAATGAACGCTATCTTCCCTATTATAAATGGCAGTTCCGCGGGCTTCGGGAGCTGCCGTGGTTGTCCGAACTCGCGCAGCCGTTGGAATTCCTGCTCACCACAGGCAATGACGATCCACTCGCAGCACAGAAGGCAGCAATAATCGAGGAGATCGCATTCCATATCATCTCCGCATTGCAGGAGCAAAATCTTACGGAAGCGGTCTGCGGCGATTTGGAAAAGCACGCCTATTCCGTCAACGATCAGATCGACGACTCCAACCTCCGCAACGCGCATATTCTATTCGCAGTCGAATAAACCGCAACGGCAGCCATACAAACCCGGCTGCCGTTGTTTTATCATAATGTAGGAAGTATCACGCGATAAAGGATTTCATGGCAATATCTTAAAAATACCTCTTGTATGCGGCTTGTTTTTATTGTAGAATCATAGAAAAACACAAACGGAGGCTTTCCATTGAAACGAGTATTCCGCAGGAGCGTCGCGTCGCTGCTGCTTTTGATATTTATCGTTGCTCTCTCCGGCTGCGGAGAGGGTGCAATCGAGGATACCCGCCCGACAGAGGGCGTCGGTGTGGCGACCGTCAGCGCGGTGGGTGACATCTATCTGACCGATGAAATGCTCGCGGACGCGCGCCGCTCGAACGGGTCTTATGACTTTTCTTCCCAATTCGAAGGGGTCTGCGCCTCGCTTGCCGCTGCCGATCTCACCATCGGCAATTTTGAAGGCACCTTCTGCGGCACACCCTACGGCATGGAGGCAGGCAGCTATCCCGATGCGCTCGCCGCCGCGCTCAGCGCCGCAGGCTTTGACCTTCTGCAAACCGCGAATTCCTACAGCATTTTCGGAGGATTCAGCGGGCTACAGCGCACCAAGGCGGTCATTGAGGATAACGGCATGACCGCCGTGGGCACCTACAGCAGCGCAGACGACCGTGCGGAGCATCCCGTTGTTGTCCGTGAGGTCAACGGCGTGCGGATTGCCTTTGTCGCCTTTACCAAGGGCTTGGGCGGTCTGAGCCTCCCGGAAAACGCGGCAGGCTGCGTCGATCTGCTCTATGAGGATTATACCACGAACTACTCCGACCTTGACACCGCAGCGATTGACGCCGTGTTAAACGCTGCCAAGCAGGAGAAGCCGGATGTCATCATCGCCGC
Source organism: Faecousia sp. (assembly GCA_051892295.1). Taxonomy (GTDB): domain Bacteria; phylum Bacillota; class Clostridia; order Oscillospirales; family Oscillospiraceae; genus JAZOXB01. The sequence continues at coordinate 21,051 of JBJFGB010000165.1, read as the reverse complement.
TCTGCACTGGGGCAGCGAGAATGTCAGTGAGGTCAGCGAAAAGCAGGAGGAGGCTGCGGACTATCTGTTCCGAAACGGTGTGGACGTGATTCTCGGCTCCCACTCGCATCTGGTCAGCACGGTGGAAGCCCGCACGATCACCTTTGAAAACGGTACAACAAAGGATGTCGTGCTTGCCTACAGCCTTGGAGACTTCTGCAAAGCGGAAAAAGGCGCTTGCAACGCCTCCCTGATTCTGAATTTGGAATTCACCCGCGACCACACAAGCGGCACAACAACAATCACCAATGTCGGCTATACCCCCGTTGCCTCCATTGACCGCGGCTCCAAGGCAGCCGACCGCTACGCCGTAATCGACATTGACAACGCCCTCGCCCTTTACGAAGGCAACTATTACAACCGCATCAGTACAGACCTCTATGAAACCCTCATAGAAAAGCGCCACTCCCTCGTGCTCCGCCTCATCCCCTAAAAAGCACCGCACCCCTGTAGGGCGGGGACATGTCCCCGCCGTGTGTAGGAACTACCAAGTATGTACAAACTTGTTCATGCCTACCGTCTGCCGCTTACGCGGTCGGCACGCCCGGTGGTCGTGCCCTACGATTGTTGACTGCACCTTCACCGTAGGGCGCGAAGACTCGGCGCGCCGGTGCAGGAATCAGCGCTCCGCAGCAAACCCTCACAGAAAGCACACCGCCCCCAACGCACAACCTATTCACTATTCACTATTCACTTTTCACTAAAAAAACGACGCCCCTCACGGAGCGTCGTTTTGTTTTGACTTGAATTAGCCGTTCTCGCGCATCTTCGCGAAGCACTCGCTGCAGTACACGGGACGGTCGGTCTTCGGCTCAAAGGGAACGCGAGCCTCGCCGCCGCAGTTGGCGCAAACAGCGGTGAAATACTCTCTCGGGCTACGAGCAGCATTCTTGCGAGCGTCACGGCAAGCCTTGCAGCGCTGCGGCTCATTCTGGAAGCCTCTCTCAGCGTAGAACTCCTGCTCACCGGCGGTGAACACGAACTCGTTACCGCATTCCTTGCAAACTAAAGTCTTGTCTTCGTACATGTTGGTTTACCTCTCTTGATAAGTGATTTGCCCTGACGCTATTTCCATCAAAAAATGCTTGCTGGTTTGACACAGGGTTGATATTGCGAACGGCTTTACGCCGAAAACGCCTTTAGGCTACCTTATTATTATAGCATTTTATGCAGTTTTGTCAATAGTTGATGAAATATTATTTCTTCCCGACGAATTTTTGTTGAATTTCAATGATTTTCCCGTTTGAATTTGTTCAAAATGTCAGTTGTTCCGGCGTGTCATTGTGTAAATGCAGGTGGTCATAGGCAAGCTGCGTGACGCAACGACCGCGCGGCGTGCGGGTCAAAAAGCCAATCTGCATCAGGTAAGGCTCATAAACATCCTCCAGCGTGACCGCCTCCTCGCCGATGGTCGCCGCAAGGGTCTCCAAGCCGACGGGGCCGCCGCCGTAGAACTTGATAATCGCCGTCAGCATTCGCCGGTCGGTCGCGTCCAAGCCGAGCTTGTCAACCTCCAACTTGCTCAGCGCGTGATCCGCCGCCTCTTTTGTAATGACGCCGTCATAGTAAATCTGGGCGAAATCGCGCACACGGCGCAAAATACGGTTGGCGATTCGCGGCGTGCCTCTGCTTCTCGAAGCGACCTCCAAGGCGCCCTCCGGGTCAATCTGCATGCCCAGCAACGCCGCCGACCGCGTGATGATGCGGCGCAGCTCCTCCGGGGAATACAGCTCCAAGCGGAAGCTCACACCGAAACGATCCCGCAGCGGCGCGGAGAGCTGCCCCGCGCGGGTGGTCGCGCCGATGAGCGTAAAGCGCGGCAGATCCAATCGAATAGAGTTTGCCGAGGGTCCCTTGCCGACAATAATGTCAATCGCAAAGTCCTCCATTGCGGGATATAGAATCTCCTCGACCGCCGTGTTCAGGCGGTGAATCTCGTCAATAAACAGAATGTCGCCCTCGCTCAGATTGGTCAGCAATGCCGCGAGGTCGCCCGCCTTTTCAATGGCGGGGCCGGAGGTAATGCGGATATTCACGCCCATCTCGTTGGCAATGACACCCGCCAGCGTCGTCTTGCCCAGTCCCGGAGGCCCGTAGAGCAGCACATGGTCCAGCGGCTCGTTTCTCCGCTTTGCCGCCTCGATGTAGACCGCCAAATTCTCCTTGACCTTCTCCTGCCCGTTGTATTCGCTCAGGCGCTTCGGACGCAGGGAGAATTCCCCCTCGTCGTTTGCGGTGAAGCTCGTCGTCACGAGGGGCGCTTCATATTCCTGTGAAAAATCAATGCTCATGCCGTCACCTCATCACCATTGCGCGCAGGCATTGCCGCACGATCTCCTCCGTGCTCATGCCCTCTGTCTTGATGCCCTTGAGCGCCGCGCCGATCTCATTTTGATTATAGCCCAGCTCTGCCAGCGCCGCCTGCGCAAGCGCCAAATTGCTCCCCGCCGTCGGAATCGAGACGGCAGCCGCGCCGTCGGAGAAATCAACCTCCGTCACCGCGCCGAGCTTGTCCTTCAGCTCCAAAATAATGCGCTGGGCAAGCTTTTTGCCCACGCCCTGCGCCGCCGTCAGCGCCTTTTCGTCCTGCGTCATGATGGCGAGCATGAAGCGCTCCGGCGAGGTCGAGGATAAAATGGCGATCGCCGCCTTGGGACCGACCCCTGTCACCCCAAGCAGCAGCTCAAAACAGCGCAGCTCGTCGCGGGTGGAGAAGCCGTAGATATCGAACGCGTCCTCCCGGATATTGCAGTAAGTAAACAGCTTCGCCGTCTGCCCGACGCGGAGCTTTGAGAGTGTATAGGAGGTCGTCCGGCAGGCAAAACCGACACCGGCGCAGTCCACGACCGCCAAATTGCCCTCCATCATCGTTATTTCACCGTTCAGATAATAGAACATTTCAAATCCCTCATTTTTGCGGCAGCCGGCTCGTCGCGCTCCGCGCATGGCATAAGGCAATGGCGATCGCGTCCGCTGCGTCGTCCGGGCGCGGGAGCTTGTCCATTTTCAGAAAACGCCTTGTCATGTCCATGACCTGCCGCTTTTCCGCCTTGCCGTAGCCGACCACCGCCTGCTTGACCTGCATCGGCGTATATTCAAACAGCGGCACCCCCGCCCGCTCAATGGCGAGCAAAATCACGCCGCGCCCGTGGGAGACGCCGATGCCCGTTGTGATATTGTGCCCCCAAAACAGCTCCTCCACCGCGACCGCCTCCGGCTTCGTCACCTCGAGCAGACGGGTCATGTCCTCAAAGAGCATATTGAGCCGTTTGGGAAAGGGCAGATCGGCAGGCGTCGTCACCGTGCCGTATTGTAAAAGCCTGTATTCCCCGCGCTCCGAAGAGAGCAAGCCAAACCCCGTTGTAGCATACCCGGGGTCAATGCCTAAAATAATCAATGGAACAGCCCCAGCGCCCACGCGCGCACGGTTTCAATCCAACCGGGGAACGCAATGCTGAGCAGCCAACTCACGATTCCCAAAAAGACGATCACAAATAAGATCCACGCCAAGACCCGCTTAGAAGTCGGGCTGGGCACAAACGGCTCCTTTTCCTCAACGGCTTCCCCCGTTCTAACATTCTCCGTAACGCTCTGTTCCGTCATTTCTTCACGAACCTCTTCCGTTTTTTTCTCCTGCATTCTAAATCACCTCGAGTGTATCATACCACACCGTTTCCGAAATTGCACCTGTTTTTTTCCCGCCCGCTGTTTTTCTCTCGTAATCGCCGCTCCTTTCATCCTTGCGCAACCCCTGCCGCACTCTCGCCGTAGGGCGCGACGACTCGGCGCGCCGGTGCAGGAACTACCGATTGTGTTCACGCTCCCCAGCCATGTCATTGCGAGAGCGCGCCGCGCTCGTGGCAATCTCGTGCAGGAACTACCGATTACGCACCAATTTATTCGTCCGCCCGCCGTTTCTGCAATCAGAGCGGAACAGTTAACCGAATGCACCTGTTTTCAAAAACGCTACATAATATGCACCATTTGACTTCAACACGTGAAGCACATAATCTCATACTGCTCTATTAAAAACAGCAGGCTGTTTTCCCAGCCTGCTGTTTTTTTGCTTATGCACTTTTCCTTTTCTCTTGCCGAATCACATGTCAAATTCAGCGCCGCATTCAAAGCAGACGGTGCGATTGCTATTTTGACGTGTATGGCAAACAGGGCATGTAATAATATACGGATTGCCGGAGTCTGCAACAGGTCTGACCTTTTCGCTAACGGTATTACCGTTCGCTTCAGGAGGCATAACCGGCTGCTGCATGACCGGCTGCTGCACAGCAGTTGCGGCATACATCTGTGTGTCTCCCCGAGCATACGCTGCCGACGCACCGGTATTGTTATAGTTCACAGGTCTCGCGGGCATTGCCGCTGCTGAAGTCGCCATCGCATTATCTCTGTCGCGGAGGATCTCATAGAAGGAGAATATAACGCCGACAAGACCGGCAACAGCAAAAATCAAGCCGATATAGAATAAGAAATAATACCAATCTGTATCGGTATGACGATCACAATACATGATCTCGATGTGCGAGATTCCAAACAAGAACACACCAACAGCCAAATCAAACGAGGCCAACGCCAATTTACCTTTATTCTTGCTGCCATTTGAAGTTTTCGCCCCGATACAATATACGACAATTTCGCCGACAGCCAATGCCAATAAGACTAATACATACTCCATATTTCTCTCTCCTTTTATATTTTGCATCAAAAACCACAATTAGATGCAGATTAATTATAGTTGTTTCCGAATAATATGTCAACACTGAAAAGCAAAATTAGAGGGGTAGTATGACATGATAAATTATTATCCGCGCCTGCGGGATTTACGGGCGGACAGGGACTTGTCACAGCAGCAGTATTCCAGCTTTGAGCGAGGGCTGCGTGATGTTCCAACGAATCGTTTGATTCGGTTGGCAGTCTACTATCAGACCTCTGCGGACTACATTTTAGGGTCAATCAACGAGCAAAAGCAAAAAAGATTGTCACGTTGGGTGCAAGGCAGTAAGCGCCTCCCTGGGGTCTGTTCGCGGGGAGGCGCTTGTCTCATGCCTATATTCTTATACTTCAAACATCAAATCGCCGTAGGTCGGGACGGGCCAGATTGCCTTATCGACGATCAGTTCCAGCTTGTCAATGGGTGTCCGCAGGGCGTGCATCGCGGGTACGACGGTATCGTGGCAGAAGTTTGCCATTTCGCACACGCAGTCTAAGTCGTTGCTCTCGGCGACGGCGGCTTCCAAACCCTTGAGCGCCGCTCTCGCCTCGGTCAGGAGGGCGCTGGTCTCCTTCAAAAGCTCCTCCTGTACGCTGACGCCCGCCTCCGAGCAGGCATTGCGCACCTTACAGATGGAGTCCGCCAGACGCGCCGTATAGCGCACGACAGAGGGGATGTAATGCTTCGATGCCATATGGAGCATCGTGCGCGCCTCGATCAGCGTGACCTTGGCGTAAGTCTCATACATGACCTCGCTGCGGGATTCCAGCTCCGCTTTCGTAAAGACACCGAATTTGCCAAACAGCGTGATTGCCTTCTCCGTCGTCAGACTCGGCACGGAGGCGACCATGCTCTTCAGGTTCGGCAGGCCGCGGCGCGCAGCCTCCTCAACCCACTCGGCGCTGTAGCCGTTGCCGTTGAACACAACGCGGCTGTGATTGCGCAGGTTCTCCGCAATCAAATGGTTTGCGGCAGTCTCCAAATCGTCGCTCTGCTCCAGGACATCCGCCGCCTCGCTGAACGCCTCGGCGACAATCGTGTTGAGGACGGTATTGGCGTTTGCAATGCAGTCGGAGGAGCCGACCATGCGGAACTCGAACTTGTTGCCCGTGAAGGCAAAGGGCGAGGTGCGGTTGCGGTCGGTGGCGTCCTTGTCAATGAGCGGGAGGGTCGAAACGCCCGTGTCAAGCTGACCGCCCGCGATGCAGCCGGCAGCCGTGCCGTTTTCGACGATTTGCTCCACAACGTCCTCCAACTGATTGCCGAGGAAGATGGAGATGATTGCGGGAGGCGCCTCATCCGCACCGAGACGAAGATCGTTGCCCACGCAGGCAGTGGACATTCTCAGAAGGTCTGCATGGCGGTCAACCGCCTTGATAATGCAAGAGAGCACCAAAAGGAATTGCAGGTTGTCATTCGGGGTCTTGCCGGGGTCAAGCAGGTTCTCGCCCGTGTCCGTGGCGATGGACCAGTTGTTGTGCTTGCCCGAGCCGTTCACGCCCGCGAAGGGCTTCTCATGCAGCAGACAGACCAAGCCGTGCTTGGAAGCAACGCGCTTCATGGTCTCCATCATCAGTTGGTTCTGATCGACCGCGACATTGCAGGTGCTGAAGATCGGCGCGCACTCATGCTGCGCGGGCGCGACCTCGTTGTGCTGGGTGGTGGCAGTGATGCCCATTTTCCACAGCTCGCGGTTCAGCTCCGCCATAAACGCGCCGACGCGCTCGCGGATGACGCCGAAATACTGATCCTCCAGCTCCTGTCCTTTCGGTGCCGGAGCGCCGAAGAGGGTTCTGCCGGTATAGATGAGGTCGCGGCGCTGTAAGTACTTTTGGCGGTCAACAATAAAGTATTCCTGTTCCGCGCCGACCGAGGGGACGACCTTTTTCGCGGTCGTATCACCGAACAGTCGCAGGATGCGCAGCGCGTGCTGGGAAAGCGCCTGCATGGAACGCAGCAGCGGTGTCTTGTTGTCCAGCGCTTCACCCGAATAAGAGACGAAAACCGTCGGAATGCATAAAATCGTGCCGCAGGACATCTCCTTGACAAAGGCAGGCGAGGTGATATCCCACGCGGTATAGCCTCGGGCATAGTGCGTCGCGCGCAGTCCGCCCGAGGGGAAGGAGGATGCATCCGGCTCACCCATGATAAGCTGCTTGCCCGTCAGCTTCATGATCACTCTGCCCTGCTCGTCCGGCGAGGACAGGAAGGAGTCGTGCTTTTCCGCCGTGATGCCGGTCAGCGGCTGGAACCAGTGGGTATAATGGGTCGCACCCTTTTCAACCGCCCATTCCATCATGGCTTTTGCGACAACATCGGCAGCCGCCATGGAGATCTGTCCGCCGTTCTGCTCAACATTGACAACCTCCTGATAGACCTCACGGGGCAGACGCTCGCGCATCACTGCCTTGCTGAACACATTCTCGCCGAATAGCTCGCTGATTTTTTTCATTTTTATCCCTCCAAATCGTTTTTTTATCCGTGATTGTAACAGTTTAGCGGATAAACTTCGAAATTGCAAGTCTTTTTGAAGATTTCATAGGCGTCCACAAACCTCTCCTTTTTTCGGGAGGAAAATTTATACAAATTAACGACAGTTTTATCATTTTCAACTTTCGATTTTCCTTTTTCGCGTATAATTCTGCCGTTCGGCGCGCAAACTATGCGCCGGAGGCGATGGCGTATGTGGACAATGATTTGGCGAACCGTGCTGTTTCATATGGTGCTGATTGTGACGGTGCGGCTTTTGGGCAAGCGGCAGATTGGAGAGATGGAGCCATCGGAATTCGTCGTGACGATGCTGTTGGCAAATCTCGCAACCATCCCGATGGAGGAGCCGGACCGCTCCGTTCTGCACGGTCTTGTCCCCATCGCTCTGGTCATCGCGGCGGAGATGCTGATGGCGTTTTTGATGTTCCGCTCCATCCGTGTGCGCCGTCTGCTGTGCGGTAAGCCTGTGATTCTCATTGAAAACGGGCGGATTCTGGAAAAGAACCTTCGCCAAACCCACGTCAATTTGGACGAGCTGACGATGCACCTGCGGGAGCAGGAGATTTTTGATTTGTCGGAGGTCAAATTTGCGATTTTGGAGACGAACGGACAGCTCTCGACGCTGCTGTATGCCAAGGACCGTCCCGCCTCGGCAAGGGACGCGGGCATCAAGGCAAGCGAGACGGAGCTGCCCGTGACGCTAATCTCCGACGGCAATCTGATGCGGGAGAATATGGTGATTGCAAAGCGGGACGAGGCGTGGATCAAAAAGGAGCTGCAAAAACGGAGCTGCGCGCTTTCGGAAGTGCTTTTAATGACCGTTGACTGCAAAGGAAAGGTCTATTTCGTAAAAAAACGCGAGAAAAGCTGAATTCTCGGATTGGGGCTTGACCACGATTCGCGGATTCGGTATAATGAAGCGAACAAATCTTTACGGAGGCAGCCAATGAACACTTCGGAGCTAGACCGCCGTTACCTTGCGCACACCTACAACCGTTTCCCGATGGAGCTTTCCGAGGGCAACGGCTCCCTCGTGCGCGACATAAACGGCAAAACGTACATCGACCTCGGCAGCGGCATCGCCGTGAATATTTTCGGACTGAACGACGCACAGTGGAAGGCGGCAGTGACCGCGCAGCTCGGCAAATTTCAGCACTGTTCCAACCTCTACTATTCCGCACCTGCGGCAACCCTTGCGCAAATGCTCTGTGAAAGAACGGGAATGTCCCGCGTCTTTTTCTCGAACTCCGGGGCGGAGGCGAACGAATGCGCCATCAAGGCGGCAAGGAAGTGGGGCGCGGAGCAGAAGGGCGCGGAATATTACAATATCGTGACCCTGAAGCACAGCTTCCACGGGCGCACGCTGGCAACCCTTGCCGCCACGGGCCAGGACGTCTACCATAAGGACTATCAGCCGCTCCCCGAGGGCTTCCTCTATGCCACGGCAGGCGACCGGGAGGAATTGGAGCAGCTTGTCAAGGAGCATAAATGCGCCGCTTTGATGTTTGAAGCGGTGCAGGGCGAGGGCGGCGTGATGCCCATCGGGCAGGACTACGCCGACGCGCTCCGCGAAATCGCTGAAAAATATGATCTTCTGCTGATTGCGGACGAGGTGCAGCTGGGCAATGGACGCAGCGGACACCTTTACGGCTATATGGAATACGGCTTGCAGCCGGATATCGTCACCACGGCGAAGGGCTTGGGCGGCGGACTTCCCATCGGCGCGACGCTGTTCGGCGCGCGGACGGCGGAGGTCTTTCAGCCCGGCGACCACGGCTCGACCTTCGGCGGCAACCCGACCTGCTGCGCGGGCGCGGTGAATATTCTGAGCCGCATCGACGAAAAGCTGCTTGCAGGCGTAAGAGAACGCTCGGATTACATATTCCGCACCCTCTCCGGCTGCCGGGGCATCAAAAGCGTGAGCGGCATGGGCTTGATGCTCGGCTTGGAGGTGGAGAAGCCCGCCCGCGAATTTGCGGAGCTGGCGCTGCAAAAGGGCGTCTTGGTCACGACCGCGAAGCAGAAAATCCGCCTGCTCCCCGCCTTGAATATCCCGATGGAACTTTTGGAAACCGCCGTGCAAAAGCTGATGGAATGCGCGGCTGAATAGGAGGACAATATGAATCTGAAAGGCAAGAATTTTCTGACCCTGCTGGACTTCACCCCCGAGGAGATCACGGGCTTGCTCGACCTCGCCGCCGACCTCAAGGCAAAGAAAAAGGCAGGCATCCCGCACGACACCTGCAAGGGTAAGTCCATCGCATTGATCTTTGAAAAGACCTCAACCCGCACCCGCTGCTCCTTCGAGGTCGCCGCCTACGATCTCGGCATGCACGTGACCTATCTCGACCCGACCGGCTCCCAGATTGGCAAAAAGGAATCCATTGCGGATACCGCCCGCGTCCTCGGCAGACTCTATGACGGCATCGAATACCGCGGCTTCGGGCAGGAGATTGTCGAGCAATTGGCAAAGCACGCCGGCGTGCCCGTCTGGAACGGTCTGACGAACGAGTACCACCCCACGCAAATTCTTGCGGATATGCTGACCATCCGTGAGCATTTCGGCTCTCTTAAGGGCAAAAAGCTCGTCTTCATGGGCGACTGCCGCTATAACATGGCAAACTCCCTGATGATTGGCTGCGCGAAGTTAGGGCTGCACTTTGTCGCCTGCGGGCCGAACGGCTATTTCCCGAATCCCGATCTAATCGCCCGCTGCGAGGAGATTGCCGCCCAGACCGGCGCAACGCTTGCCTTTGAGACCGATCCCATGAAGGCGACCGCAGGCGCAGACGTCATCTATACGGACGTTTGGGTCTCGATGGGCGAGCCGATGGAGGCATGGGAGGAGCGCATTTCGAAGATGCTCCCCTATCAGGTCACCCGCAGGCTGATGGAAAACGCGGGAGAGCACGCGGTCTTTATGCACTGCCTGCCCGCCTTCCACGACCTCAACACCGGCATTGGCAGACAGATTGGTGAAAAATTCCGCTTAGACGCCTTGGAGGTCACGGACGAGGTCTTCGAGAGCAAGCAGTCCATCGTCTTTGACGAAGCGGAGAACCGCATGCACACCATCAAAGCCGTCCTCGCCGCCACCCTGTAATCCGAATGACACCCCCTCTCCCCTGTAGCGCCGGGACATGTCCTAATCCGGTGCAGGAACTGCCGAGCAATGATGCGCACACTATAACATACGAATCACCACACAAAATGGGCACCTCCATTTTGTGTGGTGATTCGTGTTATTCCGCCGTTTCCACATAGCACGCCTGCATTTTGTCGATCTCCTTGCGCATTTCCTCGACGAATTCGGCAGGCGCAAGCACCTTGACCCAACTGCCCTGACTCAGCAGAAACATTTTAATGCCGTCTCCATAGACCTCCGCCTCCAAGACATAGCGTTTTCCCTCCTGCCCGACAATGCGCGCGGTGGGCAGACGATCCAAAACCGCCTGCACGGAGGGGCCGGAAAACGCGAAGCGAATGCTGCGCTCCTTGCCCGGGAGCATATACTGATTGCGGCGGCGGAACGCGCCCTCGTTGAAGCGGAGCTGCGGCGTACGCGCAAAGCACTCCCGATGCTCGACAATGCCGTGAATGCGGTCGATGCGGAAATAGATCGGCTTCTGCGCCGCGTCGTCCGCCCGCACCGCGATCAGATAGAAATAGTATTCCGAGAACAAAATAGACAGCGGACAGATGCGGCGCGTAACCTCCGAACGATCCATTTTGTAATAGCGGATGGTGATCTCGCAGCGGCGGTCAATGCAGCGCATTACCTGCCATAACGTCTGCTTGAGCGACTTGCAGTCATGGTGCACCGGCTCATAGTAGCGCTGCTCCGCATCGATCATCTCCTCCAAGCAGGCGCGGTCTGCCTGCGTGGTGAAGCGCTTGAGCTTTTCGACGAGCTGCAAAAGCTCCTCACGGCTCAATGCCCGCGTGCCCAAAAGCAGCTTCAGTAAAAGGAACATCTCCTGATTGGTCAGAAAATCGTCGGGACACAGCCGATAGGTTTTGGTGCGCTGGTCGTATTCCGGCTCTGCGTTTCCCGCAATGCCGCGGCACTCGCAGAAAAACGCCTTGCATTCAAAGAGATCCCGCGAGATTGTCTTTTCGGACACCCCGAACTCCTCCGCCAGCGCCCGCACAGACAGCGCCTCCCCGCGCAAAAGGCGATATAACAGAGACAAGCTGCGCATTTGTTTATTCATATCCCGCAACTCCTTAAATCGTAAGCACTCCCCCCGTAGCCTGCGGCATCCCTGGCACGCCTTACGGAGATGGGCAGTGAATAGTGAATAACGAATCGTGAATGGTGAATAGCGTAGGAGCGCTCCGTGCGGATTCCAATTGTAAGGCAGGAACTACCGACTGCGCACGATACCGTTCGTTTGTACTGTCTGCCGCTACGCGGACGGCACGCCGAGTCGTCGTGCCCTACATTTCGGGAAATCGGCTTACGACTGTCCGCACTCCTGCAAGCAATCAGTCCTTCGTCTTATAATAGAGCATGCAATGGCAGTACCCCTCAAAATCGGGGTCTGCCATTTGTTGTCTGAATTCCTGACAGATGCACTTATATTCCTCCGTCTTGGGAATGCGGCAGGGGCAGTAGCCGCCGCGCGCCTTCAAGCCCTCGCGAATTCTCGCCACAAGCTCCCGATCCTCATTCAAACGAATTGCCATCCAAATTACCTCTTTCTTTTTCACGGTTTACAGAAAGCACAAGGCTCCTGCACAAACAAAACAGCCAATGTCCCGGTCGGCTGATAGCCGCCCGCGATTTACAATCTGCGCGGAGCGCTCCTCAGTCCTTCACCATTCACCCTTAGCTAAAACCAGCTGCCCACAGGCGCATCAAGGATACCGCGCGCCTCAGCTCCCCACAGACCGCCCCCTATTCACTATTCACTATTCACCCTTCACTTAAATACAGCGGCTCCCTCGGCTCATACCCCTGCGGGCGGTAGCGTACCGAGGAAATGCGCGTGCCGGAGACGCCGTATTTGCGCGAATAGCCGAACAGGTCTATGTACGAAGCAAGATCGTCCCGCTCCGCCTCCATTGCGCGCAGCACCTCCACCGTCGCGCGGACGTCGTCAATCGCGCGGTGGGAGTTGCACACCTTGTCCTGCAAGCCGTATGCCTCAATCGCATTGCTTAGACGGTGGGGATAGGCGCGGCGGTCGCGGTAGACCGTTAAAATATCGAGCTTCGGCTGATGTTGCAGCAGACGGGCGTCGCCGTAGCGGTCAAGCAGACGGTAGAGAAACAGCAGATCAAACTGCGCGTTATAGGCTGCAATCAGCGTGCGCGGCGTGAGAAGCTCGGCAAGCAGGGCACAGATTGCCTGCTTCGAAATGCCCTCGGTGCGCAGCAGCTCGTCGGTGATGCCGGTCAAGCCGACAATGCGGGGATCCAGCTTACGGTCATTCGTGCGGCGGATGAATTCGTCCGTCTCCGCAAGCACGACCGTCTCCTCCCCGTCCCAGCCGAGCTTGACGGCAGAAAACTCGATAATTTCGTCGCCCGAAAAGGACAACCCGCTTGTCTCGGTGTCCAAAACAAGAATGGAATCACAGTGATCCCGTAATGATGCAAAAGCCATCTCTATCTCCTTATGTCACAAGCCCTCTGTAGGGCGGGGACATGTCCCCGCCGTCCGCGAAGCGGCTGACGGTACAGAGAAACAAGTTTGTACGCAGTCGGTAGTTCCTGCACCGGCTTATGACTGTCCCCGCCCTACATAAAATCATCCCTCAAACTGCTTGCGGTACAGCTCCGCATAGAAGCCGTTTTGCGCCAGCAGCGCTTTATGATTGCCCTGCTCAATGATGCTGCCGTCCTTCATCACGAGAATCAAATCCGCCTCCCGAATGGTGGACAGACGATGGGCAACGACAAAGGACGTTCTGCCCTGCATCAGCTTGGCAAAGGCGTTTTGAATCTTTAGCTCCGTCCGCGTGTCAATGGACGAGGTCGCCTCGTCGAGAATCAGCATCGGCGGCAGGCACAGGAACACCCGCGCGATGCAGAGCAGCTGCTTCTGCCCCTGGGAGAGCGCGCCACCGTCCTCCTCGAGCACGGTGTCGTAGCCCCGGGGCAGACGGCGGATAAAGCTGTCCGCATGCGCCGCCTTGGCTGCCGCGACAATCTCCTCGTCGCTCGCGTCCGGGCGACCGAAGGCGATGTTTTCGCGCACCGTTCCGGCGGAGAGCCACGTCTCCTGCAAAACCATGCCGTAGCAGCCGCGCAGGGAGTGCCTTGTCACCGTGCGGATATCCCTTCCGCTGACCTGCACCGACCCGCCGTTTACGTCATAAAAACGCATCAGCAGATTGATGAGTGTCGTCTTGCCGCAGCCCGTCGGGCCGACGATGGCAACCCGCTGCCCCTGCCGCAGATGCAAATTGAGGTCATGAATCAGCTCCCGTTCGGGTGAATAGGAGAAGTCCACATGGTCAAACGCCACCTCGCCGTTCAGATCGTCGCGGGACAGCTCCACGGCGTCCGCCGCGTCCGGTTCCTCCGGCTTTTCTTCGATCAGTGCAAAAATACGCCCCGCGCAGGTCATGGCGTTTTGCAATTCCGTAATCACGCCGGAGATCTCGTTAAAGGGCTTCGTGTACTGATTGGCGTAGGAGAGGAAGCAGGAAAGCTGCCCGATGGTGAGCGCCGCCGTCCCGCCGCCGAGGCAGAGCAGCGCGCCGCTCAGCGCAACGCCGGCATAGACCAGATTGTTGACAAAGCGCGTGCAGGGATTCGTCAGCGAGGAAAAGAAGGTCGCCTTGCGCGCCACTCCCTCCAAACGTTCGTTCACCTCGTCAAAGGCTTCCATCGCCTCATTCTCGTGGGAAAACGCGACCACCGCCTTGTGGCTGCCGATCATCTCATCGACCAGCGCCGTCTGCTCCGCGCGAATTTCGGACTGCTTCCGAAACAGCGTGTGCGTCCGCTTTGCGATAAAGGATGCCACAAACAAGGACAGCGGCGTAATCAAAACGACCCAAAGGGTAATCAGGGGATGCATCGAAAGCATAAAGCCCAGTGTGCCGAGAATGGTCAAAACGCCGGTAAAGGGCTGGGAAAAGCCCATCAGCAGCCCATCCGTGACCTGCTCCGCGTCCGCAATGACGCGGCTGACGATGTCGCCGACGGGATGCCGGTCAAGGTAAGAAAGGGGCAGACTCTGCAAATGGGTAAACGCATCCTGCCGCAGCTGCCGCACCACGCCGAAGGTAATGCGGTTGTTGAGGATATTCATAACCCACTGCGCCAAGGCGGTCAGCCCAATCACAATCGCGCCCCGCAGCAGGAGTCCGGCAAGCGCTGCGAAATCCACCGCGTCCTTACCAAGCAGCAGATCAATCGCGTCGCCCGTGAGCACAGGGAGATAGAGCGTCAGCACGACGACTGCGGTGGCAAGCAGCAACGAGAGGGCAAAGAGGAGGCGATAGCGCTTGAGGTATCGGAGCACCTTGCGCAAGGTCGCGAGGCTGTCGGTGCGTTTCATGCCTCCCCACCTCCCTTGTATTGCGATTCGTGAATCTCGCGGTAGACCGCGCAGTCACGGAGCAGCGTCTCATGCGTCCCCATGCCGACGAGCCGCCCGTCCTCCAAAACGAGGATTTGGTCGCAGGCGCGCAGAGAGGCGGTGCGCTGCGAGATCAAAAAGATTGTCGGATGATAGGGCAGAAGCCGCAGCGCCTCCCGCAGACGGGCGTCCGTCGCATAGTCCAAGGCGGAGGTGCTGTCGTCGAGGATTAGAATTTCCGGCTGCCCAACCAAGGCGCGGGCAATCGTCAGGCGCTGGCGCTGTCCACCGGAGAAGTTTCTGCCCTTCTGCTCCACGGGCGCGTCCAGCTGCCCTTCCTTTTCCCGCACGAAGTCGGCAGCCTGGGCGTCCTCAAGCGCCTGCCATAGCGCCGCGTCGTCCGCGTCCTTTTTGCCCCATTGCAGATTGGAGCGGATTGTCCCGCGGAACAGCTCCGCCTTCTGGGGCACGACCCCGATATGTCCGCGCAGCGCTGCGGGTTCGTAGCTGCGCACCTCCGCGCCGAGGACGCGCACGCTTCCCTCGGTCGCCTCATAAAAGCGCGGGATGAGCTGCACCAGCGAGGATTTACCCGCGCCGGTGCCGCCGATCACGCCGACGGTCTGCCCCCGCAAAGCGGTAAAGCTAACGTCCTGCAAGGAAGGCGCGCTGTCTCCCTCGTAGGTCAAAGATACGTTTTCGAAGGAAACCGCCTCGTCCGCAGTCTGCGGCTTCCCGTCCGCGATTCTCTCCTGTCCGGCGGGCATGTCCAGCACAGCGCCGATGCGCTTGCCGCAGGCGACCGCCTTGGTCACGGTGAAGATGGAGTTTGCCAGCTTGACCAGCTCCACCAAAATCTGCGCCATATAGTTCACCAGCGCCACAACCTGCCCTTGGGGCAGCGTCCCCGCCGCGACGGAGAAGCCGCCCTGCCGGATGATGAGCAGCACGGCAAGGTTGACGAGCACATAGGTCAGCGGGTTCATCAGGGCGGAAAGCCTGCCCGTCCGCTCCTGCAGGGCGGTCTGGGCGCGGTTGATTCCGTCAAAGCGGCGAATCTCCGCTTCCTCCTTGCAAAACGCACGGACGACGCGCGCGCCGTTGAGATTTTCTCTTGTGGCGGCAGTCACGCGGTCGAGCCGCGACTGCACCTTGCGGTAAAGCGGGATCGTGCCGAGCATCACGCCGAAGACTACCAAAGCCAGCAGCGGCACAACTCCGACAAAAATCCACGCCAAATGCACGCTGACGGTAAACGCCATTGCCACCGCGCCGAACACGATAATCGGTGAGCGCAGCAGCAGGCGCAGGGTAATATTGACACCCGTCTGGAGCTGATTGATGTCGCTCGTCATGCGCGTAATCATGGAGGCGGTGCCCACGCGGTCGGTCTGGGCGTAGGTAAACGCCTGCATATGGGCAAACAGCTCTCTGCGCAGCCGCGTTGCCGTGCCGACCGCCGCCTTGGACGCGAAATACTGCGCCGTGACGGAGCAGGCAAGCCCGACGAACGCCAAAAGCACCAGCAACAGCGTCATTTTCCAGAGAAAGCCGGTGTCGCCCATCCCGATGCCCCGGTCAATCATCGCCGCCACAACCAGCGGCACGCACAGGTCGAAGCATGCCTCCAGCAGCTTAAACAGCGGCGCAAGCACACTCTCACGGGGATATTCCTTTAAAAAGCGGAGATAGATTTTCATAGGTGTATATTCCTTTATTCCTCCAGCAGTCCGCGGGCAAGCGTCTCGTTTTCGGCGGACAGCCTGCGCAGGCGCTCGATGTTTTCCGCCTCAAAGGGCTCCTCCGCCATGGCGGTGTCAATCAAATCGTCCAAGGCGGCGGCGGTGACCTCGGAGAGCGGCAGATAGAGATCCTGCCCCAAATAGTCCAAGAAGCCGCTCACCTTCGGGTCATAGACCACGCCGACCATCGGCACGCCCTGCCCGGAGGCAAAAATCAGGGTGTGCAGCCGCATGGACACCACGAGGGACATACGGCGCACAAGGGTCAGAACCTCCGCCCCGTCCGTCCCCGCGCTGAGCAGCAAATGGGGACAGTGCAGCTTTTCCGCCACGGCTTGCAGCGCCGCCTCGTCGCGGGCAGGCTCCATCGCGTAAAGCAGAGGAATCAAGCCGTATTCCCGGTGGGCGTATTCGCAGGCGGCGGCAAACGCGCCGATTTTTTCGTCAAAGCCCTGCCACGGACGCAGCGCAACCATGACATACTGCCTGCCCTCTTGGATGCCGCTGCGCCGCAGATAGTTGCGCAGCGCGTCGGTCTCGGGCGGGTCGATCAGCAGGGCGGGGTCGGCGTTCAGATGAATTTCCGGCTTCGTAACGCCCAGCTCCCGCAGCGTCTCGATGGAATAGCGGTCGCGGGCGGAGATGATGTCCGCATAGCGGTTGAGCGTCTTTGCCGCGCGCTTGCGGTTGCGGGGACGGCTGACGGGGCCGATGCCGCAGCCGTAGAGCATCACGCGGCAGCCGTTGCGCTTCGCCTGACGGATGCTGAACAGATAGTAAAGCAGAGAGCGCGTGCTCGTCGCGTCCTGCATGAGCGTGCCGCCGCCGCTGATATAGAGCCTCGTGCGGCGCATCAGCCTGCCGATTTTCCAAACGTTGAAGGTATAGACCGCGTCGATTCTCGCGCAGCGGCGCGTCTCCGCCGTGTCACGGCTCAGGGCGCAGATGGGCAAATCGGGGTCGATGTGGTGGAGCTGCTCGACAATGGCGTTCAAAATGGCGTTGTCTCCGCTGTTGCCCTTGCCGTAAGCGCCGCAGATGAGCGCGCCGTCACGGAGCTGCTTGGGGCGGGCAGCGCGGCGGATGATTGTCTCATAGATGTCCTTCTGATGCCGCAGCATCGTCTCAAGGGAGAAGTCCCGCTTCACCTTTTCATACAGCTTCTCGCCCATGTCCCGCCGCGTCTCGGCGTTCTGCGCGAGAAACACCATGTGCTGCGTGAGCTTCTGCACGTCCTGCGCCGGGAAGAGCAGACCGTTCACCCCGTCGTCAATCAGGTACGGCACGCCGCCGACTTCGGAGGCAATCGTCGCGCAGTGCATCCGCGCGCCCTCGGTCAGCGCGTAGGGGAAGGTCTCGGACAGCGAGGTCAGCACGTTCACATCCAGCGCGTTATAAAAGCTGTCGATGTCGCGCACCCAGCCGGTAAAGCACACCGTCCCCTTCGGGCAGAGCGTCGCGGCAAGGGAACGGATCTCTGCCTCCTGCTCCCCCTCGCCCGCAATGGCAAGGCGGATGTTCGGGCAGACCTTGACCGCCTCGGCAAAGGCGCGGAGCAGCGTCGTCATATCCTTCACGGGCGAAATGCGGGCGGCAATGCCGAAGACCACGGTGTCCTCCGCCGTCTCCAAGCCGATGCTGCGCAGATAGTCCTCCCGGGGCAGCGGCGTGCGCTCGGCGGAGAAGTCCACGCCGTTATAAAGCGTGTAAATCCGCTGCGGGTCGAAGCCGCGCTCAATCAAAAGCTCCGTCATCCCCGCGGACACGCCAATCCACGCGTCAAGGTGGGGTAAAACAAGCTTGTTGATGTTGCCGTAGGTCAGCGCGGCAAGCCGCCTGCCCAAATAGTCGAGGCGGTAGTCGCTGTGGATTGTCGAAATGACGGGCACACCCGCCCGCTTGCGCAGCAGAATGCCCATCATATTCGCCCGCGCGCCGTGGCAGTGGATGACCTGATAGCCGTCGTGGCGGATCATCGCGAGAATGCGCTTGCGCGTGCGCAAAAGGTTGCGATCCTCGATCACGGTCGTCGGAATGCCGAGTTGCCGCGCCTCGGCGGCAAAGTCGCCCTCCATAAAGCAGATCAGATGCACCGTCTCGGTCTTGTTCAGTCCGGCGAGCAGCGACAGGACATGGGTTTTCGCCCCGCCCACGTCGCCGCCGGAGATCATATGGATAATTTTCATGCTCCAGCCTCAGTCCTAAGAATAGTCTTGAATTTCGGAATACAATCGAATATAATGATTATAATACACATTTCGGAAAGAAGCAATCCTCAAATGCGCTTTCCGCCTTGGGAGGTACCAATGAAAAACAAAAAACTCTTTGGAAAGCTGAATATTATCGACATTCTCATTCTGCTGATTCTGATTGCCGCGCTGGTTTTCGTCGGCGTGCGTCTGTTCGGCGGGAACGACGGCGGCACCGCCACCAAGCTGCCCACGAGTGAGCCGAATCTCCGCTTCACGGTGCTGTGCGCGCAGCTTCCGCGGGAGCTTGCCGAGGAGACCGTCGCCGCGCTGCAGGGCGAAGATGTCGTCGTCGGTGAGAGCATTGTCACCTCGCGCCGCATCTTCAACAGCAACTCGCTCCTCGATGCCGAGATCGTCTCTTGGGAGATCATTGAGAAAGACGGTGACCTTGTCGATCTGCACCTGACGATTGAGGCGGCATCCATCGTCGGGGAAGGAACCTACGCCGTCGGAAAGCAGGAGATTCGCGTCGGCGTAGAGTATTCCGTCAAGACCACGCGCGTTGAGCTGATGGGACAGGTGTTGTCCATGGAGATTCTTTCATGAACGAGCTGCTGACCTCGAGCCTTCTCTGGCGCTTCTTTGCGGCGTGCGCTTCGCTGCTGTCGCGTTCGCCGATTGGGCGGTTCTTCCGCTACCTCGGTGCGCTTTGGCGGGACAGCGCAACCTATCGGTTTTTCGCGCGGCTCTTTTGCGCCGAACCGGTCGCGGATGGCTCCGCTTATCGGAGGCTGCTCGACCGCTGCAACGCCGCGC
Organism: Faecousia sp.; assembly: GCA_051892295.1. Taxonomy (GTDB): domain Bacteria; phylum Bacillota; class Clostridia; order Oscillospirales; family Oscillospiraceae; genus JAZOXB01. The sequence goes on along the minus strand of JBJFGB010000165.1, from coordinate 1,512 downwards.
TCTACCGCCTCGGAAGGCCGCTGCTTCCCCTTTTGCAGGACAGCGCGCTGCGCCGTGTCTACGGTCGCTTCCTGCATGCTCTGCGGGAGAGCTTTCTAATCGGCAGACTGTTCTCCGGCGGCATGACGAGCTTTCTGCTGCTCATCATCGCCGCCTACGCGCCCATTGACTATCTCCTGCGCGCGCTGCATATCGCCTCCCTCGCCTCCCTTTGGGATGAGGCGCTGATGGTGCTGTGCCTGCTCTGGATTGTCTATCAGCGCATGACGAGCAAGGAGCCGCTGCGCAGCCGCGCCAACGCCTTGGATGTCTGGCTGTCCGGCTATCTGCTCGCGGGCGTGATTTTGCTGCTCTATACGGTCACCAATTATCTCTCCGTCAACATCACGGGCTACCGCGCAAGCATGGAATACATTCTCATGTTCTTCCTCGTCACGCGCCTGCTGCGCAGCGATGAAGACCTGATGTTCCTCTATCGCGCCATGATTCTGATTGCCTTTGTCTTCGCGCTGCACGGCATCTGGCAGTTCATCATCGGCGTAGAGATCCCCGACACATGGACAGATCAGGCGGAGACGGCGGTGCGCACCCGCGTATTTTCCATCTTCAAGAACCCGAATATCCTGGGCGGCTATATGGTGCTGTTCGCCCCGATGGCAATCGGCATGGCTTACGCCTCGGAGCGTCCCGCCGAGAAGGTCTTCTATTGGATCTGCGGACTGTGTATGTGCCTTGCCTGCCTGTTTACGATGTCGCGGGGCGCATGGCTGGCGCTGGCAGTCGCGGCGGTGCTGTTCGCGCTGATTGTTGACCGCCGTCTGTTCGGTCTGATGCTGGTCGCAGGCATTGCCGCCTGTTTCCTGCCCTTCGTGCGCAGCCGCATCGGCTACCTGTTCACGCCGCAGTTCGCCGAATCCAATGAGCGCGGCGGCAGAGCCAAGCGCTGGGAGACCGCCCTCGGCTATGTCGATGAGTACCACGCGTGGACCTGCGGTCTCGGCTACGGCATGTACGGCGGCGCGGTCGCCGTGCAGAACAAGGTCAATCCGATGTTCGACTATATGTATGTGGATAACTACTATGTCAAAATTCTTGCGGAAAACGGCATCGCGGGACTCACCGCGTTTCTGAGCGCGATGGCGGGTCTGCTCTGGGGCGGTCTGCGCGCCTGCGGACTCGCCGGTTCGAAGGCGCGAAAGCCTCTCTGCGCCGGTATGCTCGCAGGCCTGGTAGGCATTCTGATTCACAGCCTCTTCGAAAGCCTGTGGGAGGAACCCTATATGATGGCGCTCTTCTTCTCCGTCGCCGCCATGCTGATCTTCGTCGGCTTCCTGAATCGCAAGCCTACCCCCTCAAAAGAATAAAAACGTATCCACCCGACCGCCTACCCCCCGTTTCCCCGTACCGGCAGACGGCTGATAGCTGCCCGTGGAGAAGCCGCCGCACCCCTGTAGGGCGGGGACATGTCCAATGTCATTAAGTTAACCGCGTGAGGCAAGTGCAGAGGCAAAC
>JBJFGB010000164.1:0-2090 GCA_051892295.1 Faecousia sp. | reverse complement strand
TTCTGCGACATTTCGACGCCGCAGGCGCGAAAGCCTGCAAAGAAGGCGGCAAAGTCCGTTGCCGGGATTCTGGACGATCCCATGGTTCATGCTCTCGGTGACGCCGTGAAGCTGGACGAAACGCCGGAGGATCGCTTCACGATCTACGACGACATTCGGGCAAAGCTTATCGCCGGCGGTATGCCCGCCGAGCAAATCGAATTCATCCATGATGCCGACAGCGAGCAGAAAAAACGTGTCCTTTTTGATAAGGTGCGCTCCGGCGAGGTTCGCGTTCTTATAGGTTCGACGGCCAAGATGGGAGCAGGCACCAACGTCCAGGACCGGCTCATCGCGTTGCATGATTTGGATTGTCCCTGGCGTCCCCGTGACCTCACCCAGCGCGCCGGACGTATCATCCGGCAGGGCAACCGAAACGAAAAAGTCCACATCTGCCGTTACGTCACCGAATCGACCTTCGACGCCTACCTCTGGCAGACCGTGGAGAACAAGCAGAAGTTTATTTCGCAGGTCATGACCTCCAAAACACCGGTGCGCTCCTGTGAGGATGTGGACGAAACCGCCCTTTCCTTTGCGGAGATCAAGGCGCTCTGTGCCGGTGATCCACGCATCAAGGAGCGCATGGATCTCGATGTGCAGGTGGCAAAGCTGAAGATCATGCAGGCCGACCACCGCAGCCAGCAATTCAAGCTGGAGGACCGGCTTATCAAGTATTTCCCGGAAAAGATCGAGGAGAACAAGGGCTTTATCCGGGGACTGGAAGCGGACATGAAAACGCTGACGGCTCATCCGCTGCCGGAGGAAGGCTTCGTAGGCATGGAGATTCGCGGGGACATTCTCACGGATAAAGAAAACGCCGGTGCCTCGCTGCTCGATGCCATCAAGGAACTGCGGGGTTTTCAGGAAATGCCCATAGGAACTTATCGCGGCTTTGCCATGAGCGCCTTTTACGAACCATTCCAAAATGCCTGCATTTTGAATCTCAAGGGAGAAATGACCCACCGTGTGGAGCTCGGCAATGATCCGAGGGGAAATCTGACCCGTATCGAAAACTCGCTCGCGCAGATGCCGAACCGTCTGCAAGCCGTACAAAACCAGCTTGCCACGCTGGAACAGCAGCAGACAGCGGCCAAAGCGGAATACGGAAAGCCGTTCCCTCAGGAACGGGAGCTGGCCGAAAAAACCGCACGGCTCATTGAGCTGGATCTGGAACTGAATCTCGACGGGAGGGGCAATATGGAGACAATACCGGATGATACTGCTGCCAAACGAGATGGTCCGCTGCCGAAATCCGAGCGGCCCTCTGTGCTGGCCATGCTGGAGCAGAAACCGCCCTCACGGGAAACCTCGTACCATCCCCACCATAAAACCCAAAGCTACGAAAGGTGAAGCGCTATGACCAATGAAGAACGGAATACCGCCCTATACAAAAAGATGTATGCAGAACAGGAACGGTATCGGGATTGGCTTCTCGGCCAGCCGCCGGAGACGATTTTGCATCATGCATACGAATATGCTGCCCGAGAGGATCTTTTGCTTTCCCTTGAATACAACGATCTGACAGATGCGCGGGCAGAGAGTCTTCTTTCGTCCGAAAAGCCGCTGGAAGAAGCGTTCCATGCTTACGAGTGCAGAGAGACCGGCTATATGGACGAAGTGTTCTCCTGTCTGGAAAGCGCCGCCGAAAGCCTTATCCGCGAAAAGCAGCTCGCGGATAAGGCGCCCCTGTACCATGAATCGGCGGCCTATGCCCGTGAGCATGGCGAACTGGACGCATATCGAGCGTCCCACAAGGCCAATGTTGCCTGCCGGGAAGCTATTGAAAATGCCATTCGGGACAATTATAACGATAATCGTCTGGACACTTCCTGTGTAAAGCCGATCATGGATCGCTTCGGCGTGGATCGCATGGAATATGTCCTTGCCAACACAGTGCAGCATAAGGAGTGGGACGAACGGTTTTCCAGCAGCAACCGGGCGTGGGCTAAGACCATTCCAGTCGTGACAGACGGCAATGATTTCGTTGGAGATCGTCGTACCGATTTCGTCGTAGATCGGAGCCATTCCGGGCTCACGGATTTGTTTGTCAC
>JBJFGB010000163.1:0-34981 GCA_051892295.1 Faecousia sp. | reverse complement strand
CTGACTGCGATCTTCCTGACGCTGTGCATGCTCCTGTCTGTGCTGCCCCTCGGCGCGTTCGCCACAAGCGACCCCGAGAGCTATGTCTTTGACATCAGCGAGGGCAATGTTACAGTCGCGGACGGCGAAACGTCGGGCAAGATCAAGGTCGAATACGGCGGCGGACTGACCACGGAGGAGTTTGACCCCTCGCAGGTCATCACCGTCACCGGCACGGTCAGCGGGGGAAGCCTTGTGATCGACACGGCAACGCCGGTAACAATCCAGGCAAGCAACCTGACCATTAACAATGGCTATAATGACTATATGAGCCCGATGTACCTCAGAAACGGCGCCGCAAACGTTACGCTGGTTCTCGAGGGCGAGAATCTGATCGTCGGCGGCAGAGATCAGGCAGGCATCGTGGTCGAAACGGGACGCACGCTGACCATCACGGGCACCGGCTCTCTTGAGGCGCGCTCCGAAGACCATAATTGGTGGTATACGCCGAGCAGTGGCGCCGGCATCGGCGGCCGCGTGCACAATAGCTGCGGCACCGTCATCATCGAGAGCGGCACCGTTACCGCCACCGGCGGTACTTACGCGGCAGGCATCGGCGGCGGCGGCAGATATGGCAATAGCAATACCGCCGGCAACGGCGGCAACGTCACCATCTACGGCGGCACGGTTACCGCCACCGGCAACGGCGGCGCTGCAGACATCGGCGGCGGCAAGGATACCGTAGACACCGGCACGCTCACCGTCGACGGCGACGCGTGGGTCACCGCTGCGAACATCGGCGGAACCAAGACCCTGACCAGGGGCGTGGTGAACGGCACGGTCTACGGCGATATCACCCTGACAGAAGACCTTACTGTCGATAACCTGACGATCGCCGTAGGCGCCACCCTGACCGTTCCCGACGGCGTGACCCTGACCATCGATGACGCGCTGGTCAACACCGGCACTCTGTCCATCAACGGCCCCGAGGGGGTGAACCTGACCGCGAACGGCAAGCTGTACAACAGCGGCACTCTGTTCGTCAACGACCCCGAGTGCATTGTCGGCACAGGCACTCTAACGGGAAATTTGGCAAAAAGCCGCGTGCCCTTCATCTCCGTGAACGAAGATCTGGTGGAGACAGGGGAGGAGTTGGATCCCCATGCTACCGTTACCGCTTTCTCAACCCTTGGCAGACCTGTCCAGATCTACAACGGGGGCGGTAAATATGGCCTCTACGCCAAAGGCTGGGGCGAGCCGACCTACAGTCCCGCTCCGGTCAAGGCTGCGGGCGAATACACCGTCTCCTTTACGCTGGAAGATGTGACCGTGTCGAAGACCTTCACCGTCGACTGCGAACTGGATTTCGCTGAGGACAACATGGGCTCCACCATCCGTGTGACTTACAACACGGTGCTTGGCGAAGTGCCGGCATCGGATAGAGAAGGCTACACCTTTGACGGCTGGTTCACCGAGGGCGGCGAGAAGTATGACCCCACCGCGCCTGTGATCCACAGCGCGACCTACTATGCGCGCTACACCCCGAACGTTTATACGATCACCTACGGCGACGAGACGATGGATGTCACCTTTGGCGAGCCGTTCACCGTTCCTGCAGCGCCCGCGCTTGCCGACGGCGAGGTCTTCTACGCCTGGCTCGGCAGCGACGGCAACATCTATCTCGCAGGTGAGACCTATACTTATACCTATCCCGATCATCTGACCCTGACGGCGCTGATCGACCGCGACACCGATACCGACACGACCTATTGGACCGTCAAGTTCATCGGTGAGGACGGCTACCTGTTCCGCGTCGAGCTGGTCGAGCAGACCGAGGACGCTGCCGTCACTATGCCCGTCTACTGGAACTATGCGCAGGCGACGTGGACCTGCGGCGGCGTCGAGTATAACGCCAACGAGACCGTCCCCGTCACCGGCGATATGACCTTCACCGTCAATGCCGCCGAGCTGCACACCGTCCGCTTCGTGGCTGACGGCTATCTCGTCTCCGAGCAGCAGGTGCGCGACGGCGATATGGTGCAGTATGTCCCCGCCGTGCCCGAAAAGGACGGTTATGACGGCGAGTGGAGCGTCGATCTGGATGTCTTCGGTGCGTTCATCACCGGCGACATGACCGTGACCGCGGTCTATACGGCAAAGCAGTATAAGGTCATGTATTTCGGCACCGGCTTCTCCGGCGTACCCACAACGCAGACCGTCACCTACGGCAAGACCTTCTTTGTCCAGCCCTATACCGGCAACGTGCCGGACGGCATGACCTTCTACGGCTGGGTCAGCAAGCAGGGCGACGTATTCCTCCAGACCACCACTTCGATTTACGACTACGCGGGCGATCTCTCCCTTGCTCCGCTGTTCGATAAGGACACGAAGTACTGGACAGTCAAGCTCGTGGGCGAAGACGGCGCGATCTATGATGTCGAGCTTGTCGAGCAGAAGTCCGATGCCAAGGTTACCCTGCCTGCGTACGCAGAGTATCCCGATGCAACCTGGACGCTGGACAACTCTGATGCCATCGTGGAGTACAACGCAGGCAGCGTGGTTCCCATCACCGGCGACACCATCTTTACCGTCAAGGCTCCCGCGAAGTACACCGTGACCTTCATAGCAAACGGCTATCTTGTCGCACAGTACACCGTCCGCGACGGCGAGACCCTGCCTGAAATTCCTGCGGTTCCCGCCAAGACCGGCTATGACGGCGTGTGGGATACCGACCTGAACGGCACGGCCATCACTGGCGATCAGATCGTGACTGCGGACTATACGGCGAAGCAGTACAAGGTCATGTATTTCGGCACCGGCTTCTCCGGCGCGCCTTCAACGCAGACTGTCACCTACGGCAAGACCTTCTTTGTCCAGCCCTATACCGGCAACGTGCCGGACGGCATGACCTTCTACGGCTGGGTCAGCAAGGAGGGCGATGTCTTCCTTCCGACCACCACCCCGACCTATCGCTATGAGAGCAACCTCAGCCTCGCTCCGCTCTTTGACAAGGATACGAAGTACTGGACGGTCAAGCTCGTGGGCGAGGACGGCGCAATCTATGATGTCGAGCTTGTCGAGCAGAAGTCCGATGCCAAGGTTACCCTGCCTGAGTACACAGAGTATCCCGATGCAACCTGGACGCTGAACGGCTCTGATGACGCCGCTGATTACGGCGCAGGCAGCGTGGTTCCCATCACCGGCGACACCACCTTTACCGTCAAGGCTCCTGCGAAGCACACCGTGACCTTCAGAGCCCAGGGCTATCTCGTCGCGCAGTACACCGTCCGCGACGGCGAGACGCTGGCTGAAATTCCGGCGGTTCCCGGAAAGACCGGTTACTCCGGCAAGTGGGACACCAGCCTGAACGGCGTCGCCATCACCGGCGACCTGACCGTGACGGCGGTCTATACGGCGATCATGCGTTCCATCCCCTACCGCATGAACGAGCATGACACCACCGATCTTGCCAGCCAGCAGGTCAGATTCGACGGCTACTTCCAGCCGCTGGAATACACCTGGGACGTCCCCGACGGACAGAGCTTCCTCGGCTGGCGCGGCACAGACGGCAACTTCTATGTTCCCGGCACGACCTACCGCATGACCTGCGATTACACGCTCATCATGACGCCGGTCTTTGAGGATAACACCGAGTACTGGACGGTCAAGTTCATCGGCGAGAGCGGCTACCTGTATGACGTCGCGCTGGTCGAAAAGACCTCCGACGCTACCGTCGCTCTGCCGACCTATGCTCCCTATGCCGACGCGACATGGACGCTGGGCGATGACGAGTATGCGGCAGGCGAAGCGGTTCCGATCACCGGCGACACCACCTTTACCGTCAAGGCTCCTGCCCTGTATACCGTGACCTTCATGGCAAACGGCTATCTTGTCGCGCAGTACACCGTCCGCGACGGCGAGACCCTGCCTGAGGTTCCGACAGTTCCCGAGAAGTACGGCTACACCGGCGAATGGGATGCCGATACCGACGCTGCGATCACTGAGGACACGGTGATCGAGGCTGCCTATACGGCAAACGAGTATACGATCTATTATCATGACGAAACCGGGGAAGTGTATTACGAAGAGGACGTGACTTTCGGCGATTGGTTTACACCTGTTGCGTTTGAGGGCACTGTCCCCGACGGCATGAAGTTCCTCGGCTGGAACGGCGACGACGGTCAGTTCTTCCTGGCAGGCAAGTTGCAGCGCCTCAGCGTCGCTTCCGACCTGTATCTCCTGCCCGTCTTTGATTCCGACACCGAATACTGGACGGTCAAGTTCTGCCATCCGGACGGCTCGCTGGAGAATGTCTACCTGGTGGAGCAGGCTGCCATCGAGGGCACCGAGTTCTTCATCGCGGATAAGGAATACTCCCTGTATCCCGACGCCGAGTGGATGCTGACCTCCGGCACCGTGGACGAAGTTGCGGTCGGTGAGATCGTCTCCACGAACTACATCACCATCAGAAGCGACGTCGTCTTTACGGCGGTCGTTCCCGATACCTATACGATCCTGTTCTGCTCCGAAGAGGGCTACCTGATGGATGTCCGCTTCATCATGGAGAATGAGCTGATCGGCGCAGGCCCCGTGGCACCTGCCAAGGAAGGCTACACCTTCGTCGGCTGGCAGGACGAAAACGGCGATCTGCTGACGGACGACACCGTCGCCACGCAGGACACCGTCTACACCCCCGTCTACGAAAAGAACCTCTATCCGATCATTCTTGTTCCGAGTGAGCATGTACAGCTCGGCGTTCTGCCTGAGAGCGCGCAAGCCGGCGTGGGCGATATCATCACCATCGGCACCGCTGCTGAGGTTGGCTACGAGACCTATTGCGTCTGCGTCTATTATCAGAACGCAGGCGAGCTGGTTCCCGTTGCGATCACGCCGATGCCCTCCAACGATCCCTATGACTCCCCCGATATGAACGGCTACACCTTCGTGATGCCCGCCGGTCCTGTCGCGGTATGGGTCATTGAGGAGGCAAACCGCAACACCGCGAAGTTCCTCGTGGACGGCGCGATCTACGGTCTTGAGTACATTCTCTCCGGCGAGGCACCCGCAGCACCGGCAGAGCCTGTCAAGGAGGGCTACACCTTCCTCGGCTGGAAGGCGCTGTCCACCGGCAAGGAATACCCCGTCGGCACGGAATTTGACCCGATCTACGCAGACGAGACTTATGTCGCGCTCTTCGAGATCAACACCTATGACCTGACCTACTACCGCGGCGCTGAGGCGGATGCCTCCGAGTATAAGTGCATCCTCGCGCTGCCCGACGGCACGTTTGTCGAGTTCTTTAACAACGACACGACCAATATGCCGACCTATGTTGTGGCGGATGTGACCTACAACGATACCGTCGTCTTGGCGGAGCCGATGCTCCCCGGCTATGTCTTCAAGGGCTGGGTCGATGAAAACGGCTACATGCATCCGGCAGGCGCGAAGTACACCATGCCCGCAAGCGATGTTCTCCTGACCGCTGTTTGGGAGGAAGACACGGAGCTGAGCTGCCTCGTCCGCTTCATGAACGGCGGCGAGCTGTATGACGCCTACCTTGCTTACGACGGGCAGGATGCCTCCATCCCCGCTGTGGATCCCACCGCTGACGGCAAGCTCTTCAAGGGCTGGAAGTACGGCGAGAACACCTACTCCAACACCGGTGTGAAGGACTTCATCGTTGTTGCAAGCGACGCAAGAGAGATGACCTTCGAAGCGGTTTGGGAGGATATTCTCTACACCGTGACCTACACGGATTATGAGACCTTCACCGACATTGCCTATGGCACCGAACTGGTCACCCTGGCTGCTCCCGAGCGGGAAGGCTACACCTTCGTGGCATGGCAGTGCGCGGAAAACGGCGCTTACTACTTCGCGAACACCGCCTTCACCGTCAAGGGCGACATGACCTTCACCGCCGTCTGGGCGAAGAACGATGTGGAATACACCGTCAAGTTCTTTGACGAGAACGGCAATTTGGTTGACATCTTTGTTGCTGAGGAAGACGCAGAGCTGACCGCTCCCGTTTACGAGCAGGGCAGAGACGACGCCGAATATGTTTGGGTTGATGCCGAGCATAACACCTACCTGCATGAGGGCGAGAGCTTCAACGCTACCGCCGATTGCAGCTACCGCGCAACCCTCATTGACGAGGCGCAGTACCCCATCCTCATCCTCGTTGAGAGCGACGACGGCGAGGTTGACAATGTTGCGACGGCAGACAAGAACGAATACTTCCTCGGTGAGACTGTTTATGTCGAAATCACCGTGCCGGAGGGCTATGTTCTGAAGGCAGTCTCCGCAGTAGGTGCGGGCAACGAGCTGCTTCCGATTAAGGATTCTCTCCTGCCCATGGGCGGCGAGGATTACCTCTACATCTTCGAAATGCCCGCTGCACCGGTTGTCGTGCTGGTCGAGCTGGAGAAGATCCCCGCAGGCTACACCGCAGTCAAGTTTGTCAATGACGGCGACCTGTACGACTATATGATCGTGCAGAAGGGCAGCAATGCCTATGCGCCCGAGACCGCTCCGGTCAAGGACGGCTACACCTTCATTGAATGGCGCAGCGAATCGAGCTTTGTCGCGCCGGGCGGCGAATTTGCCGTTCCCGCAGAGGCAGGCAGCGAGATCGTCTACACCGCGGTTTGGGAAGCCATTGACTACATGGTTGAGTACCGTCCCGACGGTGGCATTCCCGACCCCGAGGATGTCCACGAGCTGCACTACGGCGACAAGATCACCCTCGCAGATGCTCCCGTAAAGGGCGGCTATGTCTTCATCGGCTGGGTTGAGGAGTCCACCGGCTTCCTCTACGGCGCCGGCTGCACCTACACCGTCACGGGTGACGCGGTCTTCACCGCGAAGTGGGAGCAGGCGGAATGTGTTGTCCGCTTCCTCGACCCGAGCAGCGGCATCATCTACGGCTATGAAGCCCTCAAGCAGGGCGAGCAGGTCACCGCACCCGCCGCGCCCATCGTCTCCGGAAAGACCTTCCTCTACTGGGTCAACGCCGAGGATGACACCGACCGCGTCTTCGCAGGCGCAATGACCCCCGCGCTCTACACCGACACGGTCTATCACGCGGTCTTTGAGACCAGCAAGCACAATATCTCCGTTTCCACCGAGCATTGCGCGGTATCTCCCGCCTCCTTCGGCGCGAAGGAAGTCGGCGAGCTGATTGAATTCACCGTCACGCCTGACGCAGATTACGCGCTCAAGCTTGTCACCGTTTCCTACTTTGACGGCACGAGCTTCGTTGTCCGCGAGCTGACGGCGGATGAAAGCGGCGTTTACAGCTTCTATATGCCCGACGCCGAGGTCACCATCACCGCCAAGGCCGTGCAGAATGTCTACTCCATCTTCACAAGCTCCGACGCGCACACCCTGATTCAAGTCGTGAACGGCAATAAGGCAGCGGTCGGCGAAACCGTCCTCTTCACGGTGGAAGTAACCGACGAGAACTACGAGCCGAACAATGTCATTGTCAGCACCGCTTCCGGCAAGCCGATTGCGCTGTCTGTCATCCACATTGAGGGCACCTTCTTCGCTTACGCCTTCACGATGCCCGCAGAGGACGTCACAATCTATGCCGACGCCGCACAGGGCGAGCGCACCGTGACCTTCCTTGACAGCGACAATACCCTTCTCGGCATTGTCCCCGTCGGCGCGGGCGACTACGTCACCGACGCACCGATTGCCGCGCGCGAGGGCTACACCTTCGCCGGTTGGGAGCGGCTGCCCGAAAAGACGCCGTATGATCCGGAGAGAGACGCTGTCACGGAGAACCTGATTGTCCGCGCAACCTATGTCGGCGACGCGCACACCGTCGCAGCCGGTCTCATTGAGAATGTCTACGCGCTGCGCGCAGAGTGCACCGTCTCCAGCGGCAACGTCAACAGCAGCGATCTGCTCCAGACCGCGCTGAACGCCGAAACCGGCAAGACGGTCTACTTCACCGTCGCTGCAAACTATGACTATGTGATCACGGATATCGCCGTTGTCTCCGCCGAGGGCACGAACCTCGTCGTCGAGCCGACGCTGCGCGAGAAGAAGACCGAGGATAACATCGTCTATTACACCTACAGCTTCACGATGCCCGCAGAGAATGTCATGATCGACGTCTATACCGCACCGAAGCTCTTTACGACCACCGTCGTGGAGAACATTCCCGAGGGCGGCACCTACACAATCAATGGCTTCTATACGAGCAACCTCTGGATCCCGCAGGGCGAGACGGTCACCATCGACATCACGCCCGCCGAAGGCTACATCGTCAAGAACGTCTACGGCGAGTTCACCGACAACTTCAGCCAGATCTCCAAGGTAGACGGCACACTGGACGGCAACACCTTCACCTTCCCGATGGTCGCAAAGGATGTCGTCGTCTACATCGAGTATGAGGCGATCGTCTACGGCATCGACATTGAAACCAGCAACTTTGCAACCTACAAGCCCGACGCCTCCGTGAACCCCGCGAAGGTCGTCGAGAGCCTCGATCCCGCACTGACGAGTCAGGGTATCATCCGCATCGTTGACGGCGAGACCAGAGACTACACCAACGAGCTTGAGCAGGTCTACAAGATTCCCGCCAACGGCGAGGCGACCAACGGCACCCGCGTTGCGTTCACCGTCGAGGAATTCACGGGCTACGATCTTGTCTCCGTCACCGTCACCTATGATAACGGCGAGAAGTCCTGCATGCTCACCTACAAGGACGGCGTGTACTACTTCGATATGCCGGCGGATGACGTTGTCATTACCGCTGTCTTCACCGAGGAGACCTACAAGGTCAGCAAGGACGCCGCTTCCGAGGCACACGGAGAGGTCGTCATCAATGGTCTGACCGAGAACATCGTCTCTGCCGACTATAAGGACGAGATCACCGTCACCGTTACGCCGGACGACGGCTGGCAGATCAGCAAGATCTACTACGTCCTCGCGGACGGCACCGTTCTGGACTTTGACGCAGCCTCCTACACGGCAGACGCTGCCCTGACCGACGCGCTTGACACTGCCCACTCCATCACCTTCCATATGCCCGCTTCCGATGTGACGGTCTATGTCGAATACGTTGCAATCGACTACACTGTCAATGTCGAAAAGCAGGAGGCGGAGGTCGAAGTGTTCTACAGCCCGAGCAACGTGGGCGAGCAGGTCAATTTCGAGGTCACCGCAAACTACGGCTACATCATCAGCAAGGTCTACGTCACGGACGACACCACCGGTGAGCGTGTATATCATCACACCGCTTCCACCAACCAGCTCTACGGCGCATGGTACACCTTCACGATGCCCGCCTCCTCCGTCACAATCCACGTCGAGACGGTCAAGGACGAGTACAACGTGAAGTACCTCGACAACGGCGCGCTGATTGCCTATGAGAACATCGAATACATGGACACCGCGAACGTGGCTGCACATGTTGAAAAGGTTGTCAACGGCAAGGCAGGCTACCACTTCGTCGGCTGGGTCTCCTCCGATGTTGAAACGCCGGTCACCGACCCGAGTGTCACGGATGCCGACTTCGTCGTCGTGAAGGACACCTTCATCTACGCCGCCTATGAGAGAGACGAGATTGACGTTCTCTTCAAGGCAACCGAGCACGGCACCGTCACGGAGCTGTCCACGGGCAACACCGCAGAGTACCGTCTCGACACCACCGTCTTCGGCGACACCGTCGAGTTCACCGCCGTGCCGGATGTTGGCTATGTCGTTGACACCGTCAGCGTCACCACCACCAACGGCGAGGGCTACAACCTCGACATCCGCTACACCGAGCAGGACGGCAAGTACACCTTCGTCATTCCCGCAAGCTACAAGGATAACATCCATGTGGTGCAGGCGGAGGATGTCATCGTCACCGTGACCTTCAAGAAGGATGCCTACACGCTCACCAAGGCGGACGATTGCGGCACCAACGGCACGATTGCCGTCAACGGCGCAGTCACCACCCAGACCTCCTTCACCTATGAGTATCAGGATGAGGTCACCATCACCGCAACGCCCGACAACGGCTACTACGTTGTCTCCGTCACCGCGCAGAACGCGGACGGCTCCACGGTCTACAGCGTCACCGGCGAGAAGCCCGCGACCGATACGCCCGTGGGCGACAGCCTGACGCTCACCTTCGCGATGCCCGCAGAGGACCTGACCTACACTGTTATCTACGCGAAGATCGACTACTCGATCACCACCGTGTTTGACGCAACGCAGGGCAGCGTCGCCACCGAACCTGTCGGCACGGCGCAGCTTGACGATATCGTCACCGTCACCGTCACACCGGTGGAGGGCTACGAGCTGGCAGAGCTGACCGTCACCTACGCAGGCGGCGAGAAGTCCTGTGTTCTCACCGAGATTGAGGAGAATGTCTACACCTTCACCATGCCCGCCGACGCCGTGGTCGTAACCGCGATCTTTACCGAGATCACCTACACCGCGAACCTGACGATCGTGGGCGAGGGCAGCGGAACGCTGAACGGCTATTACACCGACAACATGCCCGCTGATTACCTTGACACCGTGACCGTGACCGCTGCGCCCGCTGAAGGCTGGGAGCTTGTCTCCATCGAAGTGGACGGCGGCAAGATCGAGGTCAATGAGGAGATCAAGCCCGAGGGCGGCGCTTACACCTTCACCATGCCGAGCCATGATGTGGAGATCATCGTCACCTTCGAAAAGACCGGCTACGGTCTGGACTCCTACGCACTCAACTTCTTCGAGCAGGGTCACGGCACCGTTACGCTTGATCCTGAGACGACCGCCTATGTCGGCGACCGCGTCATCATCAGCGCCGATCCCGACGACGGCTACCGTGTCAAGTCCGTCACCGTCATTGACGAGTACGGCTACGCAGTTCCCGTCTCCTTCATCAACGGCACGCCGGGCTATGTGGAAACTTGGAGTTTCACCATGCCGGCAGCGTCGGTAGACATCTATGTTGTCTTTGAGGTACAGGGCGCGTCCTATTATGTCGATGTCCGTACGGATCACTGGTTCTATGAGGCAGTGACCTTCGTGACCGACCGCGGCTACTTCTACGGCATCAGCGAAGAGCTGTTCGCACCGAATATGAACATGAACCGCGCGATGTTCGTCACTGTCCTCGGCAGAATTTCCGGCGTGGATGTGACCGAGTACACGGGCATTGCCTTTACCGATGTGGAGGCAGGCAGCTACTATGCTCCGTATGTCGCATGGGCAGCCGAAAACGGCATTGTCCTCGGCAGAGACGCAGAGACCTTCGACCCGTACGCGAACATCACCCGTGAGGAAATGGCAGCGATCATGTACCGCTACTGTGACTTCCTCGGCATGGATATGACGCCGGAGAATGAAGTGTTCATGGATCGCTATGTGGATCGCGACGACATCAGCGACTGGGCTGTGACCTATGTCGAATGGGCTGTCGGCATCGGTCTGATCCGCGGCATGTCCGATAACACCATCGACCCGCTCAGCTATGCCACCAGAGCCCAAGTCGCGCAGGTCATCAAGAACCTCTGCGATAAGGTCCTCTACAAGTAATCCCCAAACCCAAAGGAGCGCCCCCCCGGGGCGCTCCTTTTTGCTGCCCATGTATGGCGGGGACATGTCCCCTAAGACCGCGAAGCGGCAGACAGGATGCATAAACAAGCTTGTACGCAGTCGGTAGTTCCTGCACCGGCGGGGACATGTCCCCGCCCTACAGATGTCGCTCCCTCCTCGTAGGGGACGGCGTCCTCGACGTCCCGCGTGCAGGAACTACCGACCACGTACAAATCGACACCTTGAGATTGCCACGTCGCTGGCGCTCCTCGCAATGACACGATAGGCTGCCTTGCTTGTCATTGCGAGGAGCGCCAGCGACGTGGCAATCTTGTTGCTTGTTTGTACGCACTCGGTAGTTTCTGCACACAGGCGGATACTATCCGTCCCTACGGCGTAAACTCCGATTCTTCTCGTAGGGGCGGCTATCAGCCGCCAGCGGTACAGGTGGCGGTTCGAATACGTGTGTCACGGGGACGGGTTCCTTGACACTTTCTTAGTTGTCACGGGGACGGGTTCCTTGACACTTTTTTGCCGCCCGCAGCAATATTGGTTAAGCACTTCCCTATCCGTCAAAATAACAAAGCGCATTGATTCCCCTTCCTCAAAGGGCGAATCAATGAGCTTTCTTTTTTCACGTCACGTCTTTTCTTCGGCTTCCCTCCGGCTCTTTTCGCGTAGGACATTGGGGATGGAGCTTTTCAAAGTCAGCAAAAGATATTCCACCCACTCCTGCCGGCTGCGGCGTTCGTCTCCCTGAAAATAATTGATCAGCATCCCAGCCAGTGCTTCGGTATAGAAGGTCGTCAAATAGTCCTTGAAATCCTCGTCAACGCTCACCCGCAGCTCCTGCGCCACACTGTCCACAATGGAGCGCACCACGCCATACATATCCGTCAAAAAAAAGCGCTTCATCTCATCCCGCCCCATCGTATCGTAGGCGCAATGGATGATGTGCTTATTCGCGTCCACATAATCAATGACGAACGCGATTGCCTCCTCGGGGTTCACAAGCAGATCAAAGCTTTTCACAACCTCAATGGCTTCCTGTTCCAGCATCCACTTCAGCAGCGCGTAGATGTCTTCAAAGTGATAATAAAAAGTCTTCCGATTCACATCGCAGTCTTGGATGATCTCGCTGACCGTAATTTTCGAAAGCGGTTTCGTCCCCATCGCCTTTTTCAGGGCTTCCGCGAGCCGCCTTTTCGTCATCCGCGTAGCTGTCTCGTGCTTCATATGCATTCTCCTCTATCACTTTGTCATTTATTATACATTTGTCCATCAAAACATTCAATGGATAAAATCGGTCATTTGTCCGTCAAATGCAATGCGTTTGTCCGTATTTCCACACAGCCCCGCTGTTTGACCGTTTTATGCGGCGGTCGGTTCCTTTATACTGAGGAAGAAAAGCTTTGACAGACACAAGCGGAAGGGAGGCATTCAGGTGTGCAAACGAAGCTATCGTATTCAAATGCATACGCCGCTCGGTCGGCGGTCAGGAACACTGGAGGTACAGTTCGAGAGGGATCGGGTCAGAGGCTTCATGAATGTGCTGGCGCATCGGGAGCCGTTTGAAGGGAGCATCGATGAAAACGGAAATTGCAGGATTACCGGAACGCTGGTGACACTGATGAGCACCATTCCCTATACCGCGTCCGGTCAAATCACGCCGGAGGGTTTGGAGCTATCCTTCAAAGGCGGTCGAAATCTCTTTCCGATTACGGGGATCGTCCTTCGGGAAACGGAAGCTGTGACAAAGCAAAGGAGCGTAGACGCTGATGCATGAATCATCCTCCCCCAAGGAGGGGAACAATTTCATGATGAAGCTTGCCACTTTCATTGTGGATAAGCGAAATCTGTTTTTTCTAATCACGGTGATCGCGATCATTTTTTCCGTCATATCACAAAATTGGATCACGGTGGAAAACGAGCTTGCGGAATACCTACCGGAGGATTCGGAAGCCAGACAGGGCCTGGACGTGATGGAGGAGCAATTTATTACCTATGGCAGTGCCCGCGTCATGGTAGCGAATATCACCTTGGAGCGGGCAGAGGCATTGCATGACGAGCTTTCCGCGCAGGAGGGCGTGCAGAGCGTCACGTTTGATTCGAACGAGAATTATAAAGCGGTGTCCGCGCTGTACACAATCACCTTTGACTACGCGGACAGCGACGAGCAGTGTCTTGACGCATTGGAGCAGATCGAAACACTTTTGGCAGCTGAGGATTATTACGTCTCCACCGATCTCGGCGACCAGCAGGCGGAGGCGCTGAGCAGTGAGGTCAGCGTCATTATGGTATGGGTGGCGGTGATTGTTGTTGCCGTGCTCTGCTTTACCTCGCAGACTTGGGCGGAGGTCCCCGTGCTGCTTCTTACCTTTATTACCGCCATGATCCTGAATTTGGGGACGAATTTTTTACTCGGCACCATCTCCTTTGTCTCCAATTCCGTAACGAGCATTTTGCAGCTCGCGCTGTCGCTGGATTATGCGGTCATTCTTTGCAACCGCTTCAAGGAGGAGCATAAGACGCTGCCTCTGCGAGAGGCGGTCATTACAGCGCTGAGCAAGGGCATTCCGGAGATTGGTGCCAGCAGCCTGACCACCATCGGCGGCTTGGTCGCCATGCTGTTTATGCAATTCAAAATCGGCCCCGATATGGCAATCTGTCTCATCAAGGCGATCTTATACGCGCTTTTGGCGGTGTTTATCGTCATGCCGGGGCTGCTGATGCTGTTCGGCCCGCTGATGGCAAAAACCGAGCACCGCAGCTTTATCCCAAAGATTCCCTTTGTGGGAAAATTCGCCTATGCCACAAAATATATCGTTCCTCCGCTGTTCCTCGCCGCGTTGGTTTTGGCATTCCATTTATCCGGCGACTGCCCCTACGCCTATGGTTACAGCATTTTGGAAACACCGAAGCTGAACGACACGCAGATTGCGGAAAACAGGATTGAGGACACCTTCGGCGCGGAAAACTATGTGGCGCTGGTGGTTCCCGGCGGGGATTATGATGCCGAACGGGAGCTGCTGAAAAAGCTGGATACCTTGGAAGAAGTGGACTACACAATGGGGCTTTCCAATCTCGAGGCGATGGACGGTTATATGCTTGCGGATAAACTGACGCCGCGGCAGTTTTCGGAGCTGACGGAGCTCGATTACGAGGCAGCCCAAATGCTCTACGCTGCTTATGCGGCGCAGAGCAAGGACTACGGAGAGATTGTCGGAAGCCTCTCGACCTATAGCGTGCCGCTGATTGACATTCTGCTGTTCGCCTGCGAGCAAATCGACTCCGGCATCGTTGCATTGGACGAGGAGCAGGCGGCGCTGCTGGACGAAGCAAAGACCATGATGGAGAGCGGCAAAAATCAACTGCAAGGCAAGGATTATAACCGCATCCTCGTCTACCTGAAGCTGCCGGTGAGCGGCGACGAAACCTACACCTTTTTGGACACCCTGCGCGATACGGCAAGGCTCTACTATCCTGACGGAAATATCTATGTTGTGGGCGAATCCACAACGGAATATGACTTTCAAAAATCCTTTGAGCAGGACAATCTGGTCGTCACCATTGTGTCGATTCTGATTGTTTTGGTCGTCCTGCTGTTCACCTTCAAGTCCGCAGGGATGCCGGTGCTTCTGATTTTAGTGATTCAAGGCGCAATTTGGATTAACTTCTCTATCCCGACAATCACCGATACCTCTATTTTCTTTATGAGCTACCTTGTCGTCAGCTCGATACAGATGGGTGCCAATATCGACTACGCCATCGTCATTGCAAGCCGTTTCAACGAGTTAAAACATAACATGCCGCCAAAGCAGGCAATCATCGAGACCATGAACTTTGCCTTCCCCACCCTGATTACCTCCGGCAGCATTCTGGCGGTGGCGGGCACCCTGATTGGCAGAATGACCTCCGACGCCGCCATTGTCGGCATCGGGCAGAGCATCGGCAGAGGCACCGTCATTTCTTTGATTCTGGTCATGTTCGTGCTGCCGCAGATTCTGCTGTTGGGCAGTAAATTGGTTGACAAGACCTCGTTCTCCATGCCGGTCAAGGAACGGACGGTCAGCGCCGGCGGTCGGGTTCGTATCGAGGGCATGGTACGCGGCGAGATTCACGGCACAATCAGCGGCATGGTTCGCGCCACCGTGGACGGTGATGTGAACCTGAATGTAATCTCCGGCGGGGTAGCCGAGGAAGGAGCGGAAGATGAAACAGAAGACGATATTTTGTAGAATCCTTGCGCTGCTGCTGATCGTAGCGCTGTTATTCTCCCTGCTGCCGGTGCTGTTTGCCGCCGGGGCTTCGGAAACCATATATATCAGCACCGCCGAGGACTTCGCGGCATTGGCGCAAAGCTGCACGTTAGATACTTGGTCGCCGGGGAAAAATGTGATCCTTACGGCGGATATCTCCCTGTCCGGCATTGCAGCTCCGATGATCCCCACCTTCGGTGGAAGCTTTGACGGCAACGGCTACACCATCAGCGACGTGCAGCTCACGCAGAGCGCGACCCCCTGCGGACTGTTTTGCGTATTGCAGGAGAACGCCGTCGTCAAAGATTTGACCGTGAGCGGCTCCGTTCTCCCCGGCGGAAGCAACGTGGGCGGTATCATCGGCGAAAACTACGGCTCAGTCATCGATTGTACCTTCACGGGAAACGTATCCGGAGAGCGCAACGTCGGCGGCGTTGTCGGGATCAATGGCGTAACCGGTCAGATCCTGCATTGCAGCGCAGGCGGCTCCGTTGTCGGAAAGAAAATGACGGGCGGAATCGTCGGATGCAATTTGGGCATCCTCGAAAACTGCCAAAACAGCGCCTACGTCAACACCGTCAGCGTCGATCCAACCCTCACGCCGCAGGACATCAGCTTTGATTTTTCTATGGACATTTCCAAGCTTTCCACGATGGATACCGGCACCGCCGCCTCGGATACCGGCGGCATTGCAGGCTATTCCTCCGGAATTGTGTCGGATTGCGACAACCGCGCGCCGGTCGGCTACCCGCATATCGGCTATAATGTGGGCGGCGTCGTCGGGCGGAACTGCGGCTATGTCCATCGCTGCGAAAATGACGCGGAGATCTTCGGCAGAAAAGATATCGGCGGCATTGTCGGGCAGATGGAGCCGCATATCGCCCAAAACGTGACAGAAAGCACCCTCAGCAAATTAGAGCGCCAGTTAGATGAACTGGACATCATGCTGACAAAGGCGCTGGAGGACGCAGATGCGGGCGTCGGAACCGTAGGCATCCGGCTGAACCGGATCGCGGACTATATGGACAGCGCCGCCGGGGCAGCCTCCGACATTCGCACCTCCGGCGCCATCGTCGGCACGGCAAGCGGCAGCGCGCAGACAGACAGCGACGGCAGCATAACCGTCACACCCCCGCAGGCGGAGCTTAACGGCAGCGGAGCGCTGGAAGGAGGCGCAGGCGCAATCGTCACGCCCATTGGCGGCGTGACCGGCGGAGAGATCACTTATGAAGGGGAGCTTCAGGGCGGTCTGACGGAAAGCGGCGCGGAGGGAGAAAGCCATTCCGCCGCAAGCGGCAATGTCAGCGCCTCCACGCAGATTTCGGTAACGACCAATCTAAGCGGTATCTCCTCCGCCGTTTCCGGCATGTCCGGGCAGATTCGCCTGTTAAACGGCGAGATTGCCGGTCTTTCCGGAACGCTTTCCGAGGATGTCCGCGCGATACAGCAGCAGATCAACGCAATCACCGACACGACGATGGAGCTGTTTTTCGGGGACGGCGAGGGTGACGTTTTGATTGACAGCTCGGAAACGGACATTGCTCTTGTAACCCTCGGCAAGGTCTCCGATTGCACCAACTTCGGCAGTGTGGACGGGGATATCAATGTCGGCGGCATCGCAGGCGCCATGGCGATGGAGTATGCGCTGGACCCCGAGGACGATATCACCTCCAATTTGGACGGAAACCGGCGCAGGAAGCTGGAAGTCAAGGCAATTCTTCAAAACTGCACCAATCACGGAAGTGTCACGGCGAAGCGTTCCTATGCAGGCAGTATCTGCGGACGGATGGATTTAGGTCTGATTGCCCGCTCGGAGGGCTACGGCAGCGTAAGCGTCAGCAGCGGCGATTACGCAGGCGGCATTGCCGGCTTAGCCGCCTCTACCATCCGCCATTGCTTTGCAAAATGCACCCTCTCGGGTGAAAAATACATCGGCGGCATTGTCGGCTCCGGCGTAACGGAGGATATCGCAGGCAGCTCCGGCACGGTAGCCGGTTGTTACAGCATGGTCAAGATCGAGAAAGCGGAGGAATTTTTCGGCGCAGTCTCCGGCGTTGACGCGGGCGATTATGTAGAGAACTACTTCATTTCGGACACGCTGACCGGCATCAACGGGCGGAGCTATACCGGCAAAGCCGAGCCGATCTCCTATGCGGCGCTTTTGGAGCTTGCCGGGACCGGCATCGTCCTCGAACCGACGCAGGAAAGCAGCGAAGCTTCGGAGACTGCGGATACCGAGGAAGGCACGGCGTCTCCGAACACCTCGGAATCTGCGGATACACAGGACGGCACGGAGGATACGGATGTTGAGGAAGCTACGGAGGCGGAGCCGCCCGCCGAAGCCGCAGCCTACGAGGCAATCCCCATTCCGGACGCATTTTTGCAGCTTTCCCTGACCTTTGTGGCAGACGGCGTGATCGTCAAAACCCTTCCCATCGAGTACGGCGACTCCTTTGACGAGAGCGTTTATCCCGAGATACCGGAGAAGGAAGGCTATTACGCCTGCTGGGATAGAAGGGATTTGACCGACCTCCACTTTGACACAGTCGTTACCGCAATTTACACGCCCTATGTCACCGCGCTGTCCAACACAGAAACGCGAAACGGCGGCCGCCCGATCTTCTTTGTGGAGGGTCAGTTTGACGACGAAGCGGTTACCAATGTCACTTCCCTTCCCAATACGCCGGATGAATTTGATTTTCTCGCAAGCAACTGGGGAGACTTCCTTGCAAAGAGCTTTTCCGGCAAGACGGTCAGCCGTCAGATCGTGGAGCAATGGAGGGTGACGATCACCGACGACGGGCAGGATACGCATACCGTCCGTTACCTTGCGCCGGATGCCGATCCGGAAAATCTGGACATCTATGTGAAGACCTCCGGCGGCTGGCATAAGGCGGACACAGAGATCATCGGCAGCTATCTGACCTTCCCCATTGAGGGAACGGAGGCAGAGATCGCCGTCATTTCCACCACGGAGGTCTGGTGGGTTTGGCTCCTTGCTGGCATTTTGCTCCTTGTCCTGCTGATCCTCCTCATTTGCCTGATCCGAAAGCTCGTCAAAAAGAAAAAGCGCACCTCCTTGGAAGCAATCGCCGATGAAGCAGAGACGGACGACGGCGAGACGGAGGAAACGGAGGAGGGCGCTGCGCCTGCGTCCGCTGCGCCGAAGAAGCGCAAGCGCTGGCGCACGCCGCTGCTGATTGTTTTAGCGTTGCTTGTCGGCATCGGCGGAACAGCGGCGTTCTTCCTGCTGCCGGAGCTGATGGAGGGTCTGGAAGCCTACGACCTTCTGAAACAGTGTATGGAAAAGCAGGAGCTGACGATGGATTTGACTGTCAACGCGGAATTGGATTCCGAGCGCTGCGATTTTACGGCAACGGTCGAGCGGACAGTGGTAGACGGACATCAGGTCACAGCCATTTCCCAAGACGGCAGAGCGCTCTTTGATTGCGACGGCGCGGTATTCCTCGAAAACGGCAACGCCTACAAGCTGACCGATGCGTTTCCGGACTATTCGCAGCTTTTGACCCATGCTATGGAGCTGTACCGCCATGTAGAGATCGACAAGGGAGACGGCACCTATACCATCACGGCAGAGGGCACGGATGCAAGCGCCGTTTTGAAGCTGCTGCTCCCCTCCGCCGCACAGACACTGGCGGATACCAACCGCGTCCAAGTGGAAATGACGGTAGCGCAAGAGGAGGTGACCGCGCTCCGGTTCACCGGCAGCGGCACGCTGGCTGACGCCGAAAAAACGCCGTTCCATGTTTCTGCGCTCCTGACCCTTCCGCCGGAAGCTGAGGAACGCATATCGATTCCGGAGCCTGTCAAAGCAGCGATTCGAAGCGGAGATTATCAGGCGGCGGAACCGCTTTCAGAGGATCTGCTCCGGCTGATGGATGCGTGGAAAACGCTGCAGCAGGAGGATTCCATCGCCGCGCAGCTCCTGCTGAAAGCGGATTGCGGCCCCGTGGCGCTGAAGGACCGATTTGATTTTTACCGTTGGAACGGCAAGATCAGCTCCATTCAGAAGAACGGCTACGCGCTGTACGTTTCGGGCGACACCATTTGCGACCAAAACGGCAATACAATCTCGGCGAAGGAGGCGGAAACGGTCGAGGCGGCAAGGCTTCCGGACATTGCCTATCAGCTCTGCCTGAACGCGGAGCTGAATTGCAGCGAGGCAGGCGGCAAATACACCTATACGCTCTCCCTGGATGAGGCGGGCATGGAAACGGTCGCCTACGCCATCGCACCGGCTGCGGAAGGGATGGACATTCTTTTTGACAGCGGGAGCCTCCAAATCGTCCTGCACGATGATCGGATCGAGCGCATTACCCTCTCTTGCACCGGCAGCGTTCAAGTCGTCCTCTCCAACGCGGCGGTCTCGTTTGAAGCACAACTGGATTTTCCGGAGGACATGGACAAAGCAGCACTTCCGGAAGGGGTAAGGGCAAAAATAGAAAAATAAGGAAGCACGAAAGAAAGAGAGGAGAAGCAAACATGGGAAACAGGATCATTTGTGTCGGCAGAGAGTTCGGCAGCGGCGGGCATGAGGTGGCAGTACGTCTTTCCGAAAAGCTCGGGATCAAGGTATATGAGAAGCATCTGCTCTATTTGGCTTGTCAATACGGCGAAATGGCAGTCAAAACGCTGGAATCGTCCGACGAGAAAGCAACGAATCCGTTTTTATTCCAAACGGTGCACGAGGGTAACCATCATGTCACGCGCGGGCTTCCGACCTCGGAGGTGCTTTTCCAACTGCAAAGTCATGAGATTCGCCGGATTGCGAAAAAGGAGAGCTGCATTTTCGTCGGTCGCTGTGCCGACTTTGTCCTGCGGGATTCGGACGCAGCGGTGCTCTCCGTATTTATCAGCGCGCCGGAGGAGCAGCGGATCAAGCGAAAAATGGAACAGGAAAATCTATCCCATCAGAAAGCCAAGCATCTGATTCACAAGATGGATCAGAGGCGCAAAAAATACTATGAGCACTATACCCACACCGCATGGGGCGCGCCCGAAACCTATGACCTGTATATCGATTGCGGCAAAACCGGCATCGAACAGGCAGTCAAGCTGATCGCCGCCCGTTATGAGGTATTGCGGAAGCCCTGACCCTCGCCACGCGCAAACCAGGGTGGCTTATGATCGCCCACATATCAGAAAAAGGAGGAAATTTTATGGGAAAAATCAAAGAAAACTTCGGCGGTATCATTACCTGTATTGCGGAGGCGCTTGTCGGCATTCTGCTTTTGGTCAATCCCGTCAGGTTCACACAGGGAATCATTATTGCGCTCGGTGCCATCTTTTTTGTCAGCGGTATTATCAACGTGATCCGCTATTTTCGGACGGAGGCAGCACAGGCTGTGCTGGGGCAGCAGCTTGTGAAAGGTATGCTCGGTATCATCTGCGGCGTATTCTGCATCCTGAACTCTGAGTGGTTTGTCGCCACCTTCCCGGTATTGACCATTCTTTACGGCATCGCCAATCTTATCGTCGGTCTTTTCAAGGTAGAATTTACCGTAGACGCAATCCGATGCAAATCCCGTTGGGGCTGGGCTGCCTTTAGTGCTGTCGTGACACTCTTGTTCGCGGTCATTATTCTGCTCAACCCCTTCCGTTCAACCATCGTTCTGTGGACCTTCACTGCAGTCACCCTGATCCTCGAAGCCGTTTTTGATCTGATCGTACTGATTATAATCACTCGGAAGAAGGAACAGGCTTCCAAACAGCAGTCATAAGCAGAAGTCCAAAACGGTAGTTCCAAATGGAGGGCACACATGTGTTAATTGAAATTCGGAAAGACGATCCTACGGTTCCGTTTCATAACCATTGGCAATTTTGTGTCGGCAGTCCGCATGCTACCTACGCTTTACGGCGGGACTATTTTGAGCAGCTGAAGCAAGTCCGTCAGGAGCTAAAGATTCAGCGCGTCCGCTTCCACGGCATTTTCTGCGACGATATGCATACCTATCACAAAATGTCCGACTTTTTGCCGATCCCGGGTGGCTCCGATTATACCGAGCAGAGCTTTCGCTGGTGCGGCGCAGCATACGATACCGTTTTGGCTGCCGGTATGAAGCCATTCGTAGAGTTGAGCTTCATGCCCAAGCATTTGGCAAAGAAAAAACGGAGGGGCTTGTTTTACTACAAGCCGAACATCTCGCCGCCGAAAAGCCATGATGCGTGGTACGCGTATATACAGGACTTTATCCAATTTCTCATCGACCGCTACGGCATTGACGAGGTAAGGCAGTGGTATTTTGAGGTATGGAATGAGCCTGACCTGCAGCTTCCGTTTTTTGCGGGAAGCCGAAGGGATTATTTCAGGCTTTACGGAACCACCGTGCGGGCAATCAAAGACATTGACACACAGCTTCGGGTGGGCGGACCTTCCACCTCGGGGAGTAAATGGGTGCCGGAGCTTCTGGCATATTGCGGAGAAAAAGACCTGCCCATTGATTTTATCACCACGCACGAATATGCCGGCGATCCCCTCGGCGGTTTGGAGGATAACGGCAGGGACGAAAAGATGAAGCTCAGCATGGATCTGCTTGCCGGTGTAAAACAGCGAAAAACACTGCCGCACGACCGCATGCTCGACCTTTACCGCGCTGTCACCAAGGTCAAAACCGTAACGGACAGTATGAATGAGGACGCGCTGATCCGCTTTTCTCAGAGAGCAAAGCGAGACGCTGCCGGGCTTCCGGTGTATTACACCGAGTGGAACATGTGCGCCTCCTTCTCCGCCCCCTGTAATGACACACGGATGCAAGCAGCCTATCTCGTGCATACCATTCTCGGAACGCAGGACACGATTGACGGTTCTTCGATCTGGTGCTTTACGGATCTGTTTGAAGAACTGCATCCTTTCCCCGAAGAATTTCACGGCGGCTTTGGTCTGCTGACGCAAAGCGGGATCAAGAAGCCTGCCTACCATGCCCTGCAAATGCTGGCGGATGTGGGCGCGGAACGCTATCCCCTTGCGCAAACGGCGGAGGGGATGGATGCCGCTGCCTTCCGTTCGGGGCAGGGAATACAGATTTTGCTCAGCAAGCTGAATTTTCATCCAACGTCGGAACGAACTGACATTACACTTCGCATCGAGTTGGCATCGGCTCCGGCGCACGTCGTAATACGGCGCATTGACGAGACTCACGGCAATCCTCTGCGCGTATGGGAAGCTAAGGGCGCGCCGCAGGTTCCCACGCCGGAGACAGTGCGGCAGATTGCGCACGAATCGGATGTTGTGCCGGAAGCACTTCCCTATTCTTATCAAAGCGGCATTCTACAGCTGCAAACAACTCTGGGAGACAACGACATTTCCTTGCTCGAGATATCCATAGACAAAGCATGACCATAGGACATAAAAAGAGGAGGACGGTTTCATCATGGGAGAAGTACAACCAATCACGACCTACAACCGCGCCAAGGTATGGCAGATCGCATTGTTTACCCTGAATAACGCCGCCACGAACGCAGCGCTGCTCCTCATGGGACGGTATGCGTATTTTACCCAAAATGTTTTGGGGCTGATGGCTGTCGTCGTCGGCGCAATCGCAACGCTCATGCGTGTCTTTGACGGCATCACCGATCCTTTGATCGGCTATCTGTTGGACAAAACCAAAACAAAATTCGGGCGCTTTCGTCCGTTTATGGCTGCAGGCTGTCTTATCATGTGTCTGTGTATTCTCGCGATATTTCATGCGCCGCAGAACATGAGCGTCGGCGGGGCTTATGTTTATACCACGGTCTTTTATATCATTTACATTCTCGGCTATACCTGTCAAACCACGGTGACAAAGGCGGCGCAGGCGATAATGACCAACGACCCCAAGCAGCGCCCCTTATACGCGGGCTTTGAAGCCTTAAGCACCCGGCTGGTCGGCGCGTTCATCTCCGTCCTGATCACCATGCTTCTATCCGAAAAATACGCCGTCGGCGCGTATGTGGGAGAGGGAATGCGCAACCCCGCAATGTGGGCTGCGGCTTCCAAGATCATTTGTCTTTTGATGCTGTCGCTGACCGTACTGGCGATCATCGGAATTTGGAAAAAGGACAAGCCGCAATATTACGAGCGCTCCGCGGCAGTGCGGATCCGAATGCGGGATTATTTGGGCATCATTGCGCATAATCGCCCCGTTCAGATGCTAATCATCTCCGCGGCAACGGACAAATTAGGTCTGATGCTGAGCAACGGACTTTTGGTATATGTCTGCTCAAACCTGCTGCGCAACTCGGCGCTGGAGGGAAAATACACGATGGTCAGCCTGCTTCCCATCATGGCGGCAGCCTTCGTCGGCGTAGCGATCTCGCGCAAAAAGGGGCTGAAGCGGAATTTTGTGATCGGCACGATAGGCTCCATGCTCATGCTGTTCGTCCTGCTGGTCTTCCCGCCGAATCCGGAGCATCCTTGGATCTGGCTGACTCTGCTGGTCGTGCAGAATTGCATCTACTGTCTGTCCAACGGCAGCGTCGTACCCATGCTGGCGGACTGCACGGATTACGAAACCTACCGTTCCGGACGCTTCGTGCCCGGAATGATCGGCACGATCTTCTCCTTTGTGGATAAGCTGCTTTCCAGCCTCTCCAACCTGATCGTAGGTCTTGCGCTGACCTTTGCCGGCGTGGGAAGCACCGTGATCCCACCCAATCAGGCAATGGGGACGAAATTTGACACCGTGATCCTGTTATGCTTCTGCGGTATTCCGATCTTGGGTCACATTGCCTCGCTGATCGCGATGAAATTCTACGATTTAGACGACAAACGAATGGCGGAGATTCAAGCTGCTCTGCAAAAAAAATAAGGAGGAACACGATGGATTACACAAAAAAGCCGTTTTACTTAACGCAGAGAGATTTAGACTGGGTGGAGCGAACCTTCGCGGGCATGACCTTGGAGGAAAAGTTGAATCAGGTTTTCGTGGATATGCTCTGGGGCAATAGTCCGAAGGAGGTCAAGCGGCTGCAAGGCAGTTGTCAGTTGGGCGGTTTCCGGTATAACAACATGCCGCCGGAAAAGCTGTGGGCACAGAATGCCGCCATTCAGCAGAGCAGCAAAATTCCGGCGCTGATCGCCGCGAATGTGGAAGCAGGCGGCAACGGCGCGGTCTCCGGCGGCACAAAGATCGGCGAAGAGATCGCCATTGCAGCCACGCAGGATCCCAAAAACGCCTACTATTTAGGCTACTATGGCTGCAAGGAGGCAGCCGCCGTCGGCTGTAACTGGACCTTCGCTCCCATTGTGGATGTTGATTTCAACTGGCGCAACTGCATCATTCCCACCCGCAGCTTCGGAAGCGACCCTGACACCGTTTTACGCATGAGCTTGGAATATCTGCGCGGCGCCACGGATGCCGGCGTTGCCTGCTGCATGAAGCACTTCCCCGGCGACGGCTGCGACGAGCGCGATCAGCATTTGGTCACGACCTACAACGACCGCACCTGTGAGGAGTGGGACGCAACCTACGGCAAGATATATCAGGGGATGATCGACGCGGGCGTGCAGAGCGTGATGATCGGACACATCGCGCTGCCGTCTTACAGCCGCGCCCTCTGCCCGGGGATCAAGGACGAAGATATCCTGCCTGCCACCGTAGCGCCGGAGCTTTTACAGGGGCTTCTGCGGAAAAAATTAGGCTTCAACGGTCTCATCATTACGGATGCTACCCATATGGTAGGCATCACCGGCAGAATGCGCCGGCATGATTTCATCCCCCGTATGCTGATGAGCGGCTGCGATATGATCCTGTATTACCGCGACCACGACGAGGATATCGGCTATTTGTGCGAAGCCCTGTCCGACGGCCGTCTGAGCATGGAGCGCTTGAATGAGGCAGTCAAAACCGTGCTGGCGTTCAAAGCGTCTCTCGGACTGCATCGAAAGCAAGCCGAAGGCACCTTAATTCCAAAAAAGGAAGGTTTGTCCGTCATTGGCTCGCCTGCGCATAAGCAAAAAGCGGCAGAAATCATTGACCGCTCCGTTACACTGGTAAAAAACAGCAAGAATCAGCTTCCTTGGCGTCCCGAAACGCACAAGCGGATCATCATCTATACCGCCGAGGATACCAGTCTTCAGTCCAAGCTGAAAAACCGAAAGAATCCCGTCAGCGGTCTTTTGGCGGAGGAGCTGCGCGCCAAGGGTTTTGAACCGACGATATATCGGCTCAAGCCGCTGAGATATCTCAGTCCCAAGGGGGTCAACGGCAAGAAATTTTTGGCAGAGATGTCCGTCAAGCGTTTTACGAGCGAATATGACGCGGCGATTGTCCTGCTGAATATCGCGCCCTTTTCCGTCACGAACGGCAGAAGCCTCCAGTGGCAGATTCCGATGGGTCCTGAGATCCCGTGGTATGCCTCGGAGGTGCCGACGGCAGCCATTTCGGTGGCATATCCGTTTCACCTTCTGGATCTTGCGATGGTGCCGACCTATATCAATACCTATAACGGCAGCCGAGAGGCGCTGCGGCAGACGGTTGCGAAGCTGATGGGTGAATCCGAATTCAAAGGCGTCAGCCCCGTAGACGCGTTTTGCGGGCGCTCTGACACCGGACTGTGAGGTGCACTTTGAAAAATTATCTGATCTGTATCGACTCGGACGGCTGCGCGATTGACTCTATGGAAATTAAGCATCGCCGCTGCTTCGGACCCTGCATCATCGACGTTTGGCATTTGGAGGAATGGAAAACCCCGATCTTAGAACGCTGGAATGAGATCAATCTCTATTCCATGACGCGGGGGATCAATCGCTTTTTGGGGCTGGAAAAGATGCTGGCGGAGATCCACACCGCCTATACGGAAATCGACGGTTTACCGCAGTACCGGCAATGGTGCCAAACCACCGCAACCTTTTCCAACGCCGCAATCGAGGCGGAACTGCGAGCAAGCAATCATCCGATCTTTCAAAAGGTCTTGGATTGGTCGCATCGTGTCAATCAAAAAATCGAAGAGATATCGGAAGAGATCCGTCCCTTTACCGGGGTGAAGCAGGCATTGGAGACGCTGCACGGCTATGCTTATCTTGCCGTTGTCTCCTCCGCGAATCCGCAGGCAGTGCAGGCGGAGTGGAGCCGCTTCGGTTTTTTGTCATACATGGACTATGTCATGGCGCAGGATGCCGGAACCAAGGCGGACTGCATCCGCAAATTGATGGCGCAGGGCTACGCGAGCGACCGCATTCTTGTGCTGGGAGATGCCCCGGGCGACGCGCAGGCTGCAGAGGAGAACCATATCTTGTACTATCCCATACTGGCAGGTCATGAAGCGGAGGCATGGGAGCGGCTGATTACCGAGGCGCTGCCGCGTTTGCTCTCCGGCGCGTACAGCGGCGCGTATCAGCAGGCATTGCTCGCACAATTTTATGAAAATTTGGGAGGTGCTTCAACGTGCAGCCCTTCCTGACGGAGGATTTTCTGCTCACCTCTCCAACAGCAAAGACCTTGTACCACGATTATGCCGAAAAGCTGCCCATTATGGATTACCACTGTCATGTCAGTCCCAAGGAGATTTTTGAGGATCGGCACTATGAAAATCTGACGGAGCTTTGGTTGGGTGGCGATCACTACAAATGGCGCTTGCTGCGCGCTGACGGCGTGGAGGAGACTTTTATTACCGGCAGCGCAAGCCCGCGGGAAAAATTCCGGAAATTTGCGGAGGTTCTGCCGAAAGCCATCGGCAATCCCCTGTATCATTGGTGCCATTTGGAGCTGAAACGATATTTCGGGTACGAGGGCATTTTGAATGGCGATACAGCGCAGCAGGTGTGGGAGCTTACCTGCCGCAAGCTGCAACAGCCGGACATGGGCGTGCGCGGGCTGATCGCGCGGAGCAATGTGGCGTTTATCGGCACGACGGACGATCCGATCGACCCTTTATTTTGGCATGAAAAGCTGCACGAGGATATGACCTTCGGCACAGTGGTCGCCCCGACCTTCCGCCCCGACCGAGCCCTAAACCTCGAAAAGGCAGACTGGGCGGCATATATCGCGGAATTAGCGCAGGTTTCCGGCGTGCACATTGACGGCATCGACAGCTTGGAAAAAGCCCTGTCCGTCCGTATGGCGTATTTTTCCGCACATGGATGCCGTTCCAGCGATCACGGGCTGGATCACATGGTCTACCGTTCGTTCACCCGCGAGGAAGCGGACAAAGCGGTAAAGAAACGTCTCTCCGGCGAAGCAATCAGCGCAGCGGAGACGGAAGCGGTGAAAACTGCGCTGCTGGTCTATTGCGCAGGCGAATATACACGGATGGATTGGGTCATGCAGCTGCATTACAACTGCCTGCGGAATCCGAATTCCGAGATGTTCCTGCAATTGGGTGCGGACGGCGGCTTTGACTGCATCGGTCCAAACAACGGCTCCGCTGCGCTGGCAAAGCTGCTGGATCATCTGTATTCCTCCAATCGTCTACCCCGTATGATTCTGTACAGCCTCGATGCCGGAGACAATCTCTTTTTGGACACGCTGATCGGCTCCTTTCAAGGGAGCGGCTGTCCGGGAAAACTGCAGCACGGCAGCGCATGGTGGTTTAACGACAATCAAAAGGGCATCCGAGCGCATCTGACCGATCTGGCGAGTCAAAGCCTGCTGGGGAATTTCGTCGGGATGCTGACGGATTCACGCTCATTTCTGAGCTATACGCGCCACGAGTATTTTCGGCGCATTCTCTGCGACCTGATGGGTGCTTGGGTAGAAAACGGCGAATACCCCGATGACATGAACGCATTAGGGCGTCTGGTGCGCGATATCTCCTATTCTAACGCAGTGCGCTATTTCGGCTGCACCGAAACACCATCCTTCCCGTGTCATTGTGAAACGCTGACACCATGACAGTCTCGCGCACTCCCCCTTGCTGCCCCATTTGTAGGGCCAAAGCGTGCAGGAACCGCCACTGCCTGCAAGCATATTCGTCTGTGTTGTCCGCCCCTACTAGGCAGTTAAGTCTAAAACTCCACTTTCAAAATGCAAACCTTTGAGCTCGGCAGCAGTACGCCGTAGGGCGCGACGACCTCGGCGCGCCGGTGCAGGAACTACCAAATGCATACAAACTCGTTCGTCTGTACCGTCTGCCGCTTCGCGGACGGCACGCCGAGTCGTCGTGCCCTACGTTCCGCCGATGAAGCTGCTTTATAAAGTTTTAGATTTAGCAGTATACTACGCGGACGGACACCCTCTGTCGCTGCGCCCTACGATTTACCCCAGGCGTTATCAATGACAAACCAACGGCACCCTTGGCGAAAGCTTGCAATCAAGGAGCCGTATGAAACATGGAAGAAAGGTCGTGTAGGAATGAAACACAGAATCTTGGCAATCCTTTTGGCAATGTGCATGGTCTTCGGAATGCTGCCCACAGCTTTCGCAGAAGAGCCCGTGTCGTCGCCGGTAGCGCAGATTACATTGGACGGAGAAATCACCTACTATCACTCTCTCGCCCTTGCGGTCGCAGCGGTACCGGACGGCGGCACCATCACACTGACGGCGGACGTCGCAGGCACGGTAGCAATTTCCCGAGAGGTCGTATTCCGGCTGGATGCAGGTCCCTATCACTGCGAGCTGCAGGCGGGCTTCGGCTTCCAAATGACGGTTGAGGGAGATCTGTACATCGTCGCGGCAGTTCCCGTAACAATGCCCGAGCTGCACCGCGTCAACATAGTGGCGGCTGTCGGCGGTATCGTGGTCGCCGGTCCTTCCATTGCTGCAGCGGGTGCCGCAGTGCTTCTGACGGTGACTCCCGACGAAGGCTGCACACTGATCGGTCTGACGGTAACGGACGCGGCAGGCGGTACCGTCGCCGTCATTGCCCTCGGACAGGGGATCTACCTGCTGCGGATGCCGGATTGTGACATTACCGTATCCGCCGTATTTCAGGAAATCACTGTCATTTCAGAGGAAGATCCCTCGGATGAGGACAGCCCTGCGGCGGAGTTTACGGATGAGGCTTGTCCCCGCGATGAGAGCTGCCCCGCGGCGGCGTTCACGGATTTAGACTTGTCGCTGTGGTATCACGACGGCATCCACTACACAGTCGAACATCACCTGATGAACGGCACGGACGAGCATCGCTTCAGCCCGCACAGCGCCACGAACCGCGCCATGCTGGTGACGGTTTTGTTCCGCTTGGAGGGCGCGCAGTGTACGGCGCAGCGCACCTTTACGGATGTGGAGGAGGGCGCATGGTACGCCGAGGCCGTCACATGGGCTGCCGCCAATGGGATCGTAGAGGGCTATGGAGGCGGTCGTTTCGGTCCGAAGGATCCCATTACACGGGAGCAAATGGCAACCATTCTGTGGCGCTATGCCGCCTATCGGGGCTATGACGTCTCCGCGACAGGCGATCTGAGTGTCTTAATTGACGGGAACGATACGGCGCAATGGGCGCGTCGCGGCATGGAATGGGCGGTCGGCACAGGGCTCATCGTCGGCAAGGAGAATCTCCGCTTGGACCCACAGGGCTACGCCGTGCGCAGTGAATTTGCCACTATCATGATGCGCTTTTGCACAACAGTAACACAGTAAGATTCTGAGGAGGAACAACAATGCATATGCAGCTCTCTTTTCGATGGTACGGTGAGACGGATCCCGTTCCGCTGGCATATATTGCGCAAATTCCGGGAATGCGCTCCGTCGTCTCCGCCGTATATGATGTAAAACCCGGTGAAGTGTGGCGGGACGAAAGTTTGGCTGCCATTCGCGCGCAATGCGAAGCCCACGGGCTGAGCTTTGAGGTCGTGGAATCCATTCCGGTGCACGAGGACATCAAATTGGGGCGCGGCAAGGTCGAGCAGCTTCTGGAGGTCTACTGCGAAAACATCCGCCGCTGCGCAAGCTATGGCGTGAAATGCATTACCTACAATTTTATGCCGGTCTTCGACTGGACACGGACGCAGTTGGATAAGCAGGCGCCGGACGGCTCCACAAGCTTGGTCATGTATTGGGCGCAGATGAAGGATTTGGACCCGCTGACCGAGGACATTCACCTCCCCGGTTGGGACGCAAGCTACACGCAGGAGGAAGTGCGCGAGCTAATCAGCGCATACGGCGCGCTGGGAGAAGAAGGACTGTGGCGCAATTTGGAGCGGTTTTTGAAGAAAGTGATTCCGGTGGCGGAGGCATGCGGCGTCCGCATGGCGATCCATCCGGACGACCCGCCCTACCCCATTTTCGGCTTGCCGCGTATCGTCACCTGTGAAGCCAATTTGGACCGTCTGCTCCGTATTGTGGACAGCCCTGCCAACAGTCTCTGCCTATGCACCGGCAGCCTCGGCTGCGCAGAAAGCAATGACATCCCCGCGATGGTCGCCAAATATGCGGCGTGGGACCGCATTGCCTTCATGCACATCCGAAATGTGCAGATTCTGGAGGACGGTTCCTTTGAAGAGCGGGCACATTTGTCGTCGTGCGGGTCGCTGGATATCTATGAGATTGTCCGCGCCTTGGCCGAGCATAACTACAGCGGCTACGTCCGTCCGGATCACGGCAGAATGATCTGGGGCGAGCGCGGAAAGCCGGGCTACGGTCTTTACGACCGCGCGCTTGGAGCGGCATATCTCAACGGACTGTTTGAGGCATGTGAAAAAGAGATGGAAAGGAAGGAAGCTTAAGATGAAGCAAAATGTTTTAAACACGGATCTTTCCGGCAAGGTCGCCGTGGTGACCGGCGCAGGCGGCGTCCTGTGCAGCTATTTTGCCAAGGTGCTGGCGCGGGCAGGCGCAAAGGTGGCTCTGCTGGATCTTAACGAGGAAGCCGCCGAAGGCTTTGCCCGTGAGATCGCCGAAGAGGGCGGCACGGCAAAAGCCTACGCCTGCAACGTGCTGGATGCGGCAGTCTGCCGTTCCGTGGCGGAGCAGGTCGCGGCGGATTTCGGTCCCTGCGATGTTTTGGTAAACGGCGCGGGCGGCAACCACCCCAAGGCGACCACGGACAAAGAATATTTTGAGCTTGGCGACCTTGACGCAGATACCAAAAGCTTCTTTGATCTCGACGCTGCAGGCGTCGGTTTTGTATTCAACCTGAACTTTTTGGGAACGCTCATCCCGACGCAGGCGTTCGCGCAGCAGATGGTCGGGCGTTCGGGCTGCTGCATCCTGAATGTCTCCTCCATGAACGCCTTTACCCCCCTGACCAAAATTCCCGCCTACTCCGGCGCAAAGGCGGCGGTCTCCAACTTCACACAATGGCTGGCTGTGCATTTCTCCAAGGTCGGAATCCGTGTCAACGCCCTCGCACCCGGCTTCTTTTCCACGAAGCAAAACGCCGCGCTGCTCTGGAATGCCGACGGCACGCCGACTGCCCGCACCGGAAAGATCCTTGCCGCCACGCCAATGGGACGCTTCGGCGAGACGGAGGAGTTGGAAGGCGGACTGCTGTTTTTGGTCAACGAGCAGGCAGCCGGTTTCATCACTGGCGTCGTATTGCCCATTGACGGCGGCTTCTCCTCCTATTCCGGCGTATGAAAGCGGTGCTGTGGGAGGATAACAGATGCAAACGGTAGAACAGCGAATCTATGACCTCGGCGTAATACCGGTCGTCACACTCCGTCATCCGCAGACAGACGCGGTTCCGCTGGCAAAAACACTGCAAAACAGCGGGCTTCCGGCAGCGGAGGTCACCTTCCGCAGGGAAGGCGCGGCGGAAGCCATCCGTCTGATGCGAAAAGCCTGTCCTGAGCTGCTCCTCGGCGCAGGTACAATTCTGACGACGGCGCAGATCGACGCTGCGCTGGAGGCAGGCGCGGAATTTATCGTGACGCCGGGCTTTGATCCGCAGCTTGTCGCCTACTGTCAAAGCAAATGCATGCCAATCTTCCCGGGCTGCACAACGGCTTCGGACTATCACGCCGCGTTCAAATTCGGGCTGACGCTATTGAAATTCTTCCCTGCGGAACAGTCCGGCGGCTTGGCAAAGATTAAGGCACTGAGCGCACCGTTCCCGATGTTCCGCATCATGCCGACCGGCGGCATCTCCCTGCAAAATCTCGCGCAATATCTTTCCTGTCCGCTCATTGCCGCCTGCGGCGGGTCTTATATGGTCAGCAGTCAGCTGCTTGAGGCGCAGGACTGGGACGAAATCGCCGCCCTGTGCAGGCAGACCGCTGCCATCGTCAAACAAATTCGTTCCTAAGAGAATCCATCGGCTTTCGGCGTTCCACACGCAGGGAGTCATAAACGGTGGGGGGTGCATTTGCCCTTCACCGTTTTATTTTGTCTTCCTGTCCAGCGGATGCTTTTCTCTCTCGGGACGGATATTCCCCCTGCCGCGTGCATATTCTGTTTTGGACGCACAGCTAAAGGGGGTTAGATACATGAGGGAGAACATTGAACAGCGAGCCTGTGATTTGGCTGTGTACATCATCGAAAATCGGTCTACCGTCCGCGCCGCTGCCAAGCAGTTCGGTATCAGCAAATCGACCGTACATAAGGATCTATCCGAGCGTCTGCCGCACTGCAACCGCGCACTGTATGAGGAGGTCAGCGCCATTTTAGCGCAAAACAAGGCGGAACGGCACATTCGAGGCGGTATGGCAACGCGGCGGAAGTACCGTGGTGAAAATCCGCATAACGAAACCGTGTAATATCCAAAGCCGACCATACCTAACTGTAGGGGCGGACGACTCTGTCCGCCCACGCAGGAACTTTCTAACTTGCAAATGCTCCCGTGTCGTTGAAACCTCTGTAGGGCTGGACATGTCCCCGGCGGTGAAGGAACTACCTCGTGCGTACAAATATGTTTGTCTGAACTGTCTGCCGCTTACGCGGTCGGCGGGGACATGTCCCCGCCCTACAGGCACAATCTCATGCAGGAACTACCGTCTGCGCACCGCTTCGTTTTCCTGTTGTCAGGCTGCACAAAAAGCGCAAGCACAAATTGTGCGAAACGCAGATTTTTCAAAAAACCTCAAAATTTTTGTTGTCAGCAAAAATTTTTTTATTTTTCCCTGTTGATTATTTGAAAATGTTGGCGTATACTATCTATATAAATGGGCAGGATGCCCAAAAATTACAGGAGGCTACACGAATGAATTACGGTCGTACTTACAATTTCTCCGCAGGTCCCGCCACCATGCCCG
This sequence comes from Faecousia sp., assembly GCA_051892295.1. Classification (GTDB taxonomy): domain Bacteria; phylum Bacillota; class Clostridia; order Oscillospirales; family Oscillospiraceae; genus JAZOXB01. The sequence continues at coordinate 1,153 of JBJFGB010000163.1, read as the reverse complement.
AGGAGGTTCTCGAAGAAGTCCGCGACGAAATGATGAACTATAAGGGCTCCGGCATGTGCGTCATGGAAATGTCCCACCGCTCGAAGGTCTATCAGCAGATCATCGACGAGGCAGAGCAGGATCTGCGCGATCTCATGGGCATTCCCGACAACTATAAGGTTCTGTTTATTCAGGGCGGCGCAACGCTCCAGTTCTCCATGATCCCGATGAACCTGATGAAGAACGGCAAGGCTGTCTACATCGAGACGGGCGCATGGTCGAAGAAGGCGATTGCCGAAGCGAAGAAGGTCGGCGAAGTCATCGTCGCTGCCTCCTCGAAGGACAAGAACTATACCTACATCCCCGACTGCTCCGACCTCGACATCCCCGAGGATACGGACTATGTGTACATCTGCGAAAACGAGACAATCCACGGCGTCACATGGAACAAGCTGCCGAACACGAAGGGTCATGTCCTCGTCTCCGACCAGTCCTCCATGTTCCTCTCCAAGCCCTGCAACGTCAGCGATTACGGCATGATCTATGCCGGCGTGCAGAAGAATGTCGGTCCCGCCGGCATGGTCGTCGTCATCATCCGTGAGGATCTCATCCGCGACGATCTGACGGAGCTTCCCATCTATCTGCAATATAAGACCCATGCCGACGCAGGCTCCATGTACAACACCCCGAACTGCTGGGCGATCTACGTCTGCGGCAAGGTCTTCAAGTATCTCAAGAAGATCGGCGGTCTCGGCGCAATGGAGCAGCGCAACATCGAGAAGGCAAAGGTTTTCTATGACTTCCTCGACTCCTCCGCAATGTTCAAGGGCACCGTCGTTCCCGAGGACCGCAGCCTGATGAACATCCCCTTCGTCACGGGCGACAAGGAGCTCGACGCCGAGGTCATCGCCTACACCAAGGCGGCAGGCTTTGAAAACCTCAAGGGTCACAAGTCCGTCGGCGGTCTGCGCGCGTCGGTCTATAACGCCATGCCGAAGGACGGCGTGGAAGCCCTCGTCGAATGCCTGAAGAAATTCGAAGCCGAGCATAAATAATTCACCCTCGTAGTAGGCTGTTAAGACTAAAACTTTTCTTTCTAAAATACGAGCCTTTGAGATAGGTAGCAGTACGCCGTAGGGCGCGACGACCTCGGCGCGCCGGTGCAGGAACTACC
>JBJFGB010000162.1:0-8171 GCA_051892295.1 Faecousia sp. | reverse complement strand
ACCCACTTCGCGGTCAGGGTGATGTCCTCCGTGACGGGTTGGGTGAAGTCGTATTCTGTATCGCCGTCGTACCAGCCTGTGAAGACACAATTCTCCTTTGTGGGATCGGTCGGCTTCAGCGCCGGTGCGGTGCTGACATTGACGAACCACTGGGTCGGGACGGAGCCGCTGCCGCCGTTCAGCTCAAAGCTGACCGTGTAATATGTGTCGCTTACCGTTCCGACGGCCATACCACCGCCGACATCGTTTTGAATACCGCCGTAGTAGATGCCGCCGCTGATGGTACCATGGTTCTCAACACCGCCGTAGTAGACACCGCCGTTGATGGTGCCGGAGTTCGTAACCTTATCGTAGAACACCGTGCAGTCACCGGAGTCCGCGGTTTGGATCGTGTCGTTTAAGCTCAATTGAACCTCGCCATTGATCTCACCGCCATATGCAAGAAAGTCGCCTTTATTGAGAACAGCACCGCCGGATCCGCTTGTTGCAGTGCAGTCTTCAATGCTGCCGCCGTTCATGGTAAACTCTTTGTAGATATACACGCCGCCGCCGTTTGTTGCGCTGCAGCCCTGAATGGTGCCGCCGTTCAGGGTAGTGTTACTAGAGGCATATATGCCGCCTCCTTCACTTCTTGCGGTGCAGTCCCGGATGGTGCCGCCGTTCAGGGTCACGACGGAATTGAGGTCAGTATACACACCGCCGCCTCGACTCGCGCTGCAGTCCTGAATGGTGCCGCCATTCATGGTAAAGGTGCCAATAGCGACCATGACGCCGCCGCCTTGGGTGGTTGCGCTGCAATGATAAATGGTGCCGCCCTCCATAATAAAGCCGGAACGGTTGACAAGCACGCCGCCGCCGCTTGAAAGACTGCCGCCGGTGATCACGCCGCCGACGGGCAGGGAGGCATTCTCCCCGGTATGCGTTGCCGTCGGGTTGCTGTCCTGCATCGTCAGCTCTCCGCCGCCACTGACTTTCATCACCGAATCACTGCCGATCATACGGATCACATAGCCGTTCAGGTCAAGGGTGACGGTGTTTTTCACATCCACCGGCGCAGCGATGGTATAGTCCCTGTCCAGCGTCACCGTGCCGCCGGCGTTCACCAGCCTTTGCAGTATGATTGAGTCGTTTTCCCACTGCGCAACAAGTGTAACGCTTGTAACAGAATCGTTCGCCACAAGCTCGGAATAGGTGGTGTCCTCCGTTACGGTCACAGAGCCGCATTGCCAGCCGGCAAAGATGTAATCGTCCCGTTCGGGCTTGGCAATGCCGTCGAGCACCTTATCCGTCCACTTAACGTCTGTTTTATCACTTATTACATTTCCGCCAAAGGTGTCAAAGATAACAGTATAACTGTTTTGGGAAAAATGCGCCGTATACGCTCTGTCACCGATACTGCCCCGGGGAATGGTGACGGTCATATTGTCCTCGCCGGTTAACCCTGTCCCGCTCCAGCCGGTAAAGGTGTAGCCGGGCTTAGTGGGATTGTTCAGCGTGATCGTGTCGCTTTCCACAGTATAGCTGTCCGGGTTGCTCGCTGTGCCGCCATCTAAATCACAGGAAATATTGTAGACGATCGGATCACTGTAACTTGCCGTCAGCGTGAGGTCGCTTGAAACCGTTTGGCTGAAATCGTATTCCGCGCCAAAGGCGCGCCAGCCCAAAAACACGTATCCATCCTTTGCAGGCTCGACCGGCGTGACCGCCACACGGTCGCCTGTCACGACCTGAAGTGCGTAGCGGCTGCCGTCGTTCATGAAGGTCACGGCATATCCCTTGATACAGTCTGTATTGATGCCGCCGTAGAACATACCGCCGCGGATCTCACCGTAATCGCCGACATGACCCTGAAAGACCGTGGGGGTATCGCTTGTGCAGAAAATCTTGCCGTCACTGTTCAGCAGGGATACCTGCCCCGTTACCGTGCCGCCGTTGGCGTAAAGATAGCTTTCGTAACCGTTTCCGCCGGTCAGCGTGATGTTGCCATTTACTACACCACCTTCGGCGGGGTTGCTGTCGATCAGCGTCAGTCTGCTATACGGCTCCGCGGAGGTATCTGCCAGCTTGATGTTGCCTGTGAGTGTATGACCGTTGAGATCCAGCGTAGTATTCTTATCGCTCAGGTCAAGGGTGCTTGAAAGCGTGATGTCACCAACCAGCTTGATGGCGGTCGCGCCTGCATTCACTGCTTCCGTCAGTTCTCTTTCGGTAGAGACATCGTTCAAGACCCACTTCGCAGTCAGCGCAAGGTTCTGTGTGACAGCTTCGGTGAAATCGTATTTCGCATCGCCCTTGTACCAGCCCAGAAACTCATAGGTATCCCATGTGGGATCGGCAGGCTTCAGCGCCGTTGCGCCGGCGGCATTGACGAACCACTGGGTCGGAGCGGAGCCGCTGCCGCCGTTCAGGTCAAAGCTGACGGTGTAATATGGTTCAGCAACCGAACCTGACGAGGTATTCTGAATGCCGCCGTAGAAGATTCCGCCGCTGATGGTACTATAGTTCTGAACACCGCCGTAGAAGGTACCGCCGCAGATCTCGCCGTAATTCACGGCATCACCTTGAAAGGCAGTAGGGGTGTCGCTTGTGCAGTAAACTTTCGCAATAAAGCTGTCTAAAGAAACCTTCCCCGTCACCGTGCCGCCGTTGGCGTAAAGGTGGCTTGCGGTACCGTAGTTTTCGCGGGTCAGCGTAATGTTGCCATTCACCGTACCGCCTCCGGAGTAGTAGCTGTCAATCAGGGTCAGTATGGACTTCGGAGCCGCAGAGGTATCCGCCAGCTTGATGTTGCCTGTGAGCGTATGACCGTTGAGGTCCAGCGTAATGCTCTTATCGCTTAGATCAAGGGTGCTTGAAAGCTTGATGTCAGCAGACAGGATGACATAGGGGCTGCCCAAGGCAACGGCTTCTTTCAGTTCGTCCTCGGTGGAAGCTTCCTCGGATACCCATTTTGCCGTCAGCGTGATATTCTCCGTAACGGCTTCGGTGAAATCGTATTTCGCATCGCCGTTGAACCAGCCCAAGAACACATAGCCGGTCTTTTCAGGCTCGACCGGCGCTGCCGCCTTGCTGCCGCCTGCCACGACCTCAAGTGCGTAACGGCTGCCGTCGTTCATGAATGTCACAGCCTTTTCCTTGATACTGTCTTCGGTAACATTGCCGTAGAATATACCGCCGTGGATCTCGCCGTATGTGCCGATATCGCCTCGAAAGGCAGTGGGGGTATCGCCGGTGCAATAGATCGCGCCGGCAACGGAGCTCATGGATACTTTCCCCGTTATCGTGCCGCCGTTTGCGTAAAGGTGGGCGTAACGGCGGTCTACAGAACCGCTTTCGCGGGTCAGCGTGATATTGCCCTTCAACACACCACCTGTGGCGGGGTCGCTGTCGATCAGGGTCAGGATGGTATATGGCTCCGCGGAGCTGTCAATCAGGGTGATGTCACCGGTGAGAACGCGGCCGGCGAGGTCCAGAGTAATGATCTTATCGCTTAGTTCAAGGGTGCTTGAAAGCTTGATGTCATTCGTCAGGGTCAGCGGAGAGATTCCTGCTTCAATGGCACTTCTCAGCTCGGCTTCGGTTCCGCAACCGGTCACCGTGACCGCATAGGCCAGATTATCCTCTGTGGTCTCCAGCCAAATCTTGCACTTTGACAGATCGATATTTGACAAACCAAGTGCCGACTTGATCGCCGACACATTCACCGTCTCGATGCCGGTGATCTGCTTGCTGTAATACCAGTCCGTTGTTCCGTCATTGCCCTGTACCACAAGGGTGACATTGCCGGTGGTGCTTCCCTTGGCTGCCCGGATATTGCCCTTTGTTGTGTAATAGGTTACCGAACCGATATTCTTGCCGCTGCCGTCCAGCCGCAGGGTCATCGGCATGGGTTCTCCGTAGGAATCCATGCCGATCGTCCCGAAGACTGCCGTGCCGGAGGAGGCTGTCCCGGCGGCAGAGGCGAAGAGTACAGAGGAAAGATCCAGCTTGACAGCGGGACGCACATCGGCCTCCAGTGTGACAATGCGACTTTGGACATAGCCGTCTCCGGTTCCTATAACAGCTTCCGGAACCACACAGAGTGAACAGGCTTCGGGCATAAAAACGCCGTCACCGGTGAATGGCTCGTATGGCGTGCAAAGCCAGAAAGGATCCCCATGGTTCCAGTAATACTCCCTGGCAAGAAATTTTATCGCAGAGAGGTTTCCTGCCATTAGTACACCGCTTTCATTCCTCGATAACGTATACAGCTTGTCAGTGGTGTTATAGGAGGTTCTGTTTTTCGTATCCCGAATCGACAGTGTGGTGTCTTTCATCATGCTCAGCTCGGCTACGGTGAAATAATCGTACGTGGTAGAAGCCGCATAATTTAAATAGGTACGAAGATTACTTCCTCCGTAGTGGTTCGGGTATACTTTTTCTATCGTCACGGATGATGGATAACTGCATCCCCAAGCCGCCTTATAATTCATTTCTGCCGTGTCATTCGACGAAAACATTATATTAGTTCCTATCGGGGTCGCGGCAAAAAGAATGGCATCATCCGTGCCGTCACCTTTTCCCAGAAGGTACCATTCCAGCGGTGTTCCGAATCTATTGCCAAATTTCAGTTTGCCGATATTTTCCGGAATGCCGGAATAATTTGGAGAAAATGTATCATCCGTTAACTGTTCCTTTGTGGCGTATGTCCACAGGCTTGGCGTAGCGCCTGTATTGTCTGCCGCCCGCGCCACCGTGGGCAGAAGTCCCACCAGCAGGCAGGCGGTCAGCAGGATGCTCAATAACCGTTTTTTCATTTTTTCAGTCCTCCTTTTGGATTGCTTTCGGGTTGTATTTCATCAAAAATAATTCCATGGTCTCCTTCAGCACTTCTATCTGGGATTTCAAATAAAACTCGTCCTCAAACAATGCGTAATGCACACACGCCCGGATCAGAATAAAAATCAGCGGTGTCAGCTTTTGATAGGGAATCCCCAGCTTGCCCTCCAAGCTCTTTGCGTACTCGGTATAACGCCGGTTGACTCCTTCAAAGAATTTCTGACCGTATTCCCGATATTTCGGGTGGGTATAGACCTGATACATCAGGCGGTATTTCTTTCCGTGCTTTTCTGCCGTCCAGTAGGGTATCTCGTCAATAAACCGCCACAAGTCCTCCACATCTGTGGGGGCTTTCGCCATAAAGTCGGCTTCTACCCTGCTCATACAGTATTCGGTGGATTGAATGATCAAATCATCCAAGTCCTTGAAATAGGTATAAATCATCGTAGCGTTATAGCCGCAGTACTTCGCCAGGGTGCGAATACCTGTGCCGTGAAGTCCCAGTTCAGCAAAACCGTTGTAGCATTTTTCCATCAACGCAGCCTTTTTCGCATTCCATTGTTCTTCTCTATAATTCGCCACCAAATCGCCCCCTCATTTAAATCGTTCGCTCCGAATGAAGTATACTATTTTCTACATCAAAAATCAATCCGTTTCTACTACATCTGAGGTAAAATTTTCAACCTCCCATTATCTCTCTTGAATACAGATTGGCGCTGAAGCCGGATAGATAGCAGAAGGAAAGGCGCTGTCTTAAAATGATTGAAAGAAGCTTCCGACCGTCAAGAACCTATAAGCAGAATTTGCAGAGCTGCTTTTTGCAAAAGAGACTGCCTACGCCGGTTTCAAAAAGGTTCGTGACGAGCTGTGTGAGCTGTCTATCCGCAAGGCGAACGATGAGGCATTGCGAAAAGACCTTGAGAAAAGCGAGAATCGCAAAGAACAAGAGCGTGACCGTGAATAACGGTCGCGCTCTCATAGCTTTCTATAAATTACACACAATTCTCCGGTTTCGGAATCGTGCGCAAGCTCCTCGACCGGATAATAGTCGCCCTTGAAATGACGGTAAACCCGCTTCAGTTGAATTTCACGCATCAAATTACCTCCGTTCGTTTCTGCCGTGTTCCTTACAGCGATTTTCTGAGATATTCCGCCGTGATTGTTTTGCCGTGTTCCGCCATTTCCTTTGGTGTGCCGGTAAAAACGATTTCTCCGCCTGCGGTGCCTCCGTCCGGCCCCACATCAATCAAATAGTCCGCCTGCTTCATCACATCCGGATTGTGCTCGATGACGATGACGGTGTTGCCCCGGACTACCAGACTGTCCAGCAGCTCCATGACCTTCTGCACATCAGAGGCGTGCAAACCGGTGGTGGGTTCGTCCAGTACATAGATGTTGCCTTTTTTGTCCAGATACTTTGCCAGCTTCACTCGCTGGCGCTCGCCACCGGAGAGGGTGGACAGGGGCTGACCCAGAGACAGGTAGGGCAGACCCACTTCAATCATTGCCCCCAGCGCCTTGCGAAGCTTCCTGTTGTCTTTGAAAAACTCGTAGGCTTCCCCTGCAGACATCTCCAGAATCTCCACGATGTTCTTTCCCTGATACTGATAGGACAGAGCTTCCTCGCTGTACCGTTTTCCTTCGCAGGCTTCGCAGACTGTGGTCACCGGGTCCATGAACACCAGCTCCGTGACGATCATACCCCGTCCACCGCAGACCGGGCAGCCGCCCTTGCTGTTGAAGGAGAACAGAGAAGCGTCCACACCGTTCTCTGCCGCCATGACCTTCCGGATCTCATCAAAGAAGCCCAGGAAGGTGGCGGGAGTGGAGCGGCCCGTGGCAGTCACGGGGGACTGATCCACCAGCACCACCCGGTCTTGATACTGCCTGGCGAACACATCCCGAATGAGGGAGCTTTTTCCGGAGCCCGCCACCCCGGTGACCACCGTCAGCACTTTCAGCGGAATGTCCACCGACACATGTTTCAGATTGTGGACGCAGGCGTCCCGCACCGTGAGAAAGTCCTTCGGCGTGCGGGGCACGGCTTTCAGCGGGGTGATCTGCTTCAGGGCGTTTCCGGTGCGGGTGCCGGAGCGCAGCAGCGCCTCGTAGCTGCCCTGAAACAAAATCTCGCCGCCGTTCTTTCCTGCCAGCGGCCCCACATCGATGACCTCATCGGCGATGGAAATCACGTCCTTGTCGTGCTCCACCACCAGCACCGTGTTTCCCTTGTCTCGCAGGCTCTGCAGCAGCCTTGTCATGCGGTGCACGTCCCGGGGGTGCATCCCGGTGCTTGGCTCGTCGAAGATATAAGTCATGCCGGTGAGGGAGCTGCCCATGTAACGCACCAGCTTTAACCGCTGGGCTTCGCCGCCGGAGAGGGTGCCGGACTCTCGATCCATGGAAAGATAGGGCAGGCCGATATCAATCATGCGGGTGAGCGACGCCGTCAGGGCGTCCACAATGGTGGCTGCTCTGGGATCATCGATGGTTTGCAGCACCTTTACCAGTTCGGTAAACTCCATGGCACACATCTCGTCGATACTGTAGCCCGCCACCTTGCAGGAAAGGCTCTTTTCGTTGAGCCGCCGCCCGTGGCAAACCGGGCAGGTGCGCTCCTCCATGAACTGATTGAGCTTGCGCAGGGTGTAGTCATTCTGCTCCTCGGGACTTTTCATCAGGCACAGGCGCTGAAACTGGGTCTTGATGCCCTCCACCCGCTTATGCGCCCGGGGTCCGCCCGGTTCCCTGCTGCCAAACAGAAGCAGATTTCGCTCTTCCGGCGTATAATCCCGGTACTTTTTGTCCAATTCGAACAGCCCGGAGCCGGTGTATTGCTTCCAGTAGTAGTTTCCTACACCGAAGGCGGGCAAGCACAGCATGCTTTCGTTCCAGGATTTATCCGGATCGATTGCCCGTTCAATGTCCAAGTCCAGAATTTTACCGATGCCGGAGCAGGTCTTGCACATACCGTTGGGATCGTTGAAGGAGAAGTAGGAAGCTGTTCCCACATGGGGCGTTCCGATGCGTGCATAGAGTAACCGCAATGCGGCGTACATATCGCTGATGGTACCCACAGTGGAGCGGGCGTTGCCGCCTAATCGGGACTGATCCACAATGACGGAAGCGGAGAGGTTGTCAATCCGTTCCACTTTGGGCTTTTCGTATTTGGGCAGCCGCCCCCGCATGAAGGCGGTGTAGGTTTCATTCATCTGCCGCTGGCTTTCGGCGGCAATGGTATCAAAAACAATGCTGGATTTCCCGGAACCGGATACCCCGGTAAAAACCACAATTTTCCCCTTCGGAATATCCAAGGACACATTTTTCAGGTTATTCTGCCGAAGTCCACGGAT
>JBJFGB010000161.1:0-2111 GCA_051892295.1 Faecousia sp. | reverse complement strand
GAGGAGCGCAGCGACGTGGCAATCTCACGCACACGCCCCCAAAACCCACCGCACCCGTAGCGCGCGGCATCCCTGACGCGCCTGTGCAAGCACCCTGTTTTAGCTAAGGGCTAACGATAAAGGGCTGAGGTGCGCTTCCCACGGATAAAATCGGAATCCGCGCGGAGCGCTCCGACACTTTTCACTGTTCTCTATTCACTATTCTCTATTCACTACCTCCCTGCAAAGGCGCGTCAGGGCTGCCGCGGGCTACAGCTTCAACCGGAGCAACCATCCCCCCAAAAACGATACATGGAGCCAAACCTATGAAACGATTCCTATCCTTCCTCCTATTGTTGTCCATCCTCTCTGCCCTCCTCACCGCCTGCGGCAAACCCGAACCCGTCTCCGAGGCGCAGCCGTCCGAAAACATCCCCGACGACAATTGCCGCAACTGGTACGAAATCTTCGTCTATTCCTTCGCCGATTCTGACGGCGACCGCATCGGCGACCTGCGGGGCGCAACAGAAAAATTGGACTATGTCCGCGATATGGGCTTTACCGGCATCTGGCTGATGCCAATCATGCCGTCTCCGTCCTACCATAAATACGACGTGACGGACTATTACGCCATCGACCCCGCCTACGGCACCTTGGAGGACTTTCAGGCGTTCCTGGACAAGGCGCACACCCTCGGCATTAAGGTCATCTTAGACCTCGTCCTAAACCATACCTCCAATCAGCACCCGTGGTTCCAAGATGCCAAAACCGGCAAAGCCGCGGCATATCGGGACTATTACAATTTCCAATCCGAAGCCGCCTCCGGCTATCAGCAGCTCGGGGACAGCTATTATGAATGCCGCTTTGTCTCCACCATGCCCGACCTGAACCTCGACGCCCCCGCCGTGCGTGACGAGATTGTGCATATCATGACCTACTGGCTGGATATGGGCGTAGACGGCTTCCGTTTGGACGCGGTAACGAGCTACTATACCGGCAATACCGCAAAAAACATCGAGTTCCTCTCCTGGCTGAACGAGGAAGCCAAGCGCATCGACCCGGATTGCTACATGGTGGGCGAATGCTGGGCGGACGAATCCACCATCGTCAATTACTACACCAGCGGCATTGACAGCTTCTTCTGCTTCCCCCTCTCCACCGGCAGCGGCAAGGGTGCCCTTGCGGCAATCTTAGATGAGGAGGCAACCGCCCGGGGCGCAAGCTACGGCGAGCTGACCATGCACTTAGAGGAGCGCTACGGCGTAGATACCCTGATGGCGCCCTTCTTAGATAATCACGATACCGACCGCATCGCAAGCGTCGTGGGTGTCTACAGCTTAGAGCGCCTCAAGATAGCCTACGGTATGCTTTCCATGCTGCGAGGCGGCACCTATGTCTACTACGGCGGCGAGACGGGCATGATTGGCACCGGCGCGGATCCCAATAAGCGCATCGGTATGCTGTGGACAACCCTCCCCGAGACCACCGCCTGCCCGCCGGGTACCACGGAGGCAAAATACCCGTTGGAGAGCGTAGAAAAGCAGGAAGCGGACGAAAACTCCCTGCTCAACTATGTCCGTTCCGCCATGGGTCTGCGCAACACCTACCCCGCCATTGCCCGCGGCACAACGGAGCTGCTGCCCACTGAGGATCAAGACCTGTGCCTCCTGCGCCGCACCTGGGAGGACAAAAGCATTCTCATCGTATTGAATCTCTCGGCAGAAAAAAAGAGCGTCCCCGTTGACGCCCAAGCCCTCCTTGCCGTCCTCGACGCCAACACCGCCCACGGCATCGGCGCAGCCTACGAAAACGCCGTATTAACCCTCGACCCCTGGGCCATCGCCATCCTCCGATAACCCCACAGACCCCCGAGATTCAGTGAACAGTGAACAGTGAATAGTGAATAGCTATCGGAACGCCCCACCCGCGTGCAGACACCAAAAAAGCCCCCGCCCCCTCTGTAGACCGGGGACATATCCCCAAAGACCGCGCAGCGGCATCCGTACAGATTAACAATCCTGCACACACCATCGCAGCTGCTGTAGCGCGCGGCATCCCTGACGCGCCTGTGCAGGAACCCCCAACCCCGCACAAGCCCCCCTCCCCTGTCATTGCGAACCCAGTGCGCACAC
>JBJFGB010000160.1:1419-35127 GCA_051892295.1 Faecousia sp. | reverse complement strand
TGCTTTCCAGCGTGGAGCTTACCTCACCCGACTCTGCGTCGGTGCGGACAACCTCTACATAGTAACGCTCGTATCCAAGCCCCTTGATATTGGAGGTCAGCTGGAAGTTGATATTGCTCTGCAAAGAGAGTGCATCAGAGATAAACTTCAGGTTTGCATCCGTCGGAATTGCAGGAACTTCCTCTGCGCCGCAGATGCAGGTGCCGTCAGTGAAGCTATGGTCTTCTACTTCGCTGTAGTCGCAATTCTCACAGCCAACGGTATGCGTGCCGTCGCCATTGTCGGCGTAGGTGTAGCTGTGGCCGGTGGCGGGAATGACTTCCTGCGGAACGAGCTCTTTCTTACAGACGTCGCAGTGGGAGCCTTCTGTCAGACCGGTTTGCAAGCAGGTCGGTGCGACCATCTCGTCAACGACCGGTGTATGCTCAATTACATCCGTCACATCTGCAATCAACGACTTCCCGCAGTTCAAACAGGCATACTCCGTATAGCCCGGCTCTGTGCAGGTCGGTTCAACAACCTTTCCTGTCGCACTATTAATCGTATGTCCCGTTGCCGCGAGGACTGTCTGCTCCACAAGAATCTCGTCGCAGGCAGAGCAGTGGGAGCCCTCCGTCAAGCCTGTCGTCTCACAGCCGGGCGCGACAGCCTCGTCAGTGACCTCCGTGTGTCCCAGCGCTTCCACGAAATCGGCACGGAAGGTTTCGCCGCAGAAGCTGCAGGTATATGCCGTGTAGCCCTGCTCCGTGCAGGTGGGGGCGACCGTATTACCCTTCTCGCCCTTTGTATGGGTGTGTCCCTTCAATTCGAGAATCCATTTCTGTGCGGCAGACGTGTTGCCCTGATAGGTCTGCACATTTCTTGCATCCTCCACTATGCCGTTGTGGATGTCCATTGTCTTGCCGCTCAGCTTGGAAACGAAGGTATAGCTTCCGTCATTGTTCGGCAGCACGGTCCAAAGCTGGGCATCGCTGCCGTTCGCCGTGTTCTGCCGGACATTCAAGCCGTTCGTCAACTTGCCGGTTTCGGAGTTCACTTCCAAAACCTTACCGGATGCCGTGTTCGTGATGGTATAGTAGCCGTCGCCCATATGGGTCAAACGCATATCCTGATTCCCGCTGTCACTGGCGCTGTAAATCTGCACATTCGCGCCGTCTGCGTTCAGCTCGTCCTCATTCGTTCCGGCAATCTCGAGCGCATAGCCCTGATTGCCCGAAGAGAGGATCTTATAGTCGCCGTCTCCCACAACGGCATAGCGGTTCGTAAGGTTCCACCGCTGTGCCTGCGCCGCTGCGTTGTGCGAGAACATTTGCACATTCGTGCCGTCGGCAAGGGTGTTATCGCGCAGGTCAAGATACAGACCGTTGCACACGCCCACAAAGCTGTAGGTGCCGTCCGCGTTCGGAATGATCTGCCACTTTTCGTTATTCTCAGGTGCGTTATCCCGGTTCCACTGCATCACATTGGTACCGTCTTCCGCTGCGCCGCCGTCAATGCTCAGGTTTCTGCCGGAATGCAGGGCGCGGATGACATAGTATTCATTTTCGATGCTTTGCACGATGAACTTCTGGCTGTCGCTGCCGGTTTCGGCGGCGAGCTGCAAATTGCCGCCTTGCTCCGTTGTTGACTCGGCAATGTCGAGCACATAGCTGTTATCGTCGCTTGCCGCGATGTTCCAAATGCCATCCAGTCCCACCGTTGTCGGATTCAACAGCCACTTCTGCGCGCCGCCGCGGTTGGGACTGCAAATCTGCACATTCGTGCCGTTGGCATCATTTCCGTCCGTACGGTCAAGATGCATTGCCTTCAGTTTAGAGACAATATTATAGGAAGTGCCGTCGTTATTCGGGACGATACGCCAAAGCTGCGCGTCGCTGCCGTTATAGGCATACTGCTCCACATCGGTTCCATCGCTTGACTGTGCACCCGTAACATCCATATACAGATTGGAGCTCAGCATACGCAGCGTGTAGTAGCCGTCGCCCACATATTCTACGGCAAGCTTCTCCCACATAACATCTTCCCGCTCCCACATCACGAGGCTTGCCGCATCCGTAGTCGCGGCACCGTGTACATGGAGGGTCTGACCGGTTGCTGTAGCAGAAGCAATGCTGTATACGCCGTCATTGACTGTCTTCTGCGCTACGGCGATCCACTTCTGCGCCGCAGAGCCGTTGCCGGTATAGATTTGAATATTTGCGCCGTTGGAAGCATTAGCGCCGTTCACATCCAGCGCCTTGCCGCTTGCCAGTGCGTAGAAGCTGTAGGTGCCGTCATCATTCTTTTCGATGGACCACTTCTGCGCGTCAGTACCGTTGCCGGCGTACTGGCTGACATTGGTGCCGTTTTCGGTGCCGTTGCCGCTTACATCCAGATACTTGTTGGAGTACTGCGCACGGATATAATAGTAGCCGTCGGGAGAGCTTTGCACAACAAACGCATGCGCCTCGTCCGCATCCCAAAGATGCAGATTTGCCCCTTCATCCAGAGAACTGCCCGAAATGTTCATCGCATAGTTCTGATCGATCGCACTGTAGAACTTGTAGACGCCGTCAATGAGGTTTGCCTCGCGGTCGACAGGGTGAGCGCCACCGTCATAATAACCATAATCTACGAAGTGCTTATAGTAGGAATAGTTATCGTAGCCGAACGCTACGCGCAGATCCGGACTGTTTGCCTTGTAATAATTTAAGTTGTAGAAATCCGCGCTGCCGGGTCGCCCCTCATTGATGCCGCTATTAATGAAATGGAGGATCGCCTCCTTGTAATTGTCCGCGCCGAAGGCGTTGGCTACATCCGTATTGTGTTGAAGATACCACTTTACATTAAAAGCCGGGCTGGCGCAGCGGCCTTCTTTGATGCCGTAGTCAAGCCAGTGCTGCTTGAGCTGATCGTCCGTCATGTTCGCAAGGTCGGCATTTGTGCTGCGGTAATACGAAGCATTGAAAACGACAGGGTCGGTCAGCTTCGCGCTGCCGCTGCCACCGTCCGGAGATGCGGGGACATCACCGTTGTAGCGCTGAATGGTGTAGTTTGAACCATACGTACCTGCCAATCCGGCGGGCGTATAATAAGTACGCTTGAGTTGGGGCGGTGTCTGTTCCGTGATCTCGATCTGGGTAAGTGTTCCGTTGTTGTAAGCCAGACCCGTAACAAGCACCACATGACCGACAGAATTGGAATTCAGCGCATCGCCTAATTGAAGGTTATAGACATTGCTGCTGTTGGCATAACCGAGATTTTGAGAAATTCCCGGAATCGTATAGGTTGTTTTTCTTGAGACGCCCCAGCACCATGAGACGAAACCCGAGCAGTCAGTCGCATAATATGTAGAGTTCGAGGAATAGCCCGAATAATAGGAACGGGCGGTATAGAATACGCTGTTCGCGTTCGCCGCCGCCGCAAGGTAGTCATCCACTGACACGCCGAAGCCGACATAGGCACCGGCAGTGACCGGCTGACCATAGGGAATATGATATGTGTTACCGACGTTGAAAGTGTAGCTGTCGCACCAGCCCTTTACGGTTCTCTGGCATACCCATGTGGCATTGTACAAATAATTTGCACGGTCAACAATGTTGAGCTGCGAGGTGGTCGCCGCGTGTACAGGCGCAGACCAGATCGGGACAACACCGAAGAGTAGTGCAAGACACAAAAGGATGCTAAGGATTCGTTTTTTCATGTAATTTTTTTCATGCTTTTGAATAGCATGATTCCCTCCTTTTTATAAAATTTTGGTTTGAAAGATTGCAATATAATTATACTCGAAAGCGTGATAAAGCGCAAGCCATCTGTTAAAAATCTACAAACCGTCCAAAGGCAACCAATATAAAGCTACATTTTGAGACAAATTCTGTCAAATATGTGCAAAAGAAGGTCAGCAAATTTTGAGGCATATATTCCGGTTTTCCGTCGCAAAACAACACCGGCGCCGGAAATACCGCCGGGAGGTCTTGCTTTTGCTACGGCAGCAACCCGACGAAGCGGAAGGAACGATCAAAGAATGTATTGAAGGAAAATTGTCGATTAAAACGGTATCCAAGCATAATTTTTGATTGTTCTTTTTGAAAAAGTATGCTATTATATTTAAGCGGCTTACAAAATATGACAGCAAAACAGTGAATATTTCTCTGCATAGGGTTCTATTTCAACATTTCCGTGTCAGTGAAAAAACAGGGGGGATGTATTCGACGGCGAAGAATGGCGATAACCTACCAACGATAAAAATGAAAGGACTACATAGAATGAACGCAAACAAACTGAAAAAGGCGGTTTCTATGCTGTTGGTGCTCGTTATGGTCGTCTGTATGCTCCCGACCATAACGCTGACATCTTCGGCGACGGGCTACGACAACGGCTATTCCGGCGGCATGGCAGGCGTCGGCTACACTGTGGCGAGAGGACTCGATCTTTCATATTGGCAGAGAGGAATTAATTTTTCCTCCATCAAAAGCGCCGGATATGATTATGTCATTCTGCGCTGCGGCTATAGCGGTACGAAGGATAGCTGCTTTGAGACCTTCTACTCGCAGGCCAAGGCGGCAGGATTGGATGTTGGTGTATATTTCTACTCCTACGCAACCTCTGCAGCCGGCGCACTGCAGGATGCAAAGGAATGTGTTTCCTACCTTGCAGGCAAGCAGTTTGAATATCCAATCTATTATGATGTTGAAGATCCTGACCGTCAAGGCTCTCTCAGCACGAGCACCCTGCAGTCGATCTGCCTGACCTTTATGGACTATCTGGCAGGTCAGGGCTACCTGACCGGTCTTTATGCCTCGGAATCGTGGATCAATTCAAAGATCTACGCCGCTCAGATCTGCACAAAGTACGAGTGCTGGATTGCAAAGTATTACTTGGATTACAGTGAAAACCATAGCAACGGTTTCCCGTCTAAATACGGTATGTGGCAGTACACAGATCGCTGCCCTGTCGCGGGATATAATGTAGACGGCGACCTTTGCTATAAGGATTATCCCACCATTGTGAAGACCTATGGCTTTAACGGCTACAGCGCTTCCGGCAGCGCGCAGCTGACCGATCCTGTCGTTTTCAATGCTTCGTATTACCGCAGCACAAATGCCGACCTTGCGAACATGACGGACGATCAGCTCAAGCAGCACTGGCTTGACTACGGCATCAAAGAAGGCCGCTGCGCCAGCCCGGCTTTTAATGTAAAGTGGTATCTTCAACACAATACGGATGTAGCCAACGCCTTCGGCGCGGACAATTACAAGGAGGCGATCCTCCATTTCATTAATAGCGGCATCAATGAGGGGCGACCCGGCAGCGCGGATTTCTACAACTTAAATTATTACAAGGCAAACAGTCCGGATCTGCGCGTAGCGTTCGGCTACGATAACTATTCCTACTATAAGCACTTCGTAGATTATGGTTATTATGACGGTGGCGCTCACCCTGTCGACCGCGAGGCAAACCTCATTGACGGCGTCTACAAGTTCTACAGTGCGATCGATCAGAACTATGCGATGAACATTTCGGGCAGTTCTCTGGATGAAGGGGCAAATCTGCATCTTTGGGATGCGGACGAGGCGCATGCGTTTGTTGTGCAAAGCTCTCCCGACGGCTACTATTATATCCGTGCGCAGTACTCCAACAAGTATCTGGATGTAAGCGGCAACGGCACCGAAAACGGCACCAATGTCAGCCAGTACGCCGGCAACGGTACTGACGCGCAGAAGTGGTCCATCGAAAAGAATGATGACGGCACCTACAGCTTCTACGCACTGGCAAGCGGCAAGGCGCTGGATGTGAACGGCGCTAATGCTTCCAACGGCGCAAATATTCAAATCTATACCGGCAACGGCTCTGCGGCGCAGAAGTGGATCGCCGTAGCGCAGAAGACAGTCAATGACGGCGTATACAGCATTGCTTCTGCTACAGCAACCGGTCAGACCCTCCATGTACACGGTGCCGCGACTACGGATGCGGCAAGCCTCGTGATGTGGGAGCGGGAAGATGTTATGTGGGAGAAGCTTGCCGTAGAATATGTGGGCGACGGCTACTACACGCTGCGTATGCTGAGCTCCAATCTGTATATGGATGTTACGGGTGCACAGTCAAGCGATGGAACCGATGTGGAGCAGTATGCCTATAACGGCAGCGACGCGCAGCTTTGGCGTATCGTCCCGAATAACGACGGCACTTCCTATAATATTGTCTCTAAACTGAAGGCAATGCATCTTGACCGTGCGGACGGAAACGATACCAACGGCACGAATGTGCAGATTTGCAGTCCCAACCGCCGCGGCGCGCAGAAATGGCTGCTGAATCCGACAACGGTAGGCTTAGACGGCGTTTGGAACATCGCGGCAAGCGGCGATAACGGCTATGTGCTCGACATTGCTGACTCAACAACGGAGCAAGGCGCCAATTTGCAGCTCGCCGCCGAAACCGGCAGCGACAGCCAGAAGTTCATCGTGCAAAGCATCGAAGATCAATACTATGTCATCCGCGCCCTGCATTCCGGCAGAAACCTGAGCATTGACGGCGGCGCAGCGGAAGACGGTACCAATGTGATGCAGTGGAACCGGGATAACGCACCTGAGAATAACGAAAAGTGGCAGATTATCCCGAACGCGGACGGCACCTACAGCTTTGTCGGCGTCTGCAACGGACTGTATCTCGGCCTGAGCGATAACACCCTTGCCGACGGAACGAATGTGCAAATGTTCTCGCACGACGCAACGGCGCAGGCACAGCGGTGGAACCTCACGAACCGCTATGCCGTTGTGGGAGACGGCGACTATAAGATTCTCTCTTCGGGCAATCAGGGCTATGCGCTCGAGATTGCCGGAACGACTGAGGACGAGCTGAACGCAGACGGCGCGAATGTGCAGATTTACAGCGCCAATGACAGCGGAAATCAGGAGATGCATCTGACCCATATGGGCGACGGCTACTATACCATCACGAACACGGCATCCGGCAAGGCTTTGGAAGTGTATTCCCCAAATAAAACCCTCACGAATGGTCTCAATGTGCGTCAAAATGCAATACAGAATGATGCAGATAAGGTAGCGGAACGCGATGCCCAGCTTTGGACCGTGCTGCCGAATAATGACGGAAGCTATACCTTCGTTTCCAAGCTGAGCGGCAAGACAATGGACATCCACAACGGCATAGTGGAGGATGCAAGAAATGTGCAGACCTATCAGGGCAACACGTCTGCCGCACAGAAATGGATTCTCGAATTGAAGGGACACACCCATACAAAGGGCGAGAAGGGTAATACGGTCGCCCCCACCTGCACGGAGCAGGGCTACACGGCATATACCTGCAGCTTCTGCGGCGAAACCTTCCGTGCCGATTTCGTGGAAGCGCTGGGACACACGGAGGTCACTGACGAGGCTGTCGCACCCGGCTGTGAGACGACCGGCTTGACGGAGGGCTCCCACTGTTCTGTCTGTAATAAGGTTCTTGTGGAGCAAGAGGTCGTTGCCGCAACAGGACATACGGTTACTCTCGTCGGCAATGTTTCGCCGGCCTGCACGACCCGCGGCTATACATTATACGGCTGCAGTAAGTGCCAAAACGCGAACTACATGAGCGATCTGGTTGCGGCAACCGGTCATACCGAGGTGACCGACGAGGCGGTTCCGGCGACCTGCACCACCGAAGGCTTGACCGAGGGGAAACATTGTTCGGTCTGTAATGCGGTTATTCTCCCCCAAGAGACGATCCCCACAACCGATCATCAATTTGAAAACGGTGTCTGCACCGTCTGCGGCGCAGAGGAGGCTCCTGCAATTCCGACGGATGCAAACCTGAAGTTTATCTCTGATGCACTCTCTTTGCAGAGCAATATCAACTTCCAGCTGACCTCCAATATCAAGGGGCTTGGATACGAGCGTTACTATGTGGAGGTCGTCCGCACCGACGCAGCTTCGGGCGAGGTAAGCTCCACTCTGGAAAGCATTCAAGCCGGTACCAATTATGTTTACTTTAACTATGCGATCAATGCAGACCATATGACGGATTCCTTTAGTGCCACCGTCTACGGTGTCAAGGATGGCGTTGTCTATCAGGGTCAGACCTACACCAACTCGGTGCGCGGCAAGGTTTCCGCTTTGGCTGCAGCTTCCACGGATGCTGCGCAGCTGACAATGTTTGCTAATTTGCTGAAGTATGGTGCGGAAGCACAGAAGGTTTCCAACTACAATGTTTCCGACCTTGCCACCGATGGCATTGATGCAACGCTGGAAGGCTACATTACCACGGATGCTCCTGTTGTAACCGGCTCTATCACAACATCTGCAAACTCTCCTGTGAGCGTTTACAAGATGGCGCAGTCCATGACCTGCGCAGACGCAGTTGCAATCAGCATCACGCTGAAGAAGAACAACGATGTAAGCAACGCATACATGGAAGCAAGCTACACGGACTATAAGGGTGTCGTTCACACCGAGCAGCTCGAGTTCACCTTAATGGTCGCCGGCAGTGCAACGTATCCTGTTGCGGAGTTCCGCAGCTTGACTGCTTGCGATGCACAGACAGCGGTTGCGTTCACGGTAAAGGACAAGACCACGAACGAGCCGATTAGTGACAGTTGGGCAATGAGCATTGAAGCGATGGTCGGCACGATGCAGTCCGGTACCTATGCAAGCTGCGCAAATGCATTGCTGAACTACTACAATGCTGCGTTTGCTGTATTTGTAAATTAAAAAACAGTCGGCAAAAAAAACGGAGGATCCCGGAAATGGGATTCTCCGTTCAATTTTGCGCCCTGCCCGAGGATTCGCAACCCAGGGTCGGTTAAACCGCCCACTGTAATAGATTTTTCGCAGAGCTATAATCAATTTTGCGCATGACTCTTGACATTACCGCATTGGATGACCCAATGCCGCATGGTAGCACGGCTGGGCGCGACCCGCTCTCTGTTCCGGATTTTCTCTTGCCGTGCAAGGGGCAAAAACACCCACATATCATAGAAATCGTGTCGAAGCTTTCACTCCGACACGACTTGCGGTTATTTCTTTATACCTTTATCCCAACTATTGACATAAAGCCTTTATGATAAAATCTAAATTACACAGCATAAAATTTCCCATGCTGTCAAATTTCCACACTACTTTTTAGGGTAAGCAACCCTGCGTTAAATCGTTTTACGGTTAAATCACAAATCTGGGGATTACAATGTCCGCTCCAAATGCCGTTATGTCTTTGTGCGGGACACTTTACACATTTTCCGTTATAAGGGCAGCCAATACATTCCCTTGCAGCCGGAATCGTTTTTACTGAATGATTAACGTACTCCCAAGCTTCCCGGAAGCCGTTCTTCAATACATTCATATGAATCTCGGGGAGCGAACTACACGGAATCATGTCCCCCTTCGGAGTTATAACA
The DNA here is from genome assembly GCA_051892295.1 of Faecousia sp. Classification (GTDB taxonomy): domain Bacteria; phylum Bacillota; class Clostridia; order Oscillospirales; family Oscillospiraceae; genus JAZOXB01. Next base: position 25,760 of record JBJFGB010000160.1, on the reverse strand, counting down.
AAAGCACTCAATCCGGCAGCACAGGGTAATCCAAACTGTTCGGCATCCAAATTACCTCCCGGAGCCGGTGCAGCGGAATCAGCTCTGTGAACAGCTTTTCCATCCAGTTGTCTTTTCCTCAACTCCATTTGAACGATTTCATCAGCGGTAAGACTTGAAACATCTTCTGTCCCATCTCGCGGCGCGATCAGATTAAAAGAAACCAATGTGTCAACATTCATAGACTTCAAATAGGAATACATCATTTGAAAGTCATCTTTCATATATTTACTCGCTGTAATAGCAATTCGAAGCGGAAGCGAGTACTTTTGAATTAACTGAATTGCACGGTTGACTTTGTCAAACGCAGGAACACCGCATACATTCCTGTACTTCTCATTATCGCTCCCATACAGCGTAATTTGAATGCTTTCGGGTCGATGCAATGATAAAAACTGAGCTATGTCCTCATTTAGAGCCACACCATTTGTGTTGATTGAAACAAACACGCCCTTGTTATGCAGGTGGAGGTAAAGCTCCTTGAAGTCCTTCCTCAAAAGGCACTCTCCACCGGAGAGCAGGGCAAACATCATACCTGCGTCGTATGCCTCATCCATTATTTTTTTCCACTGCTCCGTCGTAAGCTCATCATCTGCAATATGCGCATTATCACAAGTGTGAATATAGCACATCTTACAGTTCAAATTGCAGCGTGCTGTCAATTCAAATGAGGAAGAAATCGGCACGCTATTCTCTCTGGCACGTGTTCGCAGTTCCGACATAGCGGCAGAAGCATAAATAGACTTCATAACAGTATCCTTTAGTCAAAGTGAAAATATATAATATGATAGAATGAATTTAGAGCCTAAGCAGTGTCGCAGGGGCAGGATTAACCCGCCCCTGCGATTTTGTTGATTAGCTGATGCAGGGCTGAACCCACATGGAGGGAAGAGTTTCTTCTTCTTCACTGCTAGAAGTAGGAGTGACGCCGGAAGTAGTCAGAACATCCATAACATCAAACTTCTTGACATCAACATAGGGAGTCTCAAAAGTCTTCATGTATTCTTCTCCTTTCATAGATTTATAATAGAATAGCAAAGACTATCTATTATTTTACAAATACAGCATACGCAGCATTGTAGTAGTTCAGCAATGCATTTGCGCAGCTTGCATAGGTGCCGGACTGCATCGTGCCGACCATCGCTTCAATGCTCATTGTCCAACTGTCACTGATCGGCTCGTTCGTGGTCTTGTCCTTTACCGTGAAGGTAACCGCTGTCTGTGCATCGCAAGCAGTCAGGCTGCGGAACTCCGCAACAGGATATGTTGCACTACCGGCGACCATTAAGGTGAACTCGAGCTGCTCGGTGTGAACGACACCCTTATAGTCCGTGTAGCTTGCTTCCATGTATGCGTTGCTTACATCGTTGTTCTTCTTCAGCGTGATGCTGATTGCAACTGCGTCTGCGCAGGTCATGGACTGCGCCATCTTGTAAACGCTCACAGGAGAGTTTGCAGATGTTGTGATAGAGCCGGTTACAACAGGAGCATCCGTGGTAATGTAGCCTTCCAGCGTTGCATCAATGCCATCGGTGGCAAGGTCGGAAACATTGTAGTTGGAAACCTTCTGTGCTTCCGCACCATACTTCAGCAAATTAGCAAACATTGTCAGCTGCGCAGCATCCGTGGAAGCTGCAGCCAAAGCGGAAACCTTGCCGCGCACCGAGTTGGTGTAGGTCTGACCCTGATAGACAACGCCATCCTTGACACCGTAGACGGTGGCACTAAAGGAATCCGTCATATGGTCTGCATTGATCGCATAGTTAAAGTAAACATAATTGGTACCGGCTTGAATGCTTTCCAGTGTGGAGCTTACCTCACCCGAAGCTGCGTCGGTGCGGACAACCTCTACATAGTAACGCCCATATCCAAGACCCTTGATATTGGAGGTCAGCTGGAAGTTGATGTTGCTCTGCAAAGAGAGTGCATCAGAGATAAACTTCAGGTTTGCATCCGTCGGAATTACAGGAGCTTCCTCTGCGCCGCAGAAGTCACAGATGCCGTCGGTGAAGCTATGGTCTTCAACTGCGCTGTAGTCGCAATTCTCACAGCCAACGGTATGGGTGCCGTCGCCGTTATCGGCGTAGGTGTAGGTGTGGCCGGTGGCGTTAACAACCTCCTGCGCAACGATGACTTCGCCGCAAACAGAGCAGTGAGAGCCTGCCGTCAGACCGTCAGTGGTGCAGGTCGCGGGAACAGCATCGTCGGTGACCTCGGTGTGACCCTTTGCGGAAACAGTCGGGATAGCAGCAAGGGCAGTGTTGCCCTCCGCGTCGGAGAAGAGAGCGCCGCATACGGAGCACTTATAGTAGGCGTCATTGCCGTCGGTCGTGCAGGTCGCTTCCACTGCCGCAACCTCTTCAAGGGTATGAGGCAATGCAGGGATCTCGGCAGCAGCCGCAAGCTCAGCGCCGCACCAGGAGCACTTGGTCGCGCCCGTGGAACCCACAGCGGAGCAGGTAGCATCCACAGCGCCGGAGATATAAGTCTTATCGTGGTCGCATTCCTTGTAGAAGAAATAGAGCTCGGTGCCGGATTCAGCATTAATGCCAAAGCTGCCGTCAGCAAAGGTCAGGTATCTGGTGTTGACGGTGCCGAGCATTGTGAAGGTGTTCTCCGCAGTACCGGCAGCAAAGGTGAATACACCGTTCTGCGCGCTGCTGGTAACACGGATCTTGGAGCTGTTCAGGTGCAGGCACTTGCCGGCAGCCGGCTCATAGAAACCAACACCGGTATAATCAACATCGCTAAGGGTATAGGTGTGGGTACGTCCGCCGAAGATAACGTCTTCATCGGGGTTGTAAAGCACATTGTTGCTGACAAGGACTTCCTTGCCCGCAGATGCTGCTGCGTTGACATCAGCCGTGGTCAATGCATACCACTTATCGGCAGTGGTGTCATGCGCAACGATGACATACTTGTTACCCGCAACAGGCTTAGTCGTAGACAGTGCCCATGCATCATTCACGACCTCTGCACCGCAGACATCGCAAAGATTGTCAAGATCCGCATCCGTATGACCGGTGGCAGGAACGACTTCAGTATAGGTGTCGCCGCAGACAGAGCACTCATAAGTTCTGGAGCCGTCTTCCGTACAGGTTGCGCCAACCTCTTCGATCACTTCATAGACATGACCGGTAGCAATCACCGTGGTCGTGTAAGTATCGCCGCAGAGGGAGCAGGTGAAGGTAGAAACACCGTCAGTGGTGCAGTCCGGTTCGGAAACGACCGTCTCAACATAGGTATGCTCGCAGAAGAGCTCGACATTGGTCTTGAAGAACTTCAGTTCAAATGCAGTGCCAAAGCTGGAGGAGCCGTAGGTCTGCCACTTGCCGCCGTAGTATTCCAAAGCCTTGGAGACGCCGGTATTCTTCAGGTACTTGCCGTCGATCAACTGCCAGACAGAGTAGTCCGTCTCGCCCTCGGCGGGAAGAGTCGCGCTGTTGGTAAAGGAGCCATAGGAGTTGCTCTGGAAATAAACGCCGTCAGCGGTCTTAAAACGATAGGTGCCGGCTTCGGCATCGACGACCTCAACCGTCCAAACAACGGTCTCAGGCGCCGCGCGCATCACATAGCTGCCGCAATCAACGGCTGCCAAGCCATCAAGATTGTAGCCATTGGGGGTATTGGTCAGCGTCATATTGCTGGCGGGATTGTAGACGATAACAGTATCGCCGTCTGCAAGAGCAGCAGTCAGCTGGCCCTTGATGCAGGCAAGTCCGCAGTTGGCGCAGGTATCGCCGGCGGAGTAGTCATGCCCAGTGGCAGGAATCGCCGCAGTCATGGTTTCGCCGCAGCTTCCGCAGGTGTAGGTCATTACACCATCAGTGGTGCAGGTAGCCTCAGTCGTTACCGTTCCTTCGTCCCAAGTGTGGGTGTGAGCGGAGAAGCCTTCGAGCTGATAGACTTCAAAATTGTAAGCAGCGGTATCCTTAATGCTGTAGGTAGTGAAGCCGTTGTAATACTCCAAAGCCTGTACAGTGGTACCGTTATACAATGCATTCCGGCTGACGATACGCAGGGTGGCAGTGGTGCCGGTGGTATCGAAATACCACTTCGCGTAGTCGGTCAGAGAATCGGCGATCGTCAGGGAGTTGCCGTTCTCGCCGGAGGTCAGATACTTACCGTCCTCGGTTTCGAAATAGTAGTCGCCGTTCGCATCAACACGGACGATCAGGAACAGCTCATCGGCATTGTCGGCAGCAACGGTAGTGTCGGTCACGGTGCCCGCAACGCCTGCCAGCTTGGAGCCGGAAGCAGTGCCGGAGAGCAGCAGCGCGCCGGAGGGATAATAGATGACAATTCCGTCGCCGTCTTTCAATGCTGCAACATCAGCGACCTTGACGTAGGAATTACGGGTCAGCGAGCAAACAGAGCAGGCATTGTCAACCCAGGTGTGTGCACCATATTCCGTTCCGGTGACCGTCCATGTGCCGCCGCAGACGGAGCACTCGTACTCGGTCAGACTGAACGCAATGCAGGTTGCTGCAACTTCCTCAGTAATGGAAGCCGAGCAGCTTTCGGTGACAGTCTCGCTGCAGACGGAGCAGGTATAAGTATGGGTGCCGTCTTCATTGCAGGTGTAAGCGCCGGGCGTATGACCGGTTGCTGCGATGGTGACAGCTTCCAGCGTGGTTTCCGTGGTGCATTCTGCGTCAGAGAAGTACTTGCCGCAGTCCGGGCAGCTCCAGTAGGCGCTGTTGCCGGCGGTGGTGCAGCTTGCAGGAACCTCAGTCACTTCGACAGCGTTGGTATGCTGGCACTCCACGGGATCCACGGGTTCTTCACCGGAATTTTCTACCAGCTTATACAGCGTCGGGTAGGTGTACAGGTCGCCGGTCGTGGCGGTCTTATAGTAACGGAATCTGTCCTGACCGGAGGTAGCATTGAAACGGAATGTGGTAGAACCATAGGTAATGACAACACCGTCAGCCGTAAATTCAAGTGCATTCGCATTCGCAGTTGTGCCAAGGGTCAAGCCATTGGAGGTACCGCTGGAATACATGTAATTGTCGCCAATCTGAAGCGTGTAGCCATCGTCGACGGTAGTAATGGTAACGATTGCCATGCCATCAGCATAAGTGATTGTGCCGTCTTCATTGGGAGTCGCAGAAACGTAGTCGCTTACAGCGTCTTTGCCGTTGAAGACCCAAACAGCGCCATCAGCAATGTGACCGATGAGATAGGTGCCGTCCCATGCAGCGGGAGCTGCCGTCAGCGGCTCATAGTAAGAAGGTGCGGGTTCGTCAGCGCCGCAGGTCTCGCAGACACCATCGACATAGCTATGTCCGGTTGCCGCGATAGCTTCCGTCTTGGTTGCCTGGCAGACAGAGCAGGTGTAAGTCTTGACGCCATCCTCCGTGCAGGTAGGGGCGGTCGTCTCAACGCCATCATCCCAGCTGTGACCGGTTGCGGGAATAATCACAGTGCTCAAAGTATCGCCGCAGTCATCGCAGGTGACTTTTGTGATGCCGTCTTCCGTACAGGTGGCATCGACAGTCGTGGTCGTGGTGTTAGCGTGCTCACAGGCGGGGGCATCACTTTCGGTGCGCTGATAAATAACGACATTCTTCTGCGTACCGCCATAGCAAGCAAAGCGCGGGCTGCTGGAATTATAGGACAAGGTATGATAGGTTGCATTCGCATTTTTCAATGTGAAAACATTATTATCACCCATTGTCACTGCGTAAGCCGTTCCGTTTGCTACACTATCCTCTGCAAAGAGCTTTGCATTGTTTTTGGTGTTCGCATTGCCAATGTAGCCGTCAGCAGTAGCAACGGTAACAGAGCCGCTCGTTACGGCAGATTCAGCAATGGTAACAACAAAAGCGCTGCCCTCCTGCGAATATGTATTCATGTCAATGGTGGTCTTGTCGCCGGAAGCGGCAGTTGCACCGGAGTACATGAATCCAGCTGCAGTAAGAGATGCGCTACCGGTATTCGCCATAGGAATGATAACACCGGAATTTGCAGTTTCTTCGTAGCCAATAATGAACTGTCCGCCAGCCTTGAGGGTGTCAATACTTGTAACTCTCGTCCAAGTATAACTTGCTGCACTGGCTGTGGTTGCGAGTCCCGCAAACATGGAAATTACCATTGCGATTGCGAGAATCATGCTGAGAACTTTTTTCTTCATGTGCAATCTCTTCTCCTTTATAAAATAAGTTTTGCCGGGAAAGGGTCTTTGCGTCCAAACGGGGTTCGAGGGCGTTGCGGTGCTGTGAAAAGGAATCGCGGCAGGTCTTGCGTATGATTCATTCACCCTGCGGAGTCAAAATGCCAAAAAAACTCCTCTATGTCAAAGCATAGCAAGGAGCCATTTGTCACAATGAGCAAAAGCAGCCAAATACCAAAGCTCGGTGATCGGCTGCAAAGCTCCGACAATACCCCATAGGCACAAGAGCATCCATCCCTGCAAACGGATGCACATGAGACGCGGCAATCTCATAGCGAAATGTTTCAAGTTTTTGGAATGAGCATGGACAGGCGAAACATCCTTCGATTGCCACAACTAATGTGTGCGCCGGTTGCGCAATGACAAAATCGGAGTTTTTGACAGTCTGAACTGCTATCGGGTGAATTTCACCCAAAGAAAAAGAAAATGTTTCTTTTGCTTAATTCCGGTTCAGTATAGCACATTTCACACAAGCTTTCAAGCGATTCTTGTAAGATTTCATCGAACCGGAGAAAAGTGAATTCATTTTGATAAATCCATAGTGCTTTTTGGATAATATATCCAAGCAACGCAGCAATGTATGCTGCTAGGCAAGTATAAAGACAGGGAAATGCTCCTCTCGCAGCTTGCGAGCGCATTCTCCGCTGCTTCGCGCGTATCATTCCCTACTGAGAAAAGAGAGGGTCTCCGCAGCGGCACGGAGCTGGATGAGGCAGACCTCTCGCGGAAGGCGTTTCAATTCCCCAATCGGCTCAATATTCAGCACACCTTTAAAGTTCACTTCACGGAGCGCGGTAAAAATCGGCTCCCAAGCAATGCGGCCATAGCCGGGAAACAGGTGCAGATCCTCATAGACAGGTGTAATATAGCCGTAATTATCATTCAGATGCACTGTGGCAAGGTCGGAACGGAAGGCGCGGATCATCGCGGGGATATCCTGCCCGCTGATGTTCGCGTGGCCCGTGTCTAAGCAGAGCTGCACACGCACGCTGCCGATATCATGCATCAGATCGAGCATATCCTGCGCGGTAGTATAGGGATAGGGCAAATCACCCGGCTGCTGCACATGGTGCGAATCAAAGGTATTTTCCAAGTTGATTACAACACCGTATTGCTCCGCGGCAGGCAGCAGGTCATGAAACCAGCGGATATTCCAATCATGGATGCGGCGGCGCATTGCCGGGCTGTCTACGCGCTCTAACTGGCGCATTGGGTGGAAGATCAGATTGCGGCAGCCAAGCAGTTGGCATGCCTCCATTGTGCGGAAGTAGACCTCCTGCGGCGGCTCATAGTGAAAATCCGCGGGAATCGCCTGCTGCCAAGTCGCGTGCGCCTGCGTGATTGGAAGGGCAAGGCGTTCGGAAAGGCGGCGAACCTCCCTCACCCACTCGCGCCAGTTTTCTCCGTTTAACGGGGCATCCGGCGCGGAGCTGTAAGCGCTGAACGGAAAATCGAGACTGTCAAAGCCGGCGTCCTTGACCAAGCGCATCGCTGCCTCTAAGCCCTGTATTCTGCAAAAGCTTGCCATTGCGCTGCTGATACGGTAAAACATAAGACACTTCCCTATTTCGTATGAATCTCTCTCAGAAACATATAATATTTTAATCAGTATAGCATTTTTTGTCGCCCTTGTCAATTTCGGCGGGGAAAAAACGCTTTACATTCTGCAAGGCGTGCGATAAAATACGTACAGGAGGTGTGCCGATGAAAAGATACTATCAGAAATTGCAGGATTTTTTGAAGCGGATCGGCAGCTACCGCGTCCCTCTCTATGCCGCAAATGCCGCGTTCTATATTATTCTTGCCGTCTTCCCGGCAATCATGCTGGTGGTAGGCTTGCTTCCCTATATCGGCTATTCCGACCATGACCTTCTCGTTGCAATCGGCAGTCTCATGCCGGAGGTATTGGAGCCGCTGCTCGCGCGCATCATCAGCGATATGAGCGCAAATTCCACCGGCGCATTGATCTCCGTCACGGCAATCGTCGCGGTCTGGTCCTCCTCGCGCGGCGTATATTGCATCCAGCTTGGGCTGAATGCCATTCACGGCGCGGAGGAGAGTCGTTCCTTTCTGTACCGCCGCCTGATGAGTATGCTGTATATGGTGCTGCTCATTGCCGCCCTGCTTTTGACCCTCGTAATGCACGGCTTCGGGCAGGAGGTCGCCGCCTTCTGCGAGCGAAAGTCCGTTCCCATTTTGCATCTGTTCGCGAAGCTGCTGCAATTCCGTGAGCTGATTGTTTTGGTGCTGCTCACGCTCCTGTTCACTGTGGTCTTCCGCGTGTTTCCCAACTGTAAGGTGCCGTTCCGCACCGCTTTGGTCGGCGCAGTCTGCGCGGCGCTCGGCTGGCTGGTGTTCACCTACGGTTTTTCCTTCTATGTCCGCATTTCCGGCTCTTATTCCGTTCTTTACGGAAGCCTGTCCATCATCGCCATCGGAATGCTCTGGCTGTATATCTGCATCTGCATTCTCTTTTACGGCAGTGTTATCGGCATGTGGCTGGAAGAGCGCCGTGTTTCCAAAAAAGCATAAAAAACGGCTGCGGTCATCCGCAGCCGTCAAGGTTTATTTCTTGTCGAAGGACATACAGTCGGTGCACTGCTTGACCGTCGGATCGCTCTCATGCGTGCCGACTTGGATCTGTTCCAGAGAACAGTAGTTCTCCGTGTCGCAGTGGTGCTTGCACTGCGTCACCGAGCACTGGATTGAGCGGTTTGCGTTGCAATTGCAGTTCATTGTGTCATTCCTCCTTCGTTTTGATGTCCTTCATAGTTTGCACCGTGCAAGCGGACTTATGCGAAGGAAAAATTTGACTTTGCAGCGCAGTTCGCATATAATAGCTACAGTCGTTTTGCAGTCTGCGCGGTCGGAGTTCCGCCTGCTGCTTTCCATTCTATGTTTCGGAGGTGCCTTATGACAAAAGTATCCCCTTCCATTCTCTCCGCCGATTTTGTAAACCTGGAGCGTGACATCCGCGCTTTAACGCCGGCTGGCGCAGATTATGTTCATGTCGATGTGATGGACGGCATTTTTGTGCCGAATATCACAATCGGTATTCCGGTCGTCGCCGCAATCCGCAAGATTACCGACCTTCCCCTGGATGTGCACCTGATGATTGACCGTCCGCTGCGCTATGTGGACGACTTCTGCAAGGCGGGGAGCGATATTTTGACCGTCCATGTCGAGGCGGACACGGAGGAAAACACCCTTGCCGCCTTAAAACGCATCCGCGCCCTCGGCGTGAAGCCCGCAATCTCGGTCAAACCGAAGACGCCTGCAGAAGCGGTGCTGCCGTATCTTCCCTACTGCAATCTGATTTTGGTGATGACGGTCGAGCCGGGCTTCGGCGGACAAGCCTTTATGGAGGACATGATGCCGAAGCTGAAGCAGATCCGCGCTTATATTGACGCGCAGAACCCGACCTGCGAGTTGGAGGTTGACGGCGGCATTAATGAGAAAACCGCGCTGATCTGCCGCGAAAACGGCGCGAATGTGCTGGTTGCGGGAAGCGCATATTTCAAAAGCGCCGATCCCGCTGCTTTCGTTAAGGAGATAACAGCATGAATGAGAATCCGATGCATTTTTCCGTGGGCATTGCCTGCTTTGCGCCCGACTCCGACTTCCCTATCGGTTCATTTGAACAAGAGCTTCTTTTGCTGTGCAGCGCCTACAAGATCAGCGCGTGTGTGTTTTCCCCGGTGTTGATTGATTACACGCTCCCTTCTCCTTTGATTCCCGTACAATACTGGGATGGTACGGCGTTTCGGAAGGCGATAACCCCCGTGCCGGAAATTCTCGATTGCCGGTTTAATCCGTTTCTGAATAAGGTAGTTACTTGGCTTCAGCCGGAGCGGCAGCGTTGGCTTTTGAAACACAGCGCTGTATTAGACCGTGGCATTCCAAAGGAACAGCTCTCACAGGTTCTTATGTGCAGCCCGCTCTATCCCTTAGCGATTCCCACCTATCGTCTGACAGAATACGGAGAACTTCTGCGGTATGCCAAATTGTTGCGGCACTGCATTATCAAGCCGATTGGCGGCCGTCAAGGGCGTTGTGTTGCTCGCGTGGACTATGACGGTGATGTATTGTCCATGGAAACCGCAGACGGCATAGAGGAATTGACACCAACGCTATGGGACGACTATCTCACCACGCTGAATCGTTCTAACTTTGGTTTGCCCCTGTTGCAGCCGAGGCTCGATTTCTCGCTTGATGCGGAACACGCGGTCGATTTTCGCCTGTTAGTTGCACGAGGCAGCAGTGGACTGTGGGAGGAAGTTGAAATATATGCTCGCATCGGGGCAACAAGGATTGTTTCAAATGTCTCACGCGGCGGTTATATCAGTGATGCCGAGAGCATACTCTCACAAATCGCGGGGGAACGTGCCGACGAGCTGCTCGCCACGCTGCATTCCATTGCGGCAGAGCTTCCCGTTTTGATTCAGCAATATGTGGATCGCCCAATCAGTTGTCTCGGCATTGACATCGGTATCGACCGCAATACGCTTCAGCCTTATGTCCTGGAGGCAAACACACTTCCCGGCGCCAAGTATCACTCTTGGCAGTTGGCACATAAGCGTGTGCAATACTACCAATATTTGCTGAAAAACAGGCAACAGTAAAAATCTCGTCTGCGCACCCGCGCGGACGAGATTTTTACTGTTGCGTATAAATTACAGCGCCTTCTTCGCGGTATCGACGAGAGCTGCAAAGGCAGCGCTGTCGTTAATCGCCATTTCGGACAGGCTCTTGCGGTTCATTTCGATGCCCGCCTTCTTCAGACCGTTCATGAAACGGGAATAGTTCATGTCGTAGGGCTTGACAGCGGCGGAGATACGGGCAATCCACAGACGGCGGAAATCGCGCTTCTTCTGCTTGCGGCCGACATAGGCGTAAACGCCGGACTTCTTGACCGCCTGCTTTGCCATCTTGAAATGCGTGGACTTGGAGCCCCAGTAGGACTTCGCCAGCTTCAGGGTCTTATTTCTTCTCTTGCGCGTCATCATCGCGCCTTTTACTCTTGCCATCTTTGTATCCTCCTATCCGATTATTTGTACGGAATCATCTTTTTGATGGCTTCCGTATTGGTGACATCCGCGTAGGTCGTGCTTCTCAGGCGACGGCCGCGCTTGGTGTCCTTCTTGGTGAGGATATGGCTCTTGAAAGCGTGCGCTCTCTTGACCTTACCGGTCTTGGTGAGATTGAATCTCTTCTTTGCACCGCTGTGGGTCTTCAGTTTCGGCATGGTACTTCTCCTTTGTAATTATTTTGCACTTTTCGGTGACAGGAAAATGGACATATGTCTGCCATCGAGCTTGGGTTTCTTCTCTAAGGTTGCAACCTCGGCGCAACCGTCGCCAAATCGGATCAAAAGCTGCTCGCCGATATCGGTATGCGCCATCTCGCGGCCGCGGAAGCGCACAGTGACCTTGACGCGGTTGCCTTCCTTGAGGAATTTCATCGCGCTGCGCATCTTGGTGTTGAAATCGTTGGTGTCGATGCCCGGAGACATACGAATCTCCTTGATCTCGACGACACGCTGGTTTTTCTTCGCTTCCTTTTCCCTTTTGAGCTGGTCAAAGCGGAATTTGCCGTAATCCATGATTTTACAGACGGGCGGCACGGCATTTGGGGAGATCTTGACAAGGTCAAGCTCCAACTCCTCAGCCATTTTCAACGCTGCCTCGGAAGAAACGATTCCGAGCATTGCGCCGTCCGCGCCAATCAGGCGAATTTCCTCGTCCCGAATTTCTTCGTTGAGCTGATGATCTAATTTGCCGATGGTAAAGCACCTCCATTACACGACAAAAATGCGGATGCCGACAGCACCCGCAACCGAAAAAGCGCAGTTTTGCGCCAAAGCTTCGATATCGAACCTTTTCGCTTTCGCTGAAGGTGAGGCGGGTAGTCAGCCTTCTTTGTTTTGCTCGGATAGTATACCATCTGAAATGCCGTCTGTCAAGTGTTTTTTCAGTCGATTTCCGCAATAATTCTTTCATAGCGGAGAAATCAGGAGCCTTCGAAGAGCCTGTCGGGATGCATAAGGAGCCGCAAGGGCTTATGTTGGCGAGCTGAGCAGGCAAAGATTTGGGCGGCATCCCCGGAATACTACACTCCCGAAGCATCCGCAAAGACCCGCGAACCATTGTGCTCCAAGGGTTTGCGGGTCTTGCTGCTTCTGTTTGCCGTCAGATTCGGGAGCAGACTCAAAAATTTTTGTCAAGCCTTTTCTTTCCTGCTTGAAAAGAATTCTTCCTCCGTTTATTGCATGGCGGCAATGCAGGCGTTGAGCACCTGCTGCACAATCGGGGTGCAGGCTGCGCTGCCGGAGCCGCCGCCCTCCACGACCACGAAGAATGCCAGCGGATAGTCGGGATCCTGCACAAAGCCCGCAAACAAGGCATCTGCCGCCTGCCCCTCGCCGCGCTCCGCCGTGCCGGATTTCGCGCCGGCATACAGCCCGCCGAAATTCCACTCGCCGTAGTTCGTGACCACCGCGTAGTGCATTGCCTCAGCCAATGCGTCCGCCGTCTGGCGGCTCAGGATACGGTCTGTCATTTCCGTCTCCGCGCTGTATTTCTCTTTGCCGCCGAAGGTGACGCTTTCGACCAGATACGGCAGCGCCGCTTCGCCGCCGTTGGCAATTGCTCCCATATAAACCATAAACTGGCAGGGGTTGATCTGGTCGGTGTACTGCCCGACGCCCGCCCACGCCGCTTCATAGGTCGTTGCGTCCGAGAGATCAAAATGTCCGCGTTTTGTAGTCAAGCCGTCAAAAGCAATGCTGTCCGTGATACCGATTCGCGCAACATAGCGCGTCAGTACCTCCGGCCCCAGTTCCTGCGCCAACTGCGCAAAAGCGACATTGCACGACCGGGCAAGCGCCTGTTCAAAGGTAACATCCCCGTGCACACCGTTGCAGATGACCGTCTCGCTGCCAATCTGCGCGCTGCCCTCACAGTGGAAGGTGCGGGTTTGCAAATCGTCCATCTCCGAAAGCGCCGCCGCGGCCGTGACAAGCTTAAAGGTGGAGCCGGGCGCATAGGCCGCATGCAGGAAGCGATTGACATACACGCCGTCATAGCGTTCCGGATTGGCGTTCACGTCCGGCACATTCAGCGGATCAAAGGTCGGAGAGGACACCATGCACAGCACCTCGCCCGTCTTGTAGTTATACACACCCACCGCACCCTTTTGCCCGTTCAGCGCGTTCAGGGCGGTGCGCTGCACATCCGCGCTGAGCGTCATGCGCAGCTCTCCGCTGCCGGAGCCGGTATGATGCGTGCCGTTGATGCGGTCAAAGCCGATCAGCTCGTCGCCGTATTCATTCAGCAGATAGGGCGTAATATTGCCCTCCGTGTCACCGAGCAGATGCAGCATCGCCTTGCGGAGCGTTTCGCTGTCGGCATAGCTTCTGCCGTCCGTCGCGTCGAGGAGGACGGTGCCGTCCCGATCAACGACGGTACCGCTGTCCATCACGCCGTTGTTATAAACATGCGGATTGCTTTGGAAGGTGACCCAGTCGGGCGAGTCCTTAAAATACCGCACAACGATGACAAACAGACCGACCAGCAGCACACCTGCCAGCGCAAGGGCAAACCATGCGCGCTTTGCCAGCTTATTCATACGTCTCTACCTCCTCCGCACGCGCCGTCTTGACCGCGAAGCTCGCGTTCTGACGGGTGTCCGCCGCCTTGATAAACGCCAGCAAGCCCCACGCGGAGAGCATGCTCGAGCCGCCGTTGGAGACGAACGGGAAGGTCACGCCCGTCAGGGGCAGCAGATCCATCGTGCCGAACACATTCAGGATTGTCTGCGTCAGCAAAATGGCAATGGCGGCACAGGCACCGATGGTATAGAAGCTGCTGCGCCCGACGATGCACGAGCGCACGACAAACACGCCGAGAATGATGATCGCCGCAACCGCGATCACGCCGAGAATCAAGCCCCATTCCTCACAGACAAAGGCGAAGACAAGGTCGGTGTCCGAGGCGGCAACATATTTGAGCCAGCCGTTGCCCGCGCCGAGACCGAACAGACCGCCCGAGGCAATGCACATCATCGCGCGCGTCTGCTGATAGCCGCCGCTCTGGGCATATTCCCACGCGTGCCCCCATGTGGCAAAGCGGCTCATGATGTGCGGACGGAAGCGCACCGCCATCACGCCCGCAAAGCCCGTCGCGGCGCAGGCAAGCGTGACTGTCGCGAAGCTGCCGGAACGCAAAAACGCGATTACAAGGAAGGCGACAAAGAAAATCAGCGCCGTGCCGAAGTCATTCATCAGGGCAAGGCAGCCGCAGATTCCTGCGGAATAGATGATAAAGGAAATCAGGTTGCGCTTTGTGACGATGCGGTCCATTGTAGACGCGCCGACATAGAGGAAGCACAGCTTGACCAGCTCCGAGGGCTGGAAGGACATGGGCCCGATCTGGATCCAGTTGCGCGCGCCGTTAATCTCCTTGCCAAGCACAAGATTGAGCGCCAGCAGGAGCACGCCGCCGACCGCCGCTACATAGCGGAACTTCTTCGCGCGGCTCAGGTCACGCAGCGACCAGCCGATGACGAGATAGATCAAAATGCCGCCCGCCACGCAAATGAGCTGTTTTGTGACCTCCGAGGCATCGGAGGAGGCGATCACTGCAATGCCGATGGTCGTCAGAAAAAACGCAATGGTCTCCACCTCAAAGCTGCTGCGGTGTATGAGCTTAAAAACGACAAAGAGCAGCCATTGCATCCCTCCCAGCGCCGCAAAACCGATGGCCGCGTGGGTAACCTCCTCTGCGTCGCTCGTCATGCAGAATTGCAGGGCAGCCAAGAACTGGAAGATGGTCAAGAACAGGAGCGTCAGTCCGGGAAGGGCGATGTTCGCGGGCTTCGTGCGGTAATAATTCTGCTCCTCGACCTCCTCTGCCGTGGTCGGCGCCAGCACCATTTCCACGCCGCCGAGGGAGATTTTATCGCCGTATTCCAACGCACAAACGGTAACCGTCTCCCCGTTGACCGTGACCTCGCCGCGTGAGCCGATGTCCGTGATTGACCAGCTCCCGTCGTCATAGCGCGTCAAAACGGCATGATTGCGCGAAACGGTCGGAAAATCAATAACGATATCACTGCCCTTTCCGCGTCCGAGGATATTCTCCCAGTGGGTCACGGGGAGCTGCTGTCCGTCCGGCATGACCAGCCACGCCCATGTCTCCGGTTCCCGCCGGAAGCGAAGCAGCGGCTTTGCACACCGCCACAGGATCAGAAGCGCCAGCGCCGGAGCGACAAAGCGCCAAACCGTGCAAAAGAGATTTGCCACGGCAGCGCCCTCCGTTTGAAAAAATTCGTTCAGTGCTTGCAGCAAACTGTACGCACCTCCTTCTCTACTTACGCAAAAGGGGGCTGAACCTCAGCCCCCCCTTTTATGAAATTACTCGTCCAAGTCCTCGTCGTCCTCGTCCGCCGCGTGCATATCATAGGCAGGCTCGACGGAGACGAAGGAGGCGCTGGGCAGCGGGGTAATCGGAAGATCCTCCACACATTGCAGGCTGTAATACAGCTCCGTTTCGATCGGATAGCGTTTACGGCGCAAGCGCCCGTTTACACCGTCAACAATCAGCGTATAGAGCACCGCAAAAACCGGCACGCCGAGCAGCATCCCGCCGAAGCCGAAGATCCCGCCGAAGACAAGAATGGCGACCAGCACCCAGAGGTCGGAAATGCCGAGCTTTTCGCCCAAAATACGGTTTTCGATGATATTGCCGTCGATCATTTGCAGCACAAGGATGAAGATGATAAAATACAGCGCGTCAATCGGCTGCTCGATCAGCAGCAGGAGCGCAGAGGGGATTGCGCCGAGGAAAGGCCCGAAAAACGGGATGATATTCGTCACGCCGACGATGACGGCAATCAGCGGCGCAAAGGGCATTCCCATGATCAGCAGGGCAAAATACGTCACAACGCCGACAAAAATCGCGTCGATGATCTTACCGATGACATAGCCGCTGAAAATGCGGTTGGTACGGCGCGCAATCTCGAACAAGCGGTCGGCATGCTTCGTGTTGAAAACGGCAACCGTAATCTTCTTCGCCTGCGCGCAAAGCTTTTTCTGATACAGCAGGATGTAAACCGCGGCAACCACACCAATCAGCATATTAGAGACGAACATCACGACACTGTAAACCGAGCTGGTCACGCCGGAGAGGAGCTTGGAGAGGTCGATGGTTTTCAGCCAATCCGTGAGGAATTGCAGTACGCCGTCAAGCAGCTTGTGGAACCACGGTTCAAAACGCGAGCCGGCAAAAACATCGTTCACCCATGCATTGACGCGGTTATAGTAGCCCTCTAACTTGCTCGCCTGCAGCAGATCCTCCAAACAGCTTACGATATTCGGCACAATTAAAGCGATTAACGCATAAAACGCAAACAGGAGCACAATCAGCGAGGCAATCACGCCGCCGGTCTTCGCCAAGACCAACTGTTTTCCGTCAGAGAGCTTTGTTTTTTTAAGAAGCTTCTCCAAAAGGCGCTGCGTCCGCATCATCACCGGATTCATCAGATAGGCGAACAGGCAGCCGAAGAGGATGGGAGAGATAATATCGAAAAAGTCAAGAATCAGCTCATAGAACCCCTTCAGATTGGAAAACACAATCCAAAAGAGGGCGCCGGCGACAAAGACAAGGAAAGCCGTTAACCCCCATTTGAAATAATTCTCATTGCGATGCAGCTTCATGCGGAGTACAGTTCTCCTTTCCGCAGTTTTTTATAGCATACCACGAATCCGCAAAATCGTCAAGTGCGGAAAAAAACGTCATCCTCTTGCTTTTCCATGCCGCTTTATGGTATCTTAAGAAAAAAAGGAAAGAAGAGATTTTATGGCAAAGAGTGAGCGGCAAAAGCTGAAGCTGCTGTATCTGCGCGATTATCTGCGGCAGAACACCGACGAGGCGCACCCTGCGGGCGTGCAGGAGCTGATTGACTATCTTGAGAGCAAGGATATTCATGCCGAGCGCAAGAGCATCTATGACGACGTCCGCACCCTCAACGACTACGGCACAGGCATTCTGTTTCGGCGCGGCAAGCCCTCCGGTTATTATGTTGCGCAGCGGGATTTTGCGCCGGCGGAGCTAAAGCTGTTGGTTGACGCGGTGCTGTCGTCGAAATTTCTGACACAGAAGCAGTCCGCGACGCTGATCCGCAAGCTGGCTGCCCTGTCCACCACACAAGGCTCCGAGCTTTTGCGCCGTCAGATTGTTTTATCCGGGCGGCTGAAGAGCAGCAACGAGAAGAGCTACGCCAACATCGACCTTTTGCACGAGGCGATCGGTGCGGACAGTCAAATCACCTTCCGCTACTTTGACCGCGGCGTGGATAAGCAAAAGCACTTCCGCCCGGGCGTTTACACCGCAAGCCCCTGCGCCCTTGTGTGGGACGACGAGAATTACTACCTTGTCGCCCACGGGAGCAGACACGGATTGACGCATTATCGCGTGGATAAGATGGAGAATATTCAGTTGACCGGTCAAAAGCGCGTGATGACCGAGGAAATGCGCAATTTCAATCCCGCGAGCTATGCCAAGGAGGTATTCGGCATGTATCGCGGCAGCAGCAAGCGGGTCAAGCTGCGCTTTGAGAACGCATTGGCAGGCGTCGTCCTCGACCGTTTCGGAGAGGATACGATGCTGATTCCCGACGGAGAGGAGCATTTTACCATAACCGCAAGCATCTCCGTCTCTCCGAATTTTTTGGCATGGGTCGCAAGCTTCGGCGGCAGAGCAACCATAGTATTCCCCAAAAGCGCCGTAGAGGAATACCGCACCTTGCTGAAAAAATCCCTCGCCGCTTTGCCGGAGGAGCCTTAAAGAGTCTGTGTAGGGCGGGGACATGTCCCCGCCGACCGCGTAAGCGGCAGACGGTAGGCATAAACAAGTTTGTACGCAATCGGTAGTTCCTGCACCGGCGGGGACATGTCCCCGCCCTACAGGGTGGTGTCCGGAGGAATCAGTTGAAAGAATCACCCCGCCTTGGTTGGCGGGGTGATTGTCATTTATTCTCTGCGTAAGGCTTCGATAGGGTTGAGCTTGGATGCCTTGACGGCGGGGACAATGCCGAAAATCAGACCAATCAGAATCGAGAACACCGCCGCAGCAAGAATCGCGGGGACGCTGATGGCGGACGGCGTATCCATAAAGTGGGAGATCAGCTTGGACAAGCCGATGCCGCCCAACACGCCGAGCAAGCCGCCGATGCCCGTCAGCACTGCCGCCTCGGTCAAAAACTGGCTCAATATCCTGCGACGCTTTGCGCCGATTGCCTTTTTCAGACCGATCTCATGCGTGCGCTCCGTCACGCTGACGAGCATGATGTTCATGACACCGATGCCGCCGACGAGCAGGGAGATACACGCGATCCAAATGAGCTGGTTATTCGTGGATTCGCTCATCTCCTGCAGCTGCTCCGCTCGCTTTAACAGATCGTCATTGCGGTAGGAGAAGCCGTTTTTTGCCGTCTCCTCCGCGATTTGATGCGCGGTCAAATAGTCGGCAACCGATTTTCCCGCAGCCGTGATATCATCGGTCGATGCCGCCCGGACGGCGATATTCTGCGGCTCGTCAAAGCGGTAGACGATGGGCCATACGCTCTCCGGCAGGAAGACAACGCCCTGTCCCGTCTCGGCATACATCCAGTAATCCTCCACGGAGTTGATTACCGGTTGAAACGCACTGCTGCGCACCGCAACGCCGACTACGGTAAACGGTTCTTTGGCAATTTCAATAATCTTACCGACCGGGTCGTCGCTGCCGAAAAGTGTTTTTGCCGCCGTCTCGTCTAAGATTGCGACCTTTCGCACAGTTTCAAAATCATGCTCCGTAAAGCTTCTTCCCTGCCGAATGCTGTAATCATTGACAGAGAAATAACACTCGTCGATTCCGTAAACGCTGCCGTTGAACGCGGTGTTCAAATAATAGACGCTCTCGGCATACTCACGGCTGCGGTAAAAAGATACCTCCTGCACGCCGTCCAGCTTGCACAGTTCCTCACGGGTGTCTTCTCCGATGACGGAAACTCCCGCGGGATTCTGATTATACATCATATCGTACTGCATATCGTTTTGATAAAGCTGCACCGTTACGACATTATTGCCTGCGCCGATCAGATTCTCCTTAATCTGCTCGTTGGTGCCCTTGATGCCCGAGATGATGGTGATGATGGAGGCGATGCCGATGATAATGCCGAGCATCGTCAGGAAGGAGCGCAGCTTATGCGAGAAAACGCTTTGCAGCGCCTGTGAAATACTTTCAAACACAGAAGCATCCTCCCTTCTCAGTAGACCATGCCATAGTCATAATAGCCATAGTTTTCCTCACCCTCGACGGTGTCGGCGCCCTCCTTGACCGCTTTGCCATAGGGGAAGGCGATATAATCCTCCTCGGTCAGGTCGCCGTAGACGGCGGTATAGCCCCAGTAAGACGCGCCCGTGCGCACCTCGCATTTTTCAAGCTTTCCGTCCTCACCGCGCTTATAGACATAGGAGTGACCATCCTCGGTACGGATGTACATATCTTCCAAATAGATGGCGTTTTCATCCGCGTTACCGCCGCGGAAGGTCACACCGACATACTCGCCCTCGCGCAGATTCGCGTCTGCCGGTACGGCGACTGTCGCCATATAGCGGGAGGCATTGGGGTTTCCGCCGTAATAATAGTAGTTGTTGCCGGTCACCGGAGTATCAGAAACAGCTTCTATCGTTCCGACGATCTCTACACCGTAGTTCTCCCACGACATGACGGTAACCTCGGAGCCAACGGGATAGGCTGCCAATTCGAATTCTCCGATGGCAACCTGCACATGATAGCATCCGCCGCCGTAGACAGTCAGAATCGGCGTTCCGTCCATTCGGGCGGCTTCGGGATCCGCAAGGTAGGTAACCGTGCCATCGACCTTTGCATAGACGGTGCCGTTCTCCGCTTCCTCCTGCGCGCGCTCATAATCGACCTTCGCCATGCGGTATTGGACGTCAAGATCCCGAATCTCTCTTTGCTTCTCCTTCCGCAGCTCCGCGATCTCCGCTGCGGTATAACCGGAGCTGTCGTCCACCCAATTGTAAGACGGCTGTGTCGGCTCGTCGTCATCATCCGCGTCAGGCAGCTCCGGTACGAAGAACGCATAACGCAGAACACGCTCGTTCGTCGGCTCCGTCGGTTCTTCGGTCGGTTGTTCCGTCGGTTCCTCGGTGGGTGTATCCGTCGGTTCCTCGGTGGGTGTATCCGTCGGTTCCTCGGTCGGCGTATCCGTCAAATTCTCCGTCGGCTCCTCTGTCGGCGTTTCGGAGACTTCTACCATGACATGCAGTCCCCAGCAATTCAACAGCTCGCCCTTAATCGCGTTTTGCTCGCGTACCTCGAAGGAGACCCAAATCTCCGTCTTCTCCGCAGTGAGCATTTCCTCGATAAACGCCGTGTCATAGGTCAGCTCGTCCGACCACAGCCAGCGATAGGGCCGGGTAAGCGTGCCATCGCCTCCCAAGAAATACGGCAGAGCATCCACTGGCTCCAAGGACGAAGTGGGCGCCTGCGTTGTCGGCTGCGTCGTTATGGACGGGGGCGGGCTGTAGGGCTTCATCGCATTGATACGCTTTAAGTCATTCTGCGCATTTTGCAGATCCAGCTCCAGTTGCTGCACGTTCAGCCGCTTGCGTTCGAGCTGAATCTCCGTCAAAGTCGTGTCGTAGCTCAAAAGCGCGTCTCCGACACGCACCGTCTGCCCCTCCGTGACAAAAATCTCCGTCACGCTCTGCGTATCGCTGGGATAGACGGATTGCAGATTCTCTGCCGTCACCATACCGTCATACTGCACGGAATCGTCAAAATAGCCGATCACGTAATTGCTAAGCGGCACGACCTCGACGGGATCGGTCTTGCTGCCGAAATACCACAGCGCTCCAACCAAGATCGTAACTGCCGTTACGACGCAGACCGCAGAAATGACCGCAAGCTTCACGCCTTTTCTATGCATCCTGCTCACCTTCCCTTCTGCCGTCCGTCAGGACGCCGTCGCGGATATAGCAGATGCGCTTTGCACGGTTTGCAATCTCTTGCTCATGGGTAATCATGATAATCGTCGTTCCGTTCTCATGCAGCGCGTCAAAAATATCCATGATCTGATCACCGGAAGCGGTGTCCAGTGCGCCCGTCGGTTCGTCGGCAAGCAGCAGCTTCGGCTTTCCGACAATGGCGCGGGCAATGGCAATGCGCTGGCACTGGCCGCCCGAGAGCTGGCTCGGTTTAAATTGCAGGCGCTCGCCCAATCCCATGGCTTCCAACGCCGCAATCGCCCGCGCACGGCGTTCTTTTTTCGGCACGCCCGCATACATCAGCGGCAGGGCGACATTATCAATTGCGTTCAGCTTCGGCAGCAGATAAAAGCTCTGAAACACGAAGCCCAGCGTATGATTACGCACCTCAGCCAGACGGTTGCTGCTCGCGCCGAGGAGGTTCTCTCCGTCAAGGAAATAGTCACCCGAGGTCGGCACATCGAGGCAGCCGATAAGGTTCATCAGCGTCGTCTTACCGGAGCCGGACGGCCCCATGATGGCAAGATAGTCGCCCTCCTCCACCTCCAGACAGACATCCTTCAGGACACGAACCGTCTCTTTGCCCTGCGGATAGTCCTTGCAGAGATCCTTCATCTCAACCAGCATCTGTCATTCCTCCGCTGATATCGTCGGTTCCCTCCGGGAAGGAATCAAAACCGTCGTCAACAAAGCCTTCGTCAACAAAACCGTCGTCAATAAAGCCGTTGTCAACGAAGCCATCGTCAACATAGCCATCATCGATCACTTCAAAGTCCAAGGGTGCCTCCGAATCGGGATTCTCAGGCATCGTGTCCGTCACGGGCGCGCCCTCTTGGATGCTGTCATCCGGGAAGGCGATCCGATCCTCGGCAGTCAAGCCCTCGGTGATCACATAGCAGTAAAGCATTTCGTCAAACGAGCGGACGGTGACGGCACGCTTTTCGATTTCATTGTCCGCATTTGCCGCCCAGACATAGTAGCCCTCTTCTTCCGAGCCGAGGACATAGTCGGCGTAAAGCGAAACACCCTCCAGCGTCTCCGTCAGTCCGCCGCCCGACTCGATGAACACGTGCTGCCCGAGGAGCAGGTCGTCCACGGTGTCCAAATCGACATAGAAGGGATAGCTGCTTGTGGAGGTCATTTCGTCCGATACGCCGTAGCCGTAATAATACATTCCGTCGTTGTTGTTCGTCTCCGGCGCGGTGTCGATCTCCGCAATCATGCCGGTCCATGTCATTGTCTCATCCGCGCGGGAGCGGATGGTCACGATCTGTCCGACATAGAATTCGCTCAGGTTCAGCTCATTGACCTTGCCCTTGACGCGGTAAGCGCCGTCTTGAATCATGGTGATGTACGGAAGCGGCTGACCGGTCATATCATCGTAGCCGCCGTTTTCATTGATGGCCTTAATTTTGCCGTCGATGGGTGCGGTAACCGCGCCGCTGCCGGCATTTGCCTGCAGCTCCGCCAGCTCGCGCTCTTTGACGGCGATGTTATACTCCGTCTCCTTTTTATCCGCCTCCAGCGACTGGATGCGCACGGTATAGGAGAGCTTTTCGGACTCCGGCACGCTCTTCTTTTCCTTTTCGAGCTGCGTGATCTGCTCCGTATAGTCCTTGACGGTGTTTTTCATCTGCTCAATCTCGAGCTTTGCCCTGTCGATGGTCAGCTGGATCTCGTCGGTATCATAGACGAACAGCACTTCCCCTGCGGATACGGTCTGTCCGACCTCGACCCGCAGCTCCGCGACCTTGCGGCTTTCGTCCCGCTCGACCTTGACCTCGTTCTGCGCAACGACGACGCCGGCACAGGCGTTGCTGCCTCCCATCGCGCCGTAGCCCATAATCTGCGAGACAGACTGAACATACACTGCGGGAAGCTTGTTTCCGCAGCCGGTCAGCGTGCCGAGCAGCAGCGCCAGCGACAGAGCGCCGGCAAAGAAACGTTTTTTCATGCGATTACCTCCGTTGTCAATTCATCTCTTGAACAGACGTATTTTTTATCTCTGCGTTCCTATAAAATAGAAAATTTTGCAGAAGTTATTCCATGATCGCCGCAAGCGCCGCTTCAATGGCAGTTGTGTCCAGCTCCTCCGCTCTGCCCGTGTCACACTTCTCCGCGACGGTCGGGTCAATGGGAAGCTGCGCCAGCACGGGCAGCCGGTACTCCGCAGCCACCTCTGCAAGATGACTCTTTCCGAACAGCTCGTGGCGCTTTCCGCAGTCGGGGCAGCGGAAATAGCTGTAGTTTTCGATGATGCCGAGGGTGGGCACCTTCATCATGTTCGCCATGCGCACCGCCTTGCCGACAATCATCGACACCAGCTCCTGCGGCGAGGTGACAATCATCACACCGTCAATGGGCAGGGACTGGAATACCGTCAGCGGCACATCGCCCGTTCCGGGAGGCATATCGACGAACATATAGTCCACATCCTCCCAAAACACATCCGTCCAGAACTGCTTCACTGCTCCCGCAATGATGGGGCCGCGCCAAAGCACGGGATCCTCCTCGTTGTCCAGCAGGAGGTTGATGGACATGATTTGAATACCCGTCCTGCTGACGGCGGGATAAATGCCCTCCTCGCTCGCGCCCGCGCATTCGCACACGCCGAAAGCCTTCGGCACGGAGGGGCCCGTAATGTCCGCGTCCAAGATTGCGGTACGCTTGCCCGCCCGCTGCATCGCCGTTGCCAGCATGGCAGTGACGGTGCTCTTGCCGACGCCGCCCTTGCCGGAGACGACCGCAATCACCTTTTTGACCTTGGATTTATCGTTCAGCTTGGCAAGCAAGCTCTCCTGTGTCCGCTCTCCGCAGCTCTCACCGCAGGAGGAGCAATTTCCGCTGCATTGTTCACTCATAATACTGTTTCTCCTTCCGATTCACGCAGCGCGCGCCGCGCCGCAATTGATTTCAAAAAACTCTGTAGGGCAGGGACATGAAACGACTGACCCATTTGTCATTGCGAGACCGGTGCGCACACTGGTCGTGGCAATCTCCGACTGTAGGTTTGTACGCATTCCGTAGTGCCTGCACAAGATTGCCGCGTCGCTGCGCTCCTCGCAATGACAT
>JBJFGB010000160.1:0-1319 GCA_051892295.1 Faecousia sp. | reverse complement strand
GTCGCTGCGCTCCTCGCAATGACATAAAAGGGCTGCCCTAATCTGTCATTGCGAGGTCAGTGCGCACACTGGTCGTGGCAATCTCCGACTGTAGGTTTGTACACATTCCGTAGTGCCTGCACAAGATTGCCGCGTCGCTGCGCTCCTCGCAATGACATAAAAGGGCTGCCCTAATCTGTCATTGCGAGACCGGTGCGCACACCGGTCGTGGCAATCTCTTTGCTGTCTTAATGTTATTTCCCGTTTGCAGCATAGTTGTATCCAACCGCCGCCAAACGCAAAAATTATGCTTCCAGAGCCGACATTGCAGACTCCCACTGCGCCATCAAATCTTCCAGCACGGCTTCCTCCCGCTCCTTTTCCTCCGTCAGACGCAAAAGCTCCTGATAATCCGTCGCGGCGGCGGCAAGCGCTTCCTCCAATGCGGCAAGCCTCTGCTCCTGCGCGTCGATCTCGCGCTCCAAGCGGCGCACGAGCTTTTCCGTCTCCTTGCTGCCGCCCGTCTGCTTCGGCGCTTTCTCCTTCTTCTTCGGCTGCTGCACCCGCTGCGCCGCCTCATGCTCCTTGATTGCGCGGTATTTGGCGTAGCCGCAGGGGAAATCACGGATTTTTCCGTCCTCCAGCTCCCAAATACGCGTGGCGAACTTATCGACAAAATAGCGGTCATGGGAGACAAAGATCAGCGTCCCCTCATATTCGTCCACCGCGCACTCGACCCATTCGCGGGAGGCGATATCCAGATGGTTGGTCGGCTCGTCCAGGATGAGCAGATTGATCTTCTCATCCATCAGCATGCACAGCCGCAGCCGCGACTGCTCGCCGCCGGAGAGCGTGCCGACCGTTTTAAACACATCCTCGCCCGAAAACAGGAACGCACCCAAGCGATCCCGCGCCGACTGGGGCGTGCAGTTCTTTTCATAGAGCATCGTGTCATAGAGCGTCCGCTCCGGGTGCGCAAAATGGATCACCTGCGGCAGATACGCCCACTTGAGCGAGGGTCCGAACTTGATCTTCCCCTCACCTGCCAGCTCGCCCAGCAGGACGCGCAAAAAGGTCGTCTTGCCTGTGCCGTTGTCTCCCAAAAGGGCGATTCGTTCGCCGCCCTGCACTTTCAGTTCTATATCCGAAAAAAGCGTCCGATCTCCGAACCGCTTCGTCAAGCCCTTGACGGACAAGACCTCGTCGCCGTGAAAGTCCTTCTCCCCGAAGCGGGCGCGAAGGGTCTTCTCCTTCGTCGGGCGTTCGGTCTTTTCGATGCGCTCCATGCGGTGCTGGATGGACATCGCGCGGCGGTAGAGCACGCGGTTGTTGATGCCCCA
>JBJFGB010000159.1:0-8284 GCA_051892295.1 Faecousia sp. | reverse complement strand
GATGCGCCCTCCATGTCAAAACCGCCGTGCCGAGCGCGTTGTCGGTCGCGTACTGGGGTGGGCAGAAAACTGCCGGCAGTCCTGCGCACGCACTGCGCAGCATACTGTTTGACGCAACGCCGCCCGCAAAGACAACGGCAGAGACGGGATACTCGCGCAGCGCGTTTTTGGTTGCCTCGACGATTGCGCCGACCAGGCAGCGCAGCGCGTAGGCTGCGGTCTCCGCGTCATTTCCTTTGTGATAAGCCTCCACCTTGTTCTGCACGCCGGAGAGGGAGAATTCCGCCCCGTGTACCTTCACGCGGAAGGTCTGCTTGTCCGACGCGTCCTTGCTCAAGGCATCCAACTGCTTGCCCGAGGGAAACGGCAGCCCAAGGAGCTTTCCCGTGCGGTCAATGAGCTGACCGGCAGAGATATCCGTCGTGCCGCCAATCCGCGCCGCCTGCACACTCACGCCCTCCGGCGTAACATACAGCAGCTCCGTCGTCCCGCCGGAGAGGTGCCACGCAAGATGCGGCTGCTCCATCAGCTCCATTCGCTCTGACGAAAAAAGCGAGGCGGCAATATGCCCCTGCTGATGGGAAAAGGCATAGACGGGGATGCCAAGCGCCGCGCCTAAGACCCGCGCCTGCGACTCCCCTGCCAAAAAACAGGGCATATAGGAGCCTTCCACCGCACGGGGACGGGTACTGACGCCGATGGCATCCAGCTTTCTCCTTCCAATATCCGAAAACAGCCTGTCGGTCAGTTCCGGCAGGCGTTTTATATGGGCAAACAGCGCGTCGCTTTGGCGTAACCCGAGACTTCCCTGCTCCACGTCCAGCAGCCGGGAGATATTATGCCCCTTCTCCCCGTCAAAGACGGCGACAGAGGTCGTGTAGTTGCTCGTGTCGAACGCCAAAACGGTCATTGCGGCTCCTCCTTCAGCGAACGGGCAAAGGAGCCGAGAATCCCGTTAACAAAGGAAACGACCTCCGCTTCCTCGTATTTACGCGTCAGCTCGATACATTCGTTGATGGCAACGCCCGTCGGAACGTCGTCAACATAGAGGATTTCAAAGATTGCAAGGCGCAGCGCCGCTTTGGTAAAGCGGGAGATGCGGTGCAAATTCCAGCCGATGGAATACTTTGCAATCAGCGCATCCAGCTCCTCCGCGTGCTCGGCAACGCCCGTGACGCAGGCGGTGATATACGCCATCTGTTTTTTACTCGGGCGCTCGGCATAGACCTCGTTTTCCCCGGCAAGCGCATCATAATATCCGCGCTCCATACGGGATTCAATTGCCTGTTCCGGCGTCTCATCGGTATAATCCAACTCGTAGATTAGGTGTGCGGCAAGTTCTCTGGCATTTGAGCGTGTCATAAGTCTCTCCTTTTATGTATGCGGTTCAGGGGTGCTGACGCGTCAGCACCCCGAAAAGAAGCTTTTCTTATTTCGCGGCAGTCTTAGGGACGGCTACGCCGCAGACATTCACATTCACGCGGAGCGGACGCACGCCCGTCATAGCGGCAACCTCGTCGGCAATCGCCGTCTGCACACTCTGCGCAACGGTCATTACCGCAGATCCCATTCTAACGATGAGGTTGCAGGAGATGGTCACGCCCTCCTCGGTGATCGCGACGCGGATGCCCTTGCGGAGATTCTTCTTACCGAGGATGTTGGAAAGATCGAGTGTCTGCGTCATGCTCAGCCCGTAGACGCCTTCCACCTCGCGCACGGCGAGCGACGCGATGGAGGCGATGACCTCCTCGGAAATGAGGATGCTGCCGTTTTCCTGTTCCTGAACGAGATAATCTTTATTTTCTGCCATTGCTATGACCTTCCCTTCGTAGTTGTTCCCCTCTATTCTATCACATTTTTCTCAAAAAACAATACCTTTATTCTACTCCGACGATATGAATATCACCGAGCTTGAAATCCGTCTGCGACAGGACGATGTCTGCAAGCAGCGAGACATCGCTCTGGGTCAGTCCCTCCTCCGGCGCAGCGACTGCAAGGGAGATCCCCTCGTCCGTAATGTAGGCAACGCAGTCGGTATAGCCCTTTGCAATTACAAGGCTCTCAATCTGCGATTCCGCCAAAGCATCGGCAATAATCCCCTCTAACTTGCGGCTCGTCTCGGATGTGTCGCTTCCCTCGGCGTAGGCGATGGTCTCCTGCAAAAGCGTCACGGCTTCATCGCGTGCGTTTTGCCTTGACAGGCGCAGCTGCGCAAAAGCTTCGCTGCTGTCCTGTGTGTTGCTTGCAAGCGCTTCCGTGTCACTCTGCGCGGTCGTGTCGTTGAGGACAAGTGTTGCCTCTCCGAGCACCTTATCCGCGTCCAGCGTTTGCGTCAGTTCCGGTGTGCTGCCGCCGTAGAGCCAGTTGAGGTATATGCCCGCGCATACCAAGACAAGCACTCCGGCAATCACTGCGTTGCGTTTCCATGTTTTCATTGCGATTCCTCCATTATTTCATTTTGACAACTGTGATCTGGTCGCTGCTCAAGCCGGTCAGTGCGGCGACCGCCTGCGTCAACGCGAGCTTGACCGAGGCGGAATCCGCACCCTCGCTGACAATCAGCGCGCCTTGAAAGAGCGGGTAGTCCACGGCGGATACCGCTGCTTTATCGTATGCGCTTCCCTCGGACAAAATCACGGTTTTTTGCTCCGATGTGCGCTGCGTTCCGCTCTCTGAGGTCTCCTCGGAATTCTGCGTATCCGTCAGATATCGCGTGCGGCTTCCCGTGCGCAGCGTCAGCATGACCTCCACGTCGCCAGCGCCTTCGATTTTGGAAAGCAGCTCCGTCAGCCTCTGCTCCGTCTGCGCGGCATAGGCATCATCGTCTGCCGCCGTCTGCGGAGCTTCGGCGGTTTGCGTCTGCGTCTCCTTTTTACTGCTCGGAAGTAGCAGCAAGGCAATACCAAGCAGCAAAATCAGCACCGCGTATTTGTATTTTTTCAGTACCTTCAGCACTTTTCCCGTAATCTCATTCGCTCGTGCCATATAGCTTCCACTCCTGATTTTCCGGTGCGATCCCAAGTGAATCCGTCAGATACGCAGCCAGAGACGAAATCTGTTCGGCAGTCAGCGTGCCGATAATCCGTACCTTATGCGGAACGGGGTACTCATCGTTCGTCAGCGTCACCTCCGCTTGAATCGCAGCGCCCAGCTCTGCCGCTTTGTTCTCAATGTATGTCTCCGTGGTCTGTTTTATGTGTTCCGATAGGACGCTGTGCGTTTTCTCTTCAACGGCGCTCGTATCAAAGGAATTTGCCTCGCAAATCTCCTTCAGCCGTTCGGAAAGCTTTTCCGTGTCCAAGGATAGGAGCGGTGAAACGGCAACGAGCAACACAAGGATTCCGCCGATAAACCGAACGATTTTATGGATCGGCGAACCATGCACCAGCACCGAAGCGAGCACAGCGATCATACAAACCGCCACAAGCGAGATCAAATAACTGCGAACCGTCTCCATCAAACCACCACCTTCATGAAACAAACCGAGGAGATCAGCAGGAGCAGCCCGCTTGTCCCGCACATGGCAAGCAAATACCCCATTGCGGTTGCGCAGTGCTTCAGAAGCTTGATGTGGTTCGGGAGTCCAACCGTTCCGCTGATCGCCGCCGTAATTTTGAGCAGCAAATACTGAATCCCGACGCGCAGAAAGGGCACAAGGCAGGTCGCCACCACCGCAACCATGCCGAAAACGCCGACGGAGCTTTTCAAAATCGACGCGCTTGCAAGCAGCGTCTCCGAAGCGTCGGAGATAATGCCGCCCACAACCGGAATCATGCTCGAAACCGCTGCCTTTGTTGCTTTGATTGCCGCCGCGTCCGCCGCGCCGGAGATCACGCTCGTTACCGACATATAGGCAAGAAAGAGATAGAGTAAAATGCGCAGGCTTTTGGAGATGACCCAGCCGATAAACTCCCGCAGCTCCGAGAGCATATCGCTTGCCAGCGCCGCCTCCGCCGCAGCGATGGCAAGATAGAGGAAAACCGCAGGAACCAAAAGCTTTGAAATGAGCTGCAGCAGCAGCTCGACAAACAGCGTAGTTCCCGCATAGAGCGCGGTAGAGGCGTTCACGCTGCCGCTCATTGCTGCAGCCGATGCCATGACCGGCATAAGACAGGCACTGTATGCCGCAATGTCCTGCACCGTGCCGACCGCGAGGGAAACCATCGTTTGTACCGTTCCGACAATGGCGGCGCAAATGCCGAGCGCACCTGCCGCGGTGATCACACCGGCGTACTTCCCGACGGAGGACAACTCAACAATCGCGCAAAGCGTCGTGATACCCAGCAGCATCGCACAGAGCCGTAAGCCGCTTTTCAGGGACTCCCCCGTTTTCCCGAAGGCATTGAAGAATACGGATTTGATGCTTTCCCACAAGTCCCCCTGTACCGACGGCGAAATCTCGGGCATGATTTCCTCGGCTTCCTCTGAAAGCCCGTCATCTAAAGGCTCGGTGTCAATCCCGATGCTCTCTGTGGCGAACGCATTTGCGCTGAGGAAAAGCGCAAGCAATATGCCTAAAATCAGCCGTCTCATCTCAGCCTCCGCTCATTTGTTCCACCATGTCAATGACCGCCTCCATCAGCGGAAGCGCAACATACAGCGCAAGCACGCCGCCGCAGACCTCGACGAGCTTGGCAATCGCATTTTCCCCCGCATCCGCGCAAATCGTCGCACTGAGCTGTGTCAGAATTCCGATGCCAATGGTTTTCAGCATCGGCGTCATCAGCGACTTGTCCAACCCGGCAAGATTGCGCAGCTTTGACATGAATTCAACCACCGGCTCTGCCAAACGCATTAAAAAAATACCGAGCAGGACGCAGGCGGCAAGGCTTAACAGCAGCGCAAGCTCCCGATTGGTCTTTTTCAGCATTGCGGTCAGCACGACCGTGACAATGGCAAGCACTGCCGCTTGTAAAAAAACTTCCATCAGAAATCAAACAGATTTTTCACAAGGTCGAAAAGCTGCGCAATCTTCTGCACAACAATCAGCAGCACTACGACCAACCCCGCAAGCGTCGTCATTGTCGCCTGCTCCTCTCTGCCCGAACGCACCAATACTTGATTGAGGATTGAGACAATGATACCGACCGCTGCAATTTTAAAGATCAGATCAATATCCATGCGCTTAAACCATCAGGATTACGAGCGCCAGACCCGTGCAGAAGCCCAGCACCGCATAGCCCTTCGCCAGCGGCTTCTTCTCCGCCTCGCAACGCTCTATGGAAGCGTTCAAACGGTGCGCCGTCATTTGCAGCAAACGGTTTTCCCCGTCAAGGTCATAACGTCCCAACGCCTCAAACAGCTCCAAAAGCGCCATTTTGGCATCGTTGGGCAGTGTTAAGCCCCGTACCTCCTCCATACTTTGCGCAGCCGCTTTCGTGCGCGGTAATCCATCCTCCAGCTTTTGCGCATATTGCAGCAAATACGCCGAGGCGCTTCCCTTGACCCGCGCAGCGGTCATGCGGCAGATACGCGGCAGCGGCAAAAGCGTATAGTTCAGCTCACATTTGAGCAGCTCCAGCGCTTGATAAAACTCACGAAGCTGGCGCAGCTGACGATAAAACTGCAACGCCTTAGCGATTCCAAAGCCGCCCGCCGCGCCGATCACCAAAATTGCCCCTATTGTTTTCAGCATCTTTTACATGACCTCCGTTCGTACTTGCCGATTGGGTAAAATCGTAATCAGCGTTTCAAAGAGCTGCGCCTGCATCAGCTTTCGATAGACCGGTCGGCGCTGCAATTCCTCTCTGCTGACGGCATGTGCAGTGGCAAGAAAGCGTACCCCGCAATAGGACGCCCGCACCATCGCCTCCACATCCGCCTCCGCCGTGATCTCATCAAGGGCGATCCATTGCGGGTTCATCGTCCGCAGCAGCATTTCAATGCCGCGCTGCTTGCCTACGCCGCTCAAGACATCCGTGTGCGCCCCCACCCGAAACTGCGCACTGCCTCCTACGCAGCAGGCAAGCTCCATACGCTCGTCCACAACGCTTACGCGCCATAAGAAGCGGTCGGAGATCTGGCGGATCAGATCCCGCAGCAGCGTCGTCTTTCCGCTCCCCGGCGCGCCGATGATGAGGCAGGAGCGCGGATGCGTCCAGAGGAAATCCGCCGCTGCATCCGCGCAGCCGGGATGCTGCCCGGCAATGCGCAGATTCATGGAGGAGATATCCCGCAGTGTCGTAACCTCTCCGTTCTTCTCCACCGCCGTGCCGCACAGCCCGAGTCGATGTCCCCCGGCAAGTGTGATAAAGCCCTGCCTGATCGTATTCTGCGCCGCATAGACCGAATGCTCCGTCGCCGCAGAGAGGATGCTCTGCAGCAGCTCCGGCGTCACGGAAACCCGAGGTACCTCAGTCTCGCGCCCGCCCGCAAAAATCCGCAGCGCAGTGCCGCAGCGAAAGCGCAGCTCCTCCGGTGTCAGGCAGCGCGCCGCCTGCGTCACGGCAGAGCGCACCTCCAACGGGCAAACGCGCAAAGCCTGTCTTACTTCCTCCGTCATTTCCATTCACTCCTGCTCCACTGTATGCGCGTGCCTGTCCCATATATGCAAAGAAAAACACCGCCGCGAATTGCGACGGCATTTGCGCCCTTGGTAGTACGCTGTTACACCTATAGCTTTTTCAATCAGCTTCATCACAACCGAACAAATCTGTACGCACCGCTGTATGTCGGGGACATGTCCCCAACATACAGTGTTTTCCCAGCAATGCTAAAAGGGATGCCCAATGGGCATCCCTCAAAAGAAATGATATTCGATGTTTGCTTCTACGCTATGTAAGTGTTCAATCTTCCGGCTTGCAAGGGCAGCTCTTTCAGTTGTTACCGCAAATCACAGCGAAGCAAACAGATATGGCCTGCTTGCAAAAAGAACCGATCAAGCCCTGCGGAATCGTTTGCTGATCAGATCCACCAACCGCACGATTACCGGCGTAAGAACACAGTTAAACACAAATTCCGCGATAAAATTCAGTCCTACCATGCCGACAATGGCAAATGTTGCTGCATCGGTATAGCCATTTAGAATACCCATTTCGGTCACGGCATCCCAAAGGAAGACGCGGCAGCCGAGCAAGAAAATACCTGTGTTGACAAGCGGGCAAATCATCGCAGAAATCAGCGTCGCAAGATAGCGGTTTTTCTTCTCTACTAACCGATACATAAAGCCTGCTGCCAAACCGGCAAGCGTTCCCTTAAGCAGAACCGTGATAATCGTTCCGGGGATATGATACGCTAAGAAAGCGGCTGCATCGCCCGAAAGCAGCACAGTAACGCCAAAGACAAAACCGAGCCATGCGGATATCCACGGGCCGAACAACGCTGCGCCGATAACAATAGGCACCAGCACCAGCGAGACAGAAAACACACCGAAGCGGATGAAGCTTCCCAAGAGCTGCAAAATCACAACAATTGCCGTCAGCATAGCTGCGCCCGTAAGCTTACGAATCAAAGCGCTTCTTTCGTTACGACTTAACTCTTTTTTCATGATACATAAACCTCCTGCTGTCGCTCCGCTTGCGCGGATGCAACGCACTTTAATAATTTTTGCAGACAAAACGGCTGCGCCCTTGCCGCACGCCGTTTCGCCGGGCAAACTAAGGTAGCTCCTCCTCGACAGGAGGATTGGGGTCATAGGTGCCGTCCTGCATCTGCTGCCACTGCTCGCGGGTGATGAGAAGCAGACGGGGCTTCGCGCCCTCGAAGGGCCCGACAATCCCACGTTCCTCCATCTCGTCCACAATTCTTGCGGCACGGGCATAGCCTAATTTCAGACGTCGCTGAAGCATGGAAACGGAAGCTTGTCCCGTCTCCAAAATAACCTCGACGGCAGCGGGAAGCAGCTAGTCTCCGTCGGAATCCCCGGAAGCGCGACCGGCATCAGCAGAGGCGCCGCCCTTGCCGCTCTGCTCAGCGCGTTTTTCGATCTGCTCCATAATCTCCTCGGAGTAGTCGCTGGCGGCTTGTGCTTTAATCGCACTCACGACCGCCTGCACCTCCTCATCGGAGATAAAGCAGCCCTGCACGCGCTTCGGCTTGCCCTGACCCAAGGGCGCAAAGAGCATATCGCCCTTGCCGACAAGCTTTTCCGCGCCCTGCGTGTCGAGAATGATGCGGGATTCCATCGAGGACGAAACCGCAAACGCAATTCTCGACGGAATATTTGCCATCATCAGACCCGTAGTGACATCGGCGGAGGGACGCTGCGTGGCAATCACAAGATGGATGCCGGAGGCACGACCCATTTGCGCAATACGACAGATGGATTCTTCGACTTCCTTTGCCG
>JBJFGB010000158.1:0-8290 GCA_051892295.1 Faecousia sp. | reverse complement strand
TCCTCGCAATGACAAGGAGGGGTACCTTGTTTGTCATTGCGAGGGCGCTTGCGCCCGTGGCAATCTCTGACTGTAGGTTTGTAGGCAGTCGGTAGTTCCTGCATGAGATTGCCACGTCGCTGCGCTCCTCGCAATGACAAGGAGGGGTACCTTGTTTGTCATTGCGAGGGCGCTTGCGCCTGTGGCAATCTCTGACTGTAGGTTTGTAGGCAGTTGGTGGTTCCTGCACGGGGGCTATTAGCCGCCCGCTTTTTTAATCCGCGCGGAGCGCTCCGACACTATTCACTCTTCACTATTCACTCTTCACTGTTCCCTATTCACTCCCTCCCGTAAAGACGCAATATTCAATAATTTTTAACAAACGGCATTCTGTGTTTTTGTGCAGAGTGCCGCTTTTTTTACGAATACTTTACCGGAGCTTGACTTTATTTTACCTTTCCTTTACATTATAAATGGAAGGATAGCGTTCCCTTCCAAAAACTACAATCAAAAACAGAAACGGAGAATTTCGCATGAGTGTACTGTTAGCTCTGCTCCAGCTTGTGGGCGGTCTTGCGTTTTTCCTCTACGGCATGCATGTCATGTCCGGCGGACTCAGTAAGCTTGCCGGCGGCTCCCTCGAACGGTCACTGCAAAAGGCGACCTCAAACCGTGCCTTCGGCATGACCCTGGGCGCGGGCATTACCATCGCAATCCAATCCTCCTCCGCCATGACTGTTATGCTCGTCGGTCTGGTCAACTCCGGCATTATGCGCTTCGATCAGACCATCAGCGTTATCATGGGCTCGAATGTCGGCACCACCGTGACGAACTGGATCCTCACCCTCTCCGGCGTGGACGGCGACGGCTGGATGGCGCTCCTGCAGCCGAAGAATTTCTCGCCGGTGGTCGCCATCATCGGCATCGCCATGATCATGATGTCCAAAAAGACACGCCGTCAGGACATCGGCAAGATCATGGTCGGCTTCGCCGTCTTGATGTTCGGCATGGATCAGATGAGCGGCTCCATGAACGGCTTGCGGGAGTCCGAGAGCTTCCGTCAGCTTCTGCTCGCCTTTGAGAACCCCATTGTCGCGGTGCTTGCCTCCACGGTGTTCACCGGCGTGATCCAGTCCTCCGCCGCCACCATCAGTATTGTGCAGACCCTCGCCGCCACGGGACAGATCAGCTTCAGCGTCGCGATCCCGCTGGTATTGGGCGCGAACATCGGCACCTGCGCCACGGCGCTGATCTCCTCCATCGGCGTCACGAAGGACGCGAAAAAGGTCTCCGTTGTGCATATTATCATCAAGGTGGTCGGCACGGTCGTCTGCCTTGTGGGCTTCTACGGCGCGGACGCGATTTTCCATTTCAGCTTCCTCGACGCAGAAATCTCCCGCGTGGGCGTTGCCTTTGTGCACACCGTGTTCAACGTGGTCAACACGGCCATTCTCTTCCCCTTCTCCAAGCAGCTTGTGGCGATGGCGAACTTCTTCGTCCGTCCCTCCAAGAAGGACGCAAAGCAGGCGTTCCTCGACGAGCGTCTGCTCAACCAGCCCTCCGTGGCGGTCAATGAGGCGGTCAACATGACCTGCAAGATGGCGACCCTCGCGGGCGCGACCATCCGCAAAGCCGTCAATCTCTGCGGCAATTACTCCGAGAAGATCGCGGACGAAATTCTCTCCAACGAAAACACCCTCGACGAATACGAGGACAAGCTCGGGACATTCCTGGTGCGCTTGTCCGGCAAGTCCCTCTCCGACGCGGACTCCCGGCGTGTCTCCCGGCTGCTGCACACCATCGGCGATTTTGAACGTCTGGGCGACCACGCGGTCAACCTGCTGCGCTCTGCGGAGGAGATTCACACGAAGAAGATCACCTTCTCCGAGGATGCCAAGGCGGAGATCGCCAACCTCTCCGACGCGCTGCATGAGATCCTCGGCTTGACCATTGACGCCTTCACCGAGGACAACCTCGCAATGGCGCGCCATGTGGAGCCGCTGGAGCAGGTCATTGACGCGCTGATTGCCCTTATCAAGAGCGCCCACGTCGAGCGTCTGCAGGCGGGCAAATGCACGATTCAGACGGGCTTTGTCCTGTCCGACCTGCTGACCAATTTCGAGCGCGTATCCGACCACTGCTCCAACATCGCCGTCGCGATGCTGGAGACGAGCGCGGGCAGCTTCGATACGCACGAATATTTGAATGAAGTCAAAAAGGGCGGCTTCGTCGATTTCGTCCAAGCCTACGACACCTACGCCAAGAAATATCACATTGCCTGATCCCGATTTCCGGCTCCCCTGTCACACGATAGGGGAGCCTTCTTTAATTTTTTGTAAATTGCGGAAGGGGATTCTTGCAAGCGGGGAAGGTTGCGGCTATACTGGAGACGGGGAAAAGGGAATAGGCTCTGTGGGAAGCTGTAGCGCGCGGCATCCCTGACGCGCCTTACGCAGGGCTTCAGTGAAAAGTGAAAAGAGAATAGTGAATAGTGAAAAGCGTCGGAGCGCTCCGCGCGGATTAAAAAAGCGGGCGGCTGATAGCCGCCCCTACGAGAAATTTTGCGGTTCATGCCGTAGGGGCGGCTATCAGCCGCCCGGTGCAGGAAGTGCCGACTGCATACAAACCTACAGTCGGAGATTGCCACGTCGCTACGCTCCTCGCAATGACAAATGAGGGCAGCCAATCCATATTTTTAAATCGTGCGGAGCACACCTTAGTCATTCACCATTCACTCTTAGCCCTTAGCCAAACAGACTGCCTACAGGCGCGTCAGGAATGCCGTCTGCTACAGCTTCCCACAGGCGGTCACCTGTTCACTATTCACTATTCACTATTCACTGTTCACTGTTCACTGCCCATTCTACCGAGGTGATTTTATGAGCTTTATCCGTTTTGAAAATGTCGAAAAGCGTTACGGCACGGGGGAGGCGTCCGTGTTGGCGCTGCAAAAGGCGAGCTTTACCGTCGAGCGCGGGGAAATCTGCGTCATTGTGGGTCCCTCCGGCGCGGGGAAGACGACGCTGCTCAATATCCTGGGCGGCATGGACACGCTCACCGGCGGCAAGGTCTTTTTGGGGGACGACGAGGTTTCCTCCTTCAATAAGCGCCGCCTTGCCGAGTACCGCCGCAAGGACATCGGCTTTGTGTTCCAGTTTTATAATCTCATTCCGAACCTGACCGCGCTGGAAAATGTGGAGCTTGCCTCCCAGATCGTCAAGGATCCGCTGCCGCCTGCGCAGGTGCTTCAGGAGGTCGGCTTGGGGGAGCGGATGCGCAATTTCCCCGCCCAGCTCTCCGGCGGCGAGCAGCAGCGCGTCGCCATCGCCCGCGCGTTGGCGAAAAAACCGCAGCTTCTGCTCTGCGACGAGCCGACGGGCGCTCTCGACTATGCCACGGGCAAGCAGATTCTCGCCCTTTTGCAGAAGCAGAGCCGCGAAAACGGCATGACCGTTATCATCATCACCCACAATTCCGCGCTGACGGCGATGGCGGACCGCGTTATCCGCATCCGCAACGGCACGGTGGCGGGCATGAGTGTCAACGAGCACGCCATGCCCATTGAGGAGATCGAATGGTGAAGGCGTGGACGAAAAACAACCTCCGCGAAATCACCCATACCCTCGGACGCTACCTTGCCATTGTGGGCATCGTCGCCCTCGGTGTCGGCTTTTTCGCAGGGGTCAAAACGGCGAAGCCCGCCATGCTGCAAACGGGGGCGCACTATGTCGAGCAGACGCGGATGTTCGACTACCGCCTGATCTCCACCCTCGGCATGACCCGGGCGGACGCGGAATACTTTGCCGCACTGCCGGAGGTGGAATGCGCAGAGGGGTCGAACAGCGTTGATCTTCTGGCGCGCATGGGGGAGAAGGAGCTGGCGCTGAAGGCGATGTCCCTCACCGAGAAGGTCAACCTCGTCAGCCTCACCGCAGGCAGAATGCCGGAGCAGGCGGGGGAGTGCCTTGCAGACGCGCGCCGCTTTTCCGAGGAGGACATCGGAAAGACGCTGACGGTTACGGAGACCTCCACCGAGGACGCGCTGACGGTAACGGAGCTTACCATCGTCGGGCTGTGCAATTCGCCGCTGTACCTCAACGTGGAGCGCGGCACGACCAAGCTGGGCGGCGGGACGCTGAGTGCCTTTGTCTGCGTGCCGAGGTCGGCATTCGCGGCGGATTACTATACCGAAATTTACCTCCGCCTGACGGATGCCGACCGCACGCTCTACACGGATGCTTACGACGCAAGGGTCGAGGCGGCGCAGGACGGCTTGCAGACGGCGCTGGAGGAGCGGGTGGAGCTGCGCTATCAGGACATCATCGAGCAGGCGCGGGAGCAGCTTGCCGAGGCGCAGGCGGAGTATGACAAGGGCGCGGCGGAATACGCCTCCGGGCGGGAAAACGCCGAGGCGGAGCTTGCCGCCGCAGAGCAGGAGCTGGCGGACGCGGAGGCGCAGCTCTCCTACAGCCGCTATCGTCTCTCCGAGGGCGAAAAGCAGTTGGAGGAAGGGCGTCAGGCGCTGGCGGAGGGCAAAGCCGCCTATGAACAGGGGCTTTCCGAATTCGAGGCGCAGAAGACCGAGGCGTATGCGCAGTTAGACGCGGCGCAGACGGAGCTGGACGAAAACCGCGCAAAATTAGACGCCGCCCAGGCGCAGATTGACGAGAGCGGCGTGCTGGTGCAGTATGAAGCTCTGCTGGTCACCCAGCGGCAGTTAGAGGAGCGCTTGGCGGGGTTAGAGCCGAACAGCGCGGAGTATTTTGCCTGCAAGGGTCTGCTGGACGCGGCGAAGCTGCTGATTGAACAGATTCAGAAAAGCGATTTTTACGCGCAGTATCAGGAGCTTCTTTCGGCGCGGGAGCAGTTGGATGCCGGTCAGGCGGAATTGGACGCGAAGCGCGCCGAGGCAGAAGATGGCTTTGCCGCTGCGCAGGCGGAGCTGGACGGGGCAAAGCGGCAGCTTGACGAGAATGAAGCCAAGCTTGCCGCCTCGGAGCAGGAGATTCAAAACGGCTGGGCTGCGGTCTACGCCGGGGAAGCGGAGCTGGAAGAGGGCAAAGCCGCCTACGACGAGGCGTATGCGCAGGCGCAGGAGGGCTTTGCCGCGGCGGAGAAGGAGCTGGCGGAGGGCAAGCGCGCGCTGGAGGACGCGGAGGTCGAGGTGGAGAAAATCGAGCATCCCTCCTCCTACCTCTTAGACCGGGACACGAACACGGGCTATGTCTCCTTCCGCAGCGACACGGACATTGTAGAGGGTGTGGCGCGGGTGCTGCCTCTGTTCTTCTTCCTTGTGGCGGCGTTCGTGTGCATCACCACCATGACGCGTATGCTCGATGAGCACCGCACACAGATTGGCACCCTCAAGGCGCTGGGCTATTCCGATGGGCGCATCGCGTGGAAATACATCTCCTATTCCGGCAGCGCGGCGCTGATTGGCTGCGTTTTCGGCTTCCTATTCGGCACATGGCTCTTCCCTGTGGTGATTTGGGAGGGCTATTCGCTGCTGTATAACTTTGCCGCGCTGGAATATATCTTTGACTGGGGCATGGCGCTTGTCTCCCTTGCCGCGTCGATGGTCTGCTCCGTCGGCACCACTTGGCTGACCTGCCGCAGCGAGCTGCGGAGGCTGCCCGCCGTTTTGATGCGTCCCCGCGCCCCGAAGGCGGGCAAGCGCATCCTATTGGAGCATATTCCGATCCTCTGGAACCGATTCTCTTTCCTCTATAAAGTGTCCATCCGCAACATCATGCGGTATAAAAAGCGGCTGTTCATGATGCTCCTCGGCATCGGCGGCTGCACGGCGCTGATTGCCACAGGCTTCGGCATCCGCGACTCGATTTCGAATATCGCCGACGACCAATTCACGGACATTATGCATTATGATATCGCGCTGTCCTTCTCCGTCCCCATGACGGAGCAGCGGCAGGCGCGCTTTGCCGAGGATTTCCCGGACGCGGAATGCATCTTCGTTGCGACGAGCGCCTATGAAGCCCGCGCCAACGGCTCGGTCGTCTCGGTGAACGCAATCGCCACGGACGATTCGCGCATTACGGATGCCGTGACCCTGCAATATGACGGAGCGCTTGTGCCCTATCCGGAAAGGGGCGTTGTGATTGACGAGGCGCTGGCTGACCTGCTGGGCTTAGAGGTGGGGGACATGCTGCCCCTCTCCGTGGACGCAACGACG
The DNA here is from genome assembly GCA_051892295.1 of Faecousia sp. Lineage (GTDB taxonomy): Bacteria > Bacillota > Clostridia > Oscillospirales > Oscillospiraceae > JAZOXB01. The sequence continues at coordinate 2,121 of JBJFGB010000158.1, read as the reverse complement.
ACGGTCGAGGCGGAGATTGTCGGGCTGCATGAAAACCGCGTCTATCACTATGCCTACATGACGGCGGAGACCTACGAGGCGCTGTTCGGTGAGCCCTGCTCCTATGAGAGCGCCTTCGTTCTGACGGACGGCGACCCCTACGCCCTCGGCGCGGAGCTGGCGAAAAACACCACCGTCTCGTCGGTCAGCGTCACGCAGTCCACGCGGGATCAGGTGGGCAATATGATGAAGAGCTTGGACTATATCGTCGTGGTCGTGATTCTCGCGGCGTGTGCGCTGGCGTTTATCGTTTTGTATAACCTCAGCAACATCAGCATCACCGAACGGGTTCGCGAGATTGCGACGGTGAAGGTGCTGGGCTTCTACCCCCGCGAGACCCAGAGCTATGTGTTCCGCGAAATTCTGCTGCTGACGATTGCGGGCGCGCTGGTGGGGCTGCCCTGCGGCAAGCTGCTGCACGGGTATGTGATGCAGCAGATTGCCATCGACATGGTTTCCTTCGAGGTGCGCATCGCGCCGTTGAGCTACGGCTTGTCCTTCGGCATCACGATTGTGCTTGCCCTTCTCGTCAACCTCCTGCTCCTGCGCAAGTTAGATTGCATCGACATGGCGGAGTCGCTGAAATCCGTGGAATAGCTTTTTGGGCTAAGGGCTAAGAGTGAATGACTGAGGTGTGCTTCGCACGATTAAAAATACGGGAAAGGTCGTCTTCCTTGTCATTGCGAGGAGCGTAGCGACGTGGCAATCTTGTGCAGGAAGTAGCAAGTGCGTACAAACCTACAGCCGGAGATTGCCACGACCAGTGTGCGCACTGGTCTCGCAATGACAGATTAGGGTAGCCTATTCTGTCATTGCGAGGAGCGTAGCGACGTGGCAATCTCTTGCCGATTTTTGATATGCAGTCGGTAGTTCCTACACCGGCGGGGACATGTCCCCGCCCTACAGAGGTGCGGTGTGGGGGTGTGTGCGTTTGGAATCTGCGCGAAGCGCTCCGATTCTTTTCTCTCTTCTCTCTTCTCTCTTCTCTCCCCCAAAAAAACGCCCCTTTCCCGCAGTGGGAAAGGGGCGTTTTGAATTAAAATTACTTTGCCTTGGGGCCTGCGGCGGCGATATGGGCGGGCATGTTCGGGTACTTCTTGGTGAAGTTGTCCTCAAACAGCTTTGCCAGCTTGTTCGCCTGTGCGTCGTAGGCGTCCTTGTCTGCCCACATGCCGCGTGCGTCGAGCATCTCGTCGGGGACGTTCGGGCAGGAGGTCGGATAATCCACGTTGAATACGTCGTGGTGCTTGAACTCGACGTTGTCGAAGTCGCCGTTCAGCGCGGCGGAGACCATCGCGCGGGTGTAAGCCAGCTTCATGCGCTTTGCGCCGTCGGCAGCGGAGCCGCCTGCCCAGCCGGTGTTGACGAGGTAGACCTTTGCGTCGCTCTCGCGGATGCGCTTGCCCAGCATCTCGGCGTAGACGGACGGATCCATCGGCATGAACGGCTCGCCGAACAGGGTGGAGAAGGTCGGCTGCGGCTCGGTGATGCCCCGCTCGGTGCCCGCGAGCTTGGAGGTGAAGCCGGTGACGAAGTGGTACATCGCGGCATCCTCATCCAGGCGGGAGATCGGGGGCAGAACGCCGAACGCGTCCGCCGTCAGGAAGATGACGACCTTCGGAATGCCGCCGACGCCGGGGATGGCTGCGTTGGAGATGTAGTTGACGGGATAGCCCACGCGGGTGTTCTCGGTCAGGCTGCCGTCGTCAAAGTCGAACTCGCGGGTCTCGTCGTCCATGATGACGTTCTCGACCAAAGAGCCGAAACGGATGGCGTGGTAAATTTCAGGCTCGTTCTCTTCCTTGAGGTTGATGCACTTGGCGTAGCAGCCGCCCTCAATGTTGAAGATGCCGTCGTCCGCCCAGCCGTGCTCGTCGTCGCCGATGAGCTTACGCTTCGGGTCGGCGGAGAGGGTGGTCTTGCCGGTGCCGGAGAGGCCGAAGAAAACAGCCGTCTCGTGGGTCTCGGGATCCATGTTCGCGGAGCAGTGCATCGGGAGAATGTTCTCCTTGGTCAGAACGTAGTTCATGGTGGAGAAGACGCTCTTCTTGATCTCGCCGGCGTACTGGGAGCCGCAGATGA
>JBJFGB010000157.1:0-8290 GCA_051892295.1 Faecousia sp. | reverse complement strand
ACCTACAGCCTGAGATTGCCACGACCAGTGTGCGCACTGGTCTCGCAATGACAAAGAGGGGGGGCTTTCCGTGTCATTGCGAGGAGCGAAGCGACGCGGCAATCCCGTGCAGTCATAATGAAAGGAGAGTTTTGGAAATGAAAAAACGGAATTTGATTCGCGTCTCTACGAAGGGGATGGCGCGGGAAGCGTGGCTGGAGGCGCGGCGGGGGTCGCTGGGCGGGTCGGACGCGGCTGCCGTCTTGGGGGTGAATCCCTACGCCTCGCCCTACAGCGTCTGGGCGGAGAAGACGGGGCGTGTGCCGGACAAGCCCGACAGCGAGGCGATGCGCTTGGGGCGGGACTTGGAGGACTATGTCGCCGCCCGCTGGCAGGAGAAAACGGGCAAGAAGACCCGCCGCGTCAACGCGATGCTTTACAATCCCGCGTTCCCCTTCGCCCATGCCAACATCGACCGCCGGGTCGTGGGCGAGAACGCGGGACTGGAATGCAAGACCACCTCGGTGCTGAATCTGAAGCAATTCAAGGGCGGCGAATATCCCGAAAGCTACTACGCCCAGTGTCTGCACTACATGGCGGTCACGGGCGCGGCGCGGTGGTATCTGGCGGTGCTGGTGCTGAACAAGGGGCTGCTTTGCTTCACCGTAGAGCGCGACGAGGCGGAGATTTCGGCGCTTTTGCGGCAGGAGGCGGCGTTCTGGCGGCTTGTGGAAAGCGATACCCCGCCGGAGCCGGACGGTACTGCCGCGACGGAGGAGGCGCTGCGGAGCCTCTATCCCGGCGGCGGCGCGGCAATCGAGCTGACGGGGCAGGAGGCGCTGTTTGAGCGCTATGCCGCATTGACCGCGAAAAAGGGTGACGCCGAAGCGGAGCTTGCGCAAATCAAGCAGACGCTGATGGAGCAGTTGGGCAACGCCGAGGCCGCGACCTGCGGAGATTGGAGCGTGCGCTGGAAGACGCAGACGCGGCGTTCCCTCGACGTGGAGGCGCTGCAAAGGGTGTTCCCGGAGCTTGCGCCCTTCTACCGCAGCACGGTCAGCCGCGTCCTGCGCATTTCAAGCACAGCAAACCGGGAGGTGCAGGCACAATGACAGACGAACGGCTGCCGGGAAAGGAGGACGGGCAGCTTTCCTTCGTCCTCTATGACAACTGGCGCGCCCAGCTTCTGCGGCTTGATTTGACGCAGCGCGGCATTTTGCTGACGAATATCTTCGCCCGCCGTGCGTCGCAGCCGCTTTTGGAGATGGATCCGGTGACGGACATGCTGTTTTCCATCATCAGCGACCAGCTCGACCGCGACGCGGCAAAGTGGGAGCTGAAGCGGGAACGCCGGAGGGCGGCGGGCGCGGCAGGGGGCAGGGCAAGCGCAAGGGCGCGGCAGGAAGCAAAAGCAACAGTTGCTTGCGAGACGGAAGCAAAGGAAGCTGAAAATGGTACTGTCAATGCAACTGAAACTGTCACTGTCAATGCAACCGGGACTGGAAATGCAGCCGAAGCTGCGCTTGTGCCGCCTGTGCCGTCCGCGCCCGCCGTCGGTCAGGTGCTGCGGGTGTATATGGATAAGGTCAATCCCACGCCGTCGCGGCTGTGCATCGACCAGCTTGCGGAGTTTGCGCAGACCCTTGGCGCGGAGGCGTGCATCCACGCGATTCAAGTTGCCATGGACGAGAAGAAGACGGGCTGGTCGTACATCCGCGGCATCCTGCGGGGCTATCGGGAGGACGGCGTGCGCTGCCTTGCCGACATTCAGGCAAGGGAGGCGGAACGCGACCGCACGAAACGAATCGAGAAAAACGGCGGCTTCCAGACCCACGGCGGCCCGCTCTCCCCGCTGGCGCGGAAGGCGGTGCGGCAGGCGCTTGCCGAAGACGAGGAGGAGGGAGAACAATGAAGCATTGCGTATCGAAGCTGGCGAAATGTCCCTATTATCATCAGCATGAGTCACTGCGGATCTTCTGCGAGGGGGTGGAGGACGGCACCTCCCTGCAGCTTGCCTTTGACAGCAGCGCGCATCAGCAGTGCTACCGCAAAAGGCTCTGCCACACAATGCACTGGTCGGCGTGCCCCGTGGCGGAGATGCTGAATAAGAAGTGGGACTGGTGAACGAGGGGCACCGATAGAAGCCGTAGCGCGCGGCATCCCTGACGCGCCTTTGCAGGGGCTTGAGTGAATAGTGAATAGTGAAGAGTGAATAGTGAATAGTGTCGGAGCGCTCCGCGGATTCCAAACACGGATGGCTGATAGCCGCCCCTACTATACTGTTAAATCTAAAACGATATAAAGAAGCTTCGTCTGCGGATCGTAGGGCACGACGACTCGGCGTGCCGTCCGCGAAGCGGCAGACAGTACAGACGAACGAGTTTGTACACATTTGGTAGTTCCTGCACCGGCGCGCCGAGGTCGTCGCGCCCTACGGCGTACTGCTGCCGAGCTCAAAAGCTCACATTTCAGAGAGTAAAGTTTTAGTCTTAACAGCCTACTACGAGATATTTCGCAGTATACGCCGTAGTGCCGGATAGTATCCGCCCAGTGCAGGAACCATCGTCCTCGAACACGGAAGAGAAAGGATTGCCACGTCGCTGCGCTCCTCGCAATGACAAGGAGGGGAGCGAATCCGCATTTTTAAATCGTGCGGAGCACACCACAGTCATTCACTCTTAGTCCTTAGCCCTTAGTCCAAAAAGCTCTTAGCCAAAACAGACTGCCCACAGGCGCGTCAGGGATGCCGCGCGCTACGTCTCTCCACAGACCGCCACCTGTTCACTATTCACTATTCACGATTCACTATTCACTATTCACTCCCACAAGGGGGGGGTATCCCGCAAACGGCTGATTCCCTGTTATCCTTTCGGTAAACATCGGAAAGGAGCGTTCGGGCGGTGATCGACTGGAATGCGATTAAAACCGAATATATCACGACCGACACCAGCTATCGGAAGCTCGCGGAGAAATACGGCGTCAGCCTGACGAGCGTCAGCCAGCGCGGCTGCTTGGAGCGCTGGCGGGCGCAGCGGGCGGAGCATCAGGGCAACACCGTCCATAAGGCGCTGGACCGCATTGCCGAACGTCAGGCGCTGAAGTTCGAGCGCATGGAGGAGCTGACCGACCGTCTGCTGGAAAAGCTGGAGACGGCAATCGAGGAGCTGGACATTCAGCTTGTGCGGCAGGTGCAGAAGACCAAGGAGATTGAGTACGGCGACACCGACAGCGGCAGCAAGCCCGTCAGGGAGGTCGTCCGCGAGGAGGAGCAGGTGTGCAAGACCGAGACGATCGTTGACCGCCGAGGCTTGAAGCAGCTCGCCTCCGCCCTGCGCGACCTCAAGGAGGTGCAGATGCTCAAGGACGAGCTGGACCGTAAGGAGCAGGAGGCGCGCATCGGCAAGCTGGAAAAGCAGGCAGACACCGGAAAAGCGGACAATGCCGTAGAGGTCGTCTTTGGCGGAGACACGGAGGCATACAGCGAGTGAGGACAGGGACGGGGAGATTCAGTGAAGAGTGAATAGTGAAGAGTGAATAGTGAATAGTGTCGGAGCGCTCCGCGCGGATTTTAAAAGCGGATTCGCTGCCGTAGAGGTCGTCTTTGAGGGAGACACGGAGGCGTACAGCGAGTGAGGACAGGGACGGGGAGATTCAGTGAAGAGTGAATAGTGAAGAGTGAATAGTGAATAGTGTCGGAGCGCTCCGCGCGGATTTTAAAAGCGGATTCGCTGCCGTAGAGGTCGTCTTTGAGGGAGACACGGAGGTGTATAGTGAGTGAGGACAGGGACGGGGAGATTCAGTGAAGAGTGAAGAGTGAATAGTGAATAGTGAATAGTGAATAGTGTCGGAGCGCTCCGCGCGGATTTTAAAAACGGATTCGCTGCCCTCATTTGTCATTGCGAGGGCGCCTGCGCCCGTGGCAATCTCAGGCTGTAGGCTTGTACACAGTTCGTAGTTCCTGCACCGGGCGGCTATTAGCCGACCGAATTTCAAATCCGTGCGAAGCACACCTTCGTTATTCACTATTCACTATTCACCATTCACTATTCACCATTCACTCATAGCCCTTAGCCCTTAGCCAAAACGACAGAAATGAGGAGGTGCGTACCGTGCAGCAACTGAAAATTTCGGCGCCGCAGGAGAAGCAAAAACGATTTCTTTTGGCAAAGAAGAAGCATGTCGGCTTCGGCGGGGCGCGGGGCGGCGGGAAATCCTGGGCGGTGCGCACGAAGGCGAAGCTGCTCGCCCTCCGTTACGGGGGCATCCGCATTCTCATTGTGCGCCGCACCTATCCGGAGCTGATCAACAACCACATCGGCATCCTGCGCACGGGGCTGCGGGGCATCGCCAAATACAACGACAAGGACAAGGTACTCAAATTTCCCAACGGCTCGAGCATCCATTTCGCCTACTGCGCGAAGGACGCCGACCTCGACCGCTTACAGGGCGTGGAATACGATGTCATCTTTCTCGACGAGGCGACGCAGCTTTCCGAATTTCAGATGAAAGCCATCATCGCCTGTCTGCGGGGCGTCAACGGGTTTCCCAAGCGGGTCTATTACACCTGCAACCCCGGCGGACAGGGACACGCCTACATCAAGCGCATTTTCATTGAGCGCAAGTACGACGAGGGGGAGGATCCCGAGGATTATGAGTTTATCCAAAGCCGTGTGACGGATAATGCCGCCCTGCTGCAAGCCCAGCCGGACTATGTGAAACAGCTCGAAGCCCTGCCCCAAAAGCTGCGCAGGGCATGGCTGGAGGGGGACTGGAATGTGTTCGAGGGGCAGTTCTTTGAGGACTTCTTCGACCGTCCGGAGCATTATGCCGACCGGCAATGGACCCATGTGATCGACCCGTTCCCCGTCCCCGCGTCCTGGAGGGTCTACCGCTCCTTCGACTGGGGCTACAACAAGCCCTTCTCCTGCGGCTGGTGGGCGGTGGATCACGACGGCGTGGCGTATCGCATTTTGGAGCTTTACGGCTGCACGAAAACGCCCAACGAGGGGGTCAAGTGGACGCCTGCGCAGGTGTTTTCCGAGATTCACCGCATTGAGACGGAGCATCCCCTGCTCAAGGGGAAGAAGATCACCGGCATTGCAGACCCCGCGATTTGGGACGCAGAGACGGGCGAGAGCATTGCGGATGTGGCGGCAAAGCATCAGGTGTTTTTCCAAAAGGGCGACCACAAGCGCATCCCCGGCTGGATGCAGGTGCATTACCGGCTCGCCTTTGACGAGAACGGCTTCCCGATGCTCTATGTGTTCAAAAACTGCAAGGCGTTCATCCGCACGCTGCCGCTGTTGCAGTATGACGCCCACCAACCGGAGGATCTGGACACGAGCGGAGAGGATCATGTCGCCGACGAGGTGCGGTATTTCCTCATGTCGCGCCCCATCAAGCCCCCTGCCGTGAAGACGGCGGCGGAGCAAAATGACCCGAGGCAGATGTTCCTCGACATTCCCCCGGAGGATATTTTACCGGCTGCGCGCCAGCCGAGAATGGAGAGAATCGAACATGGCGAGGAGAAATAAGAAGAAAACCGCGGTGCCTGCAATAGGCGCGTCAGGGATGCCGCGCGCTACATATGCGGATACGCAGTTTGAGCAGCAAAACGCCTCTGTAGGGCGGGGACATGTCCCCGCCGACCGCGAAGCGGCAGACAGTACAGGGGAACAGGTCTGTACGCAATCGGTAGTTCCTACACACGGCGGGGACATGTCCCCGCCCTACAAAGGATTTCACAAGGCAATCGGCAGGGAGCAGGTGCGGCAGGCGTATGGGATTTTGCAGAAGTACAAGAGCGGCAAGGCGAATTTGGAGCAGCGGCTCATTCAAAACGAGCAGTGGTACAAGCTGCGCCACTGGGAGTATCTGCGCACGCAGCAGAAGGACGGAGAACAGGTCGAGCCTGCCAGCGCGTGGCTGTTCAACGCCATCGCCAACAAGCACGCCGACGCGATGGACAATTTCCCGACGCCGAATCTCCTGCCCCGGGAGGAGGCGGATCGGCAGGAGGCAAAGCTGCTGTCCTCCGTCGTGCCCGTGATTTTGGAGCAGTGCGACTTCGAGCAGGTCTATGCCGACGCGTGGGACGACAAGCTCAAGGGCGGCACGGCGATCTACGGTGTCTTTTGGGACAACGGCAAGCTCGGCGGCTTGGGGGATATCGCCATCCACGCAATTGACGCGGTCAACCTCTTTTGGCAGCCCGGCATTTCGGACATTCAGAAAAGCCGCAATGTCTTCCATGTGGAATTGCAGGAGAACGACCTCCTGGAGGAGACCTGGCAGCAGCTCAAGGGCAAGCTCGGCAGCGCGAGCCTCGATGTCTCCAAGTACATCTATGACGACAGCGTGGACACGAGCGGCATGAGCGCGGTGGTGGACTGGTACTACAAAAAGCGCAGCCGCGACGGCAGAACCGTCCTGCACTACTGCAAATTCGTCAACGACGAGGTGCTCTTCGCCACGGAGAACGAGCCGGAGTACTGTGAGCGCGGCTGGTACGACCACGGGCAGTATCCCTTCGTGTTTGACACCCTGTTCCGCGTCAAGGGTTCGCCCTGCGGCTTCGGCTTCATTGATGTGGCGAAGTCGGCGCAGGAGTACATCGACCGGGGCAATCAGGCGATTATGAAAAACATGCTTGCCAACGCCACGCCGCGCCACTTCATCCGCACGGACGGCTCGGTGAACGAGGAGGAGTACCTTGACCTGACGAAGCCCCTCATCCATGTGGACGGGCAGTTAGGGCAGGACAGCATCCTCCCCATGCAGACCAACGCCCTTTCCTCCATCTATGTGGAGATTCTGAACAACAAGATCAACGAGCTGAAGGAGACGACGGGCAACCGCGACGTCTCCAACGGCGGCACGGCAAGCGGCGTGACGGCTGCCTCCGCCATCGCCGCCATGCAGGAGGCGGGCAGCAAGCTCTCCCGGGACAGCAACAAGTCGGCGTATCGGGCGTTCCGCAAGATTGTTCTGCTGGTGATTGAGCTGATCCGCCAGTTTTACGAGCTGCCCCGCTGCTTCCGCATTCTCGGGGAGAGCGGCGCGCAGGAATTCGTGCGCTACAGCAACGCGCACCTTACCCCGCAGCCCCAGGGGACGGAATTCGGCGTGGAGCTGGGCTATCGTCTGCCCCTGTTTGACATTGCGGTGACCGCCCAGAAGGCGTCGCCCTATTCCAAGCTGAGCCAGAACGAGCTTGCCCTGCAATTCTTCACGGCGGGGCTATTCAACCCGAAGGCGGCGGAGCAGGCGCTTGCGTGCTTGGACATGATGGACTTTGACCGCAAGGATTTTGTCATGCAGAAGATCGCAGCAAATGCCGAAAGCTATCGGCAGCAGCAGCTCACGCTTTTGACGCAGGCGCAGCGTGCGGAGGGCGGCGAGACTGCGGAAAAGCCGGAGACGGGCGGCATGACGGCAAGCGCCGGGGAACTGACGGCGCTGGGCGGGAGCGGCAAGGAGCGTCCCGCCATCAAGAAAGCAAAGCAGCGGGTGGCGAATTCCACCGCCCCATGATAAGGAGGTCAGACTATGATACAGGTTACTTTTGAAGAGGATCGCGAGAATCGCGTCCTTGTTTTACGGATGCGGGGACACGCGGGACACGGGCAGGAGGGGCAGGATGTTGTCTGCGCCGCGGCGTCGATTCTCGCCTATACCGCCGCGCAGATTGCTTCGGATATGTTTGCCGACGGGAAGCTGCGCAGGAAGCCCTGCATCCGCCTCGAGCGCGGCGATGCCGTCGTCTCCCTGCGCCCGACGGAGGAGTATTACGACGAGGCGCTCTACGCCCTCTATGTGGCGCAGGTCGGGTATTATCTCTTGGCGAAGAATTACCCGTTAAATGTGCGCCTTTCCGCATTTGGGCAGCTGTCGGAGTTCTGAGGTGCGGGGAGGAGTGAATGGTGAATAGTGAATGGTGAATAGTGAATAGTGAATAGTGAAGAGTGAATAGTGTCGGAGCGCTCCGCGCGGATTTAAAACGCGGGCGGCTGATAGCCGCCCCTACGAGAAATTTCGCAGTTCACGCCGTAGGGGCGGCTATCAGCCGCCCGGTGCAGGAAGTACCAAGTACGTACAAACCTGCAACCCGAGATTGCCACGACCAGTGTGCGCACTGGTCTCGCAATGACAAAGAGGGCAGCCAATTATGTCATTGCGAGGAGCGAAGCGACGTGGCAATCTCGTGCAGGAAGCACCAAGTGCGTACAAACCTACAACCCGAGATTGCCACGACCGGTGTGCGCACTGGTCTCGCAATGACAAAAAGGGCAGCCAATTATGTCATTGCGAG
>JBJFGB010000156.1:0-8291 GCA_051892295.1 Faecousia sp. | reverse complement strand
GGCTTCCGCTTCAAGCACATCGGCGAAGTCCTCTACGCCAAGATCAAGAGCGAGTTTGACACCGTCGTAGACAAGTGCCAAGTCCGCATCGTTGTCGGCGACGAGCCGAACAAGGCGCTGCGTGCCGCCGCAAACGAGATCTTTGACAAGCGCGACGAGCGTCTGTCCTCCATGACCGACGAGTCCGTGCCCGTGTTCTACTCCTGCATCATGTGTCAGGCGTTCTCCCCGAGCCACGTCTGCATCGTCACCCCCGAGCGTCTCGGTCTGTGCGGCGCTGTCTCTTGGCTGGACGCAAAGGCGACCAACGAGCTTGACCCGCAGGGTCCGTGTCAGGTCGTCACCAAGGAGAAGTGCACGGACGAGCGTCTGGGCGCTTATGAGGATGTCGACGAAGCGGTCAACAAGTATTCGCACGGCGCTCTGGAGCACGTCACGCTCTACTCCCTGTTCCAGGATCCGATGACCTCCTGCGGCTGCTTCGAATGCATCTGCGGCGTCGAGCCCTGCTCGATGGGTGTTGTCATTACCTGCCGCGAGCACGCGGGCATGACTCCGCTGGGCATGACCTTCTCCGAGATGGCGTCCATGACGGGCGGCGGCGTGCAGACCCCGGGCTTCATGGGTCACGGCAAGCACTTCATCGCCTCGAAGAAATTCATCGCCGCCGAGGGCGGCCCCGGCAGAATCGTCTGGCTGCCGAAGGACCTCAAGGAGCAGATGCGCGAGAAGCTCGACGCGACGGCGAAGGAGCTGTACGATGTGGATAACTTCACGGACATGATTGCGGACGAAACCGTCTGCACCGAGGATCCCGAGGAGCTGCTCGCCTTCCTGAGCGAAGTCGGTCACCCCGTCCTCAGCATGGAACCCTTCGATATGTAATATTGTCAAAAACGAAGCAGGCACCCCGCCTGCTTCGTTTTTTATCCACATACGGTTCCCAGCCCCCACTCGGAATCTGTAGCGCGCGGCATCCCTGACGCGCCTTTGCAGGGCTTTCAGTGAATAGTGAATGATGAATAGTGAATAGTGAACAATGTCGGAGCGCTCCGCGCGGATTGAAAAACTATCGGCAGGGAGATATCTCTGCACTACAGCCATAGAACGCACCCTCGCCGTCCGCGTGCAGGCACCTATTTGGAATCTGTAGCGCGCGGCATCCCTGACGCGCCTTTGCAGGGCTTTCAGTGAATAGTGAATGATGAATAGTGAATAGTGAACAATGTCGGAGCGCTCCGCGCGGATTGAAAAACTATCGGTGGAAACGATCAGGCGCGTAATAAGCTGTAAGCAACGGAAAAACCCGCTGCGGCGAACCTATTCACGATTCACTATTCACTATTCCCTATTCACTGAGATCCCCTTCAGCTTCCCATACAAGTCCGCCTCAATAGCTGCACGGTCAGCTCCCATAGGGTCAGGCGCTCAATTGCTACCGGCGAGACGATTGGGATCTCTGCCAGCGTGCGTGTATCCGTGGCAATGGTCAGCGTGCCGACCTGCTGCCCTGCCGCAATCGGAGCGGTCACCTCCTCCGGCAGCGTGACCGTCTTTGTCACCCGCGCCTGCTCCCCTTTTTCAATCAAAATCGGCGCGGACTCCTGCAAAACAGGCGTGACAAGGCTCTGCGTGCCGAGCTTTACCCGGATCGGCTCCGGCGCGTCAGGCAGCTCCGCGCTGACGAGGGCGTAATTTGCAAAGCCGTAGTCAAGCAGCGCCTTTGCCGACTGAAAGCGGTCGGTGGAGCTCTCACAATGCAGCACCACCGCGATCAGCTCGATGCCGTCCCGCTGCGCGGAAGCGGAGAGGCAGTGACCCGCGGCCTTGGTGTAGCCCGTTTTCAGCCCCGTCGTCCCCTGATAAAAGCGCACGAGCTTGTTGGTGTTTGACAGCCCGAATTGCCCATCACGCACCGTGTCCATCCAAATGGTCGTATACTTTCGGATCTCGTCGTGCTTCAAAAGCTCCCGCGACATCACCGCAATGTCATAGGCGCTGGTCAGATGCTCGGCGGCGTTCGGCTCGTCGTCCAGACCGGTACAGTTGACAAAATGCGTGTCCTCCAGCCCTAACTCCGCCGCGCGGGCGTTCATCCTCTCCACGAACGCCGCCTCGCTGCCCGCCACATGCTCCGCAAGGGCGGTGGCGCAGTCGTTGGCGGAGCTGACCACGACGGACTTCAGCATTTCGTCCATGCTCATCTGCTCGCCGACCTCCAAATAGACCTGACTGCCGCCCTTGCCCGCCGCCGTCTCGGAGGCGGTGACCATATCGTCCCATGAGATGCGCCCGCTGTCCAGCGCCTCCATGACCAAAAGCAGGGTCATGACCTTTGTCACCGAGGCAGGCGCTAACCTTTCATGGGCGTTTTTCTCATAGAGGATCGTCCCCGTCGCCGCGTCCATCAAAATGGCGGACGGCGCGGCAACCTCCAGCCCCTCTGCCTTCGCCGCAGGCAGCACGCAAATCATCAGTGCCAATGCCAAAAGAACAGACAAAATTCGTTGTTTCATAAAAATCCCCTCCGCTTCATCGCAGTACAAGCGTATGAAGCGAAGGGGTGGAATATGTGTTCTTTGAGAAAGGTCAGCCCTTTGAAATTTCAGGCACAGACGAGGAACCGCTTTGCCGCGCGGGCAAAATCCGCTTCGTTCTCCTTCCCTGCGACCTCCACGAGCAGCGGCTGTGTAAAGTTGATGGTGAACATCTCCATAAAGCTCTTTGCGTTCACCATGCGGTCGCCATCCTGTACCTGAACGGCATAGGGCTGTAAGGTCGCAAGCCCGACAAATTCCTTGACATCACCCAAAGACTCGAATCTTACAGTCATAGACATTCTCCTTCTGCCGCCCCTGCGGCGCAGGGCAGTCCATTTCGCATTTCACGCAATTTTGGACTGTACTTTTTCTCTAAACCCTGTTAAAATAGTAATATGCACATTATACTGTCTATTTGCACAAAAATGCAATGCATTTTTTGTTCAATTTTTTGATGGTTTCAAAAAGGATTTTTGGAGAGAATACATGAAATTTCATTGTTTTACCCTCGGCTGTAAGGTCAACCAGTACGAAACGCAGGCGATGGAGCAGCAGCTCGTCGCCTTGGGGAATACACTTGCACCGGAAGCGGAGAGCGACGCCTTGATTGTCAACACCTGCACCGTCACTGCGGTTGCAGACCGTAAAAACCGCACGCTGATTCACCGTCTGCGCCGTGAGCATCCCAACGCGGTACTCGGCGTATGCGGCTGCTACGCGCAGGTCAGCACCGACGCGGTGCGGGAGATGGGCGTGGATGTGATCAGCGGCAGCGGCGGCAGAGAGGAATTCGTGCAGCTTCTTTTGCAGGCGTGCGCGCAGAAGGAGCGCAAGCCCCTCGTCTCCGTGGATGAGGCGCTGCGGCGGCGCAGCTATGAGGTTCTGCCCGCAGGCGGTCTGTTTGAGCGCACCCGCGCCATGCTCAAGGTGCAGGACGGCTGCAACAACTTCTGCACCTACTGCATCATCCCCTACGCCCGCGGCCCCGTCCGCTCCCTGCCCCTTGCCGAGGCGGTGGAGCAGGGCAAGGCGCTGGCTGGGGCAGGCTACCGCGAGATCGTCGTCACAGGCATTGAGATCGCCTCGTGGGGCTGGGATTTTAAGGACGGCAGCCGCTTTGTCGACCTTGCCGAAGCGCTCTGCCTTGCCGTGCCCGGGCTGCGCATCCGCCTTGGGTCGCTCGAACCGAGAGTGGTGGACGAGGAATTCTGTCGACGCCTGTCCGCCCTGCCGAATCTCTGCCCGCAGTTCCATCTCAGCCTGCAAAGTGGCAGCGATACCGTCTTAAAACGGATGCACCGCAAATATGACACCGCCCGCTATTATGAAAGCGTGCGCCTGCTGAACGATGCTTTCCCCGGCTGTGCTGTGACGACAGACTTAATCGTCGGCTTCCCCGGCGAGACGGAGGCGGAGCTGGAGGAGTCCTTGGCATTTGCCGAAAAATGCGGCTTCGCGGCGATGCACATCTTCCCCTATTCCCGCCGCGCGGGCACCCCTGCCGACACCATGCCCAACCAGATTCCCAAGGCGGTCAAGACAGCGCGGGCTGCAAGAGCCGGACAGGCTGCCGCAAAGCTGCGGGAATGTTACGACCGCGCCCTCATCGGCACGGTGCAGGAGGTGCTGTTTGAGCAGCCGGAGGGCGAATTTTTCACCGGACACGCGCCGAACGGCGTAAAGGTCTGTGTCCGCGCGCCGATGGAGCAGAATGCCCTCCGCCGTGTTAAAATCGAAGCGCTTCTCCCCGATGCCGTCCTCGGCGCTCCGCTCCCATAACCCAAAACCGCTTCCGCAAATATCACTCGAAATCCTCCCCGGAAAGCGCCGAATTGTTATTGCCTTTCCGTGCAAAATATGATACACTAAATGAAACGTTTCCATTTCGGCACCGAATACAAAAAAGGGGAGAACGCCATGTCTATCCATGTTAGAAGTGAAGTCCGACCGCTGAAAAAGGTACTTTTGCAGCGTCCCGGCAGCGAGCTGGAGCAGCTTGTGCCGAACAGCCTCCAGCAGCTTCTGTTTGACGACATCCCGTATCTCCTCGGCGCGCAGGCGGAGCATGACACCTTTGCCCAAACCCTGCGGAAAAACGGCGTTGAGGTTGTCTATCTGAGCGAACTGACCGCGCAGACCTTAGCGCAGAATACGGCGCTGCGGGAGCAGTTTGTCGCGGATTTCATTCACCGCAGCGGTCCCGTCGCCGACAGCTACCGCGAACCGCTCACAGAGGTGCTGCTTGCCTCCCGCGACGCTGCCGAGCTGGTGAACAAGACGATGTCCGGCGTGTGCTTTGACGAGCTGCCCATCCGCGGCGCCGCCTCTCTTGCCGCGCTGCGCAGCGACCGCACCCATTTTGTTCTCGACCCCATTCCGAACCTCTATTTCACGCGCGACCCCTTTGCCAGCATCGGGCACGGCGTCTCCCTGCACCATATGTACTCCGACACCCGCAACCGCGAGACGATTTACAGCGACTATATCCTGCATTACCACCCCGATTACGCGGGGAAGGTACCGTTTTATTATCAGCCGGAGGAGCCTTTCAGCTTAGAGGGGGGCGACATTCTCAACCTGAGCGCCGAGACCATCGCCGTCGGCATTTCCCAGCGAACGATGCCCGAAGCGGTCGAGCGGCTGGCAAAGAACATCTTCCGCGACGAAACGGCGCAGATTCAGCGGGTATTGGCATTTGATATCCCGAGCCGCCGCGCCTTTATGCATCTGGATACCGTGCTGACGCAGATTGACACGGACAAGTTCCTGATTCATCCCACCATTTTAGACTCTTTGCAAATCTTCGAGCTGACCCCGGGTGCCCATGGGACGCCGAAGGCGCGCCGTTTGGACGCCCCGATTGAAAATGTGCTTGCCGACGCGGTCGGCGCGGAACAGGTGACCTTACTGCGCTGCGGCGGCGGCGACCAGATTGCGGCGCAGCGCGAGCAGTGGAACGACGGCTCGAACGCCCTGTGCATTCGCCCCGGCACGGTGATTGCATACGACCGTAACTATGTCACCAACGCGCTGATGGAGGCGGAGGGAATCACCGTCTTAAAAATCCCCAGCGGCGAGCTGAGCCGGGGCAGAGGCGGTCCCCGCTGCATGAGCATGCCCTTAATCCGAGAATAACCACCATCTCCCCTCCGAACGAGGGGAGATTTTTTCCCTCCGTACTGTAAATCTAAAACTTTATAAAGAAGCTTTGTCTGCGGATCGTAGGGCACGACGACTCGGCGTGCCGTCCGCGAAGCGGCAGACAGTACAGACGAACGAGTTTGTACGCATTTGGTAGTTCCTGCACCGGCGCGCCGAGGTCGTCGCGCCCTACGGCGTACTGCTTCCGATTTCAAGGGTGCGCATTTCAGAAAGTAAAGTTTTAGCCTTAACAGCCTACTACAGCCGCGGTTTCGGCTCGTGTGTACAAACCTTTATTGCGGCGGAAGAAAAATGCCGAAATGCGGCGCGGCAAACGAGAAAACGATCAAAAACGCGCCGTAAAAGATCACAAGCATTGTCAGTACGCCCGTCGCGCGCAGGGCAACCCCCTTGCGGTAAAACACATAAGCCAGTGCGAAACCGCCCACCATCGTGACAACATACAGCCCGATATCCGCAAGCAAGCCCTCCACGCCGAAGCCGCAGACGAGCAGTTCATACACCCCCACCAGAAACAGCGGCATGGCAAGCAGCGCAATCAGGAAGCCGCTCCAAAGGCGCTGCCGCTCCATGGTGCATGTCGAGAGCAGATATGCCGTCAGCAGCGTCGGATAATACAGCAGCTTCAGATGCTCCCAAACGCTCTCGTTGACCGGCGCAATCAACGCCGTCAGCGGATGCGGCAGCGCCGTATAGAGAAAATGCAGCGCACTGCCGCCGATGATCGCGCCCAAACATGCAAACAGAAAACATAGCTTCTCATGCTTCATAAAAATCCCCCCTCGAAAGCATACGCCTCCGAGGGGGTAAAACTTGCCGAAGCTTCGAAAGATTCCTTTACGAGAGAAAAATTTCTGCGCATTGACCGCATGCAAGCGCCGCCATATTACCCAAAACAGCCAATGTAGTAGGCTGTTAAGACTAAAACTTTACTTTCTGAAATGCGCACCCTTGAGATTGGAGCAGTACGCCGTAGGGCGCGACGACCTCGGCGCGCCGGTGTAGGAACTACCAAAGGCGTACAAACTCGTCCGTCTGTACTGCCTGCCGCTTCGCGGACGGCACGCCGAGTCGTCGTGCCCTACGATCCGCAGACAAAGCTTCTTTATAAAGTTTTAGATTTAACAGTATAGTAGGGCGGGGGCATGTCATAAGCCGGTGCAGGGTATACATCCTCGTAAAAGGATGCCGTTATTCTCCGAGGTCCATCTCTGCAACAACTGCCGCGCAGCGCGGGCAGAGTCCGTCGGCGTTCGCCTCAGTCGAGTGCATCCAGCAGCGCGGGCACTTGACGCCCTCGGCGTTGCGAACCTCGATCAGCATGCCGGGGAAGTTCTCTCCATGGGCGCAGACGCTTGCTTCCTGCGGCTTCTCGCTTTCGAGCAGTACATCCGAGACGATGAACAGCTCCGCAAGATTCATCTCTCTGACCGCTTCGAGGCAGGTCTTTGCCGCTTCGTCCGTCGGATACAGGGCGACATGGGCTTCCAGCGCCTTGCCGATGCGCTTATCCGCGCGGGCAGTCTCCAAAACGCCGTTGACGTCGCTGCGCAGGGCAATGAGGGTGTCCCACTTCGCCATCTCCGCATCGCTGAGGGCATATGCGTCATAGGGCTTTGCCATCTCGTTGAGAACAATATTGCGTGTGTCGTCGCCGTCGCGGTGCGGCATCGCCTGCCAGATCTCGTCGCAGGTGAAGGGCAGGATGGGCGCGAACATCTTCGCCATCGCGTCCACAATCAGGAACAGCGCGGTCTGGGCGCTGCGGCGCTTGAGGCCGTTCTTCGCCTCGCAGTAGAGGCGGTCCTTGAGAATATCGAGATAGAAATTCGACAGCTCCACCACGCAGAAATCGTTGATTGCGTGGGTGAGAACATGGAATTCGTAGTTGTCATAGGCTTCAAACGCGGTACGAATCAGCCCGTTCAGCTTCGTCATCGCCCAGCGGTCCAGCTCAAGCATTTCCTCCGGCTTGACAAGGTCGTTCGCGTCGAAGCCGTCGAGGTTGCCGAGGCAGTAGCGGGCGGTGTTGCGGAATTTCAGGTAGTTCTGGGAGAGCTGCTTAAAGATCTCCTTGGAGCAGCGCACGTCCGCGCGGTAGTCCGCCGACGCAGCCCACAGGCGCACAATGTCCGCGCCGAAATCACGGATCAGGTCGGCGGGATCGACGCCGTTGCCAAGGGACTTGTGCATCGCCTTGCCCTCGCCGTCCACCGTCCAGCCGTGGGTGAGGCACTTGGTAAAGGGTGCGCCCTGACCGAGTGCGCCGACGCTCGTGAGCAGGCTCGACTGGAACCAGCCGCGGTACTGATCCGCGCCCTCGAGGTACATCGTCGCGGGCCACAGGTCGGGATGCTCGCGGCGCAGGGAGGCAATGTGGGTCGAGCCGGAGTCGAACCAGCCGTCGAGGGTGTCCGTCTCCTTGTCGAAGGCTTTGCCGCCGCAGTGCGGGCAGGAAAGTCCCTCGGGAATCAGTTCCATCGCATCCTTGTCGAACCAGATGTTCGAGCCGTTTTCGTCAAAGAGCTTCGAAATATGCGCAATCGTCTCGGGGGTGCAGACGGGCTTGCCGCAGTCCTTGCAGTAGAA
>JBJFGB010000155.1:0-8400 GCA_051892295.1 Faecousia sp. | reverse complement strand
GGTGTTTGTTCATGTTTCTCGTTGTTTAATTTACAAGGTACATCGCCGCTCTCGCAGCCTATATGAAAAGCTGTCCGTGACTTCATTGAGCGAACTCTCCGTCGCGGTGCATCTTTTACATAATAACACATTGTTTTCAGCTTGTCAAGCACTTTTTTCATCTTTTTTAGAGATTTTTCGGTGTTTGTCTTGCCTCCCGCAAAGTGCTCCGCTATTTTATCAAAGAAATCCCCGGTTGTCAACACTTTTTTTAAGATTTTTTAAACTTTTTTTCGAACCCCAAGAGATAGTGTGATAATTGGAAAAATACCCCAAAATATAGTTGTTCCAACCGCGATTACCGCTGTGGGAAGGAGCCTTGACAGCCAGATTGCGCCGCCGCCGAGGACAAAGTTTAACAGCGCGGTGCATTTCTCCGCCTTTGGCAAAAACGCGCCGAGAATACGTCCGTTTGCCGCGCAAATCAAGGCAAGCAGGCAAAAGCCGCCGGCGGTCAGCGCTGCGGACACCAGCGGTTCCAGACGCTCCATCGCGCCGAGGACACTGACGCTTTTCGCTGCGGTATAAAACGGGAAGCCCTCCTCCGCGGCAACTGCCGGAGATAGCGTTCCCATGGTAACGGCGGCGCAGAGGGTTGCAAACACAACACCGAGGATAAGCCACGGGGCGCATTTACTCTTTTCCTCACTGCCGCCGAGGTAGAGGACAACCGTCGGACACAGAACTGCGGTCAGGCGTTTCCAATCGACGGAGGTCTGCGGCGCAAGCCATGCAGCATGCACCTTTGGCAGGGCAAAGCCGAGAATAAGGGCAAAGAAGATCAGCAGCGCAAAGAAGACGATTGCGCCGACGCGCAGGACTACCGCCTCACCGCGCTCCGCCGCATACGCCGCAAGCAGGAGCAGCAGCAGTCCGATCAGGGGGAAGGTATCGCCCTTGGGATAGGCGGCGCAAAGCTCTCCCGCCGTGCTGCCGAGTAAAAGCAGGTTCCACAGGAGGACAAGCAGAAGCGCACACCGCCCAATTACTGCGCGCGCCGCGATTTCCGACAGCGTGTGGCAGCATTTTCTCCGTAATGCGATGAGGGCGGCGAGCAGCAGCGCGCACAGGCTCGATGCCGCAGCCGTCCACAGCCAGCCTGCGCTTGGCAGATGCAGGACGGCAGGCACAAGAAAGGCGCAAAATCCCAGCGCATAAAGCCGACGCGCAGCAGAATTCATTCCACAGTCTCCTTTTTGAAAGTATGTAACGGGAGGGAGTGGGTCTAAGTGAATCGTGAACAGTGAATAGTGAATAGTGAATAGGTACGATCTGTGGGAAGCTGTAGCGCGCGGCATCCCTGACGCGCCTGTGGGCAGCTTGTTTTGGCTAAGGGCTAAGAGTGAATGGTGAATGACTGTGGTGTGCTTCGCACGGATTTGGAATTTTGATATATCTGGTTTGATGGACGGTGCGAATGAACGAATTGGTACGCAGTCAGCAGTTCCTGCACCGGGCGGCTATTCGCCGCCCGGTTTTTTAATCCGCGCGGAGGTCGGCGACGGTGATTTGGCTTTCATGGGCACTGAGGTATTCGTGCAAGCCCTCGGGATCTTGCAGAGCGTCGGCAAAATAGACCTGCGCTGCGGGACGGAGCACGTCGCTTTCCAATGCGTCGGAAACAAGGGAACGGTCACAGAAAATCACCTGCTCCGCCGTGTCGAAAAATACCTCGCCGGAGGCGTTTTTGCGCAGATCCTCGACGGCATCCTCCCATGTTGCGCCCTCGCCTTTTCCCACCTCGCTGACAATTGTTACGCCGCTGTCCGTCCGCGCCGCCTGCACCGTCAGCAGAGGCAGCAGACGCGCCGTGTCATATTCCCGAAAGGGCAGACCGAAGATAAGCGTCAGAACTGCGGCGGCAATCAGATAAAGCCATTTCATGTGAAGACTCCCCTTTTATTTTATAGTGAATGGTGAATCGTGAACGGTGAATAGTGAATAGGTATACTGTCGCTTCGATCTTGACTGTTTTCCGCCGCCTGATTCGCGGTCGATGTTGCTTACATAAGATTGCACCCGCAGGGGGCATGCCGCATCCGTAACGCTCCTTCGTCGCGAACGGCTGCGCTACCACGTCGCTGCGCTCCTCGCAATGACAGGGGGATGCTGCCCCATTTGTCATTGCGAGACCAGTGCGCACACTGGTCGTGGCAATCTCAGGCTGTGGGTTTGTTTGCACTCGGTGGTTCCTGCACGAGATTGCCGCGTCGCTGCGCTCCTCGCAATGACATGGAAAAAACGCACTACGATAAACGAAACAGCCATTGTAGGGCTGGGACATGTCCCAGCCGTCCGCGCAGCGGCAGACAGTGCATACGAACAGATTTGTACTCAGTTGGTAGTTCCTGCACCGGCGGGGACATGTCCCCGCCCTACAATGACCGGTTCGTTTTATTGGGGTTCCTGCACCGGATTGCCACACCCAGTGTGCGCACTGGGTTCGCAATGACATGGTGGGTAGGTTTGTACAATATCGGTGGTTCCTGCACCGGCTTAGGACATGTCCCCGGTCGACAATTTTCATCTGCGCGGTGCGCTCCTCCACTATTCACTATTCACTATTCTCGCCCTCTATTTTTGGTTTCTTCGGTCGAGCGTCTTCAGGGCGGCGTCGCGGTATTTTTGGTTTTTCAGGCGGGTGCGGAGGACGGATTGGAGTCCTGACACACGGGCGAAGGGGGCAAGGTACGGCACACCGAGGGAGTCCAGTCCCGCCAAATGCACAAGCAGGCACAGTGCGCCGAGGGTCAAGCCGAACAGACCGCCGAGGCTCGCCAGCACCGTGAGCAGGAAGCGCCAGATCCGCAAAGCATCCGCAAAGCCGCGTCCCGGCATGGCAAAGCCGCAGATACCCGCCGTCGCGACGATAATCAGCGCCGCAGGGGACAGTATTTTTGCCTCCACCGCAGCAGAACCGACGACAATGCCGCCGATGATTGACAGGCTCTGCCCGATGGACTGCGGCAGGGATACACTCGCCTCCTGCAGCAGCTCGAACGCGACGAGCAAGCCCAAAACCTCAAACACCGTCGGAAACGGGACGGACTGCTTGCTCTCAATGATGGATTCCAGCAGCGGCGTCGGCAGCATTTCGGGATGAAACGCCGCCATTGCCACATAAAACGCGGGCAGCAGCAGACCGAGCAGCAGCGCAAGATATCGTATCACGCGCAGGCAGGAGGCGGAGATATAATTCGTTCCTCGATCCTCTGCCGAGGACATGAGATAGCCTAAATCCACCGGCGCGAGATAACCCAGCGGCAAGCCGTCAATCAACAGCCCGACGCGTCCGTCCAACAGTCCCTGTGCAAAACGGTCCGTCCGCTCGGTATACTGCAAAAGCGGAAATGCCGTCGGGCGGGAGCCGGTCACATATTCCTCCACCGAGGAGGGCGTTACCATACCGTCAATGTCGATTTCGGTCAGGCGGCGCTTCATCCGCGTCACAAGGGAGGGGTCGGTCAGACCGTCAATATAGGCGACGGTCACATTCGTCAGACTGCGCCTGCCGACCTGTGTTTCATACAGCCGCAAGGCGGGCGTGCGCAGGTGCCGCCGCAGCAGACTCGTATTGGTGCGCACCGTCTCGGTAAAGGCATCCTTCGGACCCTTGACGGTGTTTTCCACCTCCGGCGCGGAGGGAGAGCGCTTTTCGCCCGTCTTCGTCTCAAAGGCAATCGCCTTTTCTCCGAAGAGGACGACGCAGAAGCCGTTGACAAGCTTTTCCGCCGCAGCATTCAAGCTCTCGCACGCCAGCGCAACGGAATTATACACCGTGCTGTGCAGCGCGTTTTGATACAGCTCGTCCAGCGTTCCGCCGCCCAAGTCCTGCATGAGGGGCTTGACGACATATTCCGAGATGTCGCCGCCGGAGGTCAGCCCGTCGATGGCATAGAGATAGAGCGTATGCGCGCCGACCCGAAGCACACGGCGGTTAAAGTCTCCCGCGCCCTCGAAAATCGCAGAGATATGCTCGTCCGTGATCGCGCCGGCGTAAGTGCCGTCCGGCTGCCGAAGCTCTTCCATCTCATCACCCCGAGGTAGTATGGCAGAGTTTCGAAGGAATATACATATATAATATTGGCGAATAGTGAAAGGTGAATAGTGAAAAGTGAATAACTGTAGTGTGCTTCGCACAGATTTCAATGAAATATGAGGACGGCTCAAATCGCTATTCACGATTCACTGTTCACCCTTCACGATTCACTGTTTATTTTAAGCAGTTCCGCGAGTTTGTCTCCAAAGAAGTCTACGGAGCGGATTGCTTCTTCGAGGGTGTTGCCGGCGGAGCCGACTTCTAAAAGCACCGAGCAGGGCGTCAGATGCTCGTTATACCGCGAGGAACGCAGGGACAGATCCCGAAACAGATTGGGCGCGTCGCTCGTGCAATATGCCTGTATTTGCAGCGCAAACGCGAGATTTCCCTCCCAGTTCGGATGCTCCAGACCTCCTGCGTCCGTTCCCATTACAAACAAAAGCTGCGCGGCGGATTGCCCGTTCAGCTCCGTCCGCATGGCAAGCTCCTCCCCGTTCGTATCCGTGATTGCGTCACGATGTACATCAATAACCATTTGAATCGATGGATACTCCTCCAAATATCGTTCGATCACCTCCGCAGTGCGTTCGTAAGCATCATTATAGCCCGGCACGTCGTTGAGCGTCTTATCATGGAGGGTTGGAATCCCGCAGGCGTTGAGCTTGTCCGCAAGCGCCTGCCCGACGCGCACGACATTATTCTCCGTGTCGAGCGTATGATAGGTGCCGCTCTGCGCATAATTTCCGCCGCTGTAGGCCTCCGTCGCATGGGTATGGATGATTAGAATCAGCGGCTCGTCCGCAATTTTCAGCTTGGGCAGCGGCTGCGACAGCAATGCGTCCATATCCAGCGTTACACCCGCGCGGTTGACAATTGTTACCGAGGCGGCATCCTGCAGGGATACGCTGCCGGGTGCATCGGGCGGCGTGTAGAGCATGGTCGGAAAGGTCTCCTCCGGTTGGGCAGATACGGAAACGGCAGGCTCCTCCGTCTCCGTATTTTCCCGCACCCGCTGCCACAGCTCCTGCGCGCCCTGCAAGCCGATCTCCGTGCAAAGCCGCAGCACCGCCGCCGTCAGCAGCAGCGCAAAACAAACCCAGCGCAGCGACAGCCGAAAGCGCTCCTTCGTATCCATCGTATCAACTCCTCCGTATAGTATTATCCTATGCGCAAGGGTGGAGGGATAGAACTGTTTTTTGGTCTATGCGTGAAAAACGGGGACGGGGAGCAGCGAATAGTGAATAGTGAATAGTGAATGGTGAATAGTGAACAACTAAATATGGCGTCTTTACATATAATACAATGCTTTTTCTTTTAAGTATTCTTCTTCTGTTTTATTCCATACATCACAGGCAGTATTAAATCTTTCTATTGCAATTTGCAGCCCAACCGAATTGCTTGGTTCACCGTGCTCTGAAAGCCATTTCAGTTTTTCTCTTGCAAGTTCTACTTCGTTTCCCAAATGGTATAGTTTTGCTCCGAGTTCTACGAGTCGTGTTTTATCTTTCATTTTGAACCCCTTTCTCGGCTATACATAGCCTAATAGTAGCATGCATAGCCTATTTTGTCCACCGCTTTTCGTTAAGCTATAGGCAAAAAAGCATGGGGGTTTGAAAAATGACCACAATTGAAGCCGTCCGGAATCGGATTCTGACACTTTGCGGGGAGCGCGGCATTACCATTAACCGCTTAGCAACCCTATCCGCCTTGCCGCCATCAAGTATCAAAAATATTCTCTACGGGAAAAGTGAAAACCCAAAGCTACTTACAATTAAAATGATTTGTGACGGTTTAGATATTACACTCGCCGCTTTTTTTGATACAGCAGAATTTAACGCACTTGAGCAGGAGCTTCAATAAAGACAAATGTGTCTGTGCGTATTTGATAATTCCTGCACGAGATTGCACCCGCGAGGGGTACGCCGCATCCGTAAGGCTCCTTCGTCGCCGACGGCTGCGCAGCCACGTCGCTGCGCTCCTCGCAATGACAGTGAAGGGAAGCTTGTACGCGGTCGGTAGTTTCTGCACCGGCTTAGAACATATCCCCGGGTACAATCAAAATCTGCGCGGAGCGCTTCTCCGCTATTCACTGTTCTCTATTCACTATTCTCTACATCCGTTTTCCTCTTTTCGACAAAAAATGCGGTGAAAAAGCGCGGGAATTTGTTTGGTTTCTTCGGTAAATTCGGTGGACGAAAGGGAAAATATCTGTTATAATAGTATTGGAGCATATCCGTCCCGACGAGACGGATAAAAACAGAGCTTCGGCTCGGAGAAAAGAGAGGTATTCCAATGATCGCTCACGGAAAAGAAATCAAGGTCTTCACCGCCAATGCCAATATTCCCTTTGCGCGCGGCATCTGCACCGAACTGGGTCTGGATTTGGGTGACAGCACTGTTTCCGCCTTCGCTGACGGCGAGATTTCCGTATCCATCAATGAAACCGTCCGCGGCTGTGATGTTTTCGTCATCCAGTCTACCTGTAAGCCCGTCAACAACAACCTGATGGAGCTGCTCATTATGATCGACGCTTTCCGCCGTGCCTCGGCAGGACGTATCACCGCCGTGATTCCTTATTTCGGATACGCGCGGCAGGACCGTAAGGCGAAGGGTCGTGACCCCATCTCCGCCAAGCTCGTTGCCAACCTCATCACCTCCGCCGGCGCAGACCGCGTGCTGACGATGGATCTCCACGCACCGCAGATTCAGGGCTTCTTTGATATCCCCGTGGATCACATGGTCGGCAACCCGCTCTTTACCCGCTATTATCTCTCGAAATTTGACGAGACCATTTATGATCACGACGATTTCTGCGTTGTCTCTCCGGACGTCGGCTCCGTCTCCCGTTCGCGTGCCTTTGCCGCGAAGGTGCATATGGGGCTTGCCATCGTCGATAAGCGCCGCCAGCGCGCCAATATGTGTGAGGTCATGAACATCATCGGCGATGTCGAAGGCAAGACCTGCATCCTGTATGACGATATCGTGGACACCGCCGGTTCCCTGTGCAACGCCGCCGAGGCGATTAAGACTATCGGCAAGGCCAAGGCAGTCTATGCCTGCGCGACCCACGGCGTTCTCTCCGGCAACGCGACACAGCGTATTGAGGACAGCTGCATCGAGGAGCTGGTTCTGCTCAACACCATTCCGCTGCCCGCAGACTACACAGGCACGAAGATTCGCCAGCTCGATGCCGCCCCGACCTTTGCAAAGGCGATCACCCGCATTTACAACGAGACTTCCATCTCCAGTCTGTTCTGATGCTGTTTCAAAAAAGTGCCTGCGATTGGCTCATCGTCGGGCTGGGAAATCCCGGCGATAATTATGCCCGAACGCGCCACAACATCGGTTTTCGTGCCGTGGACTGCCTCGCGGGGCAGCTCGGCGCGAAAATCGACCGGGCAAAATTTCGGGGGTTTTACGGGCAGACAACCTACAAGGGGCTGAAATTGATTCTCCTCAAGCCGCAGACCTTTATGAACAATTCCGGTCTCTCCGTGATGGACGCTGCACGGTTTTATAAGCTGCCGCCGGAGCGCGTGATTGTGTTGTTTGACGATATTTCCCTCGACGTCGGGCGGCTTCGCGTGCGTGCCGAAGGCTCTGCGGGCGGGCATAACGGGATTAAATCCATCATCGGCGGTCTGAACAGTCAGAGCTTTCCCCGCATAAAAATCGGTGTCGGCGCAAAACCGCATCCGGACTATGAGCTTGCCGACTGGGTGCTGTCCAACTTCACCAAGGACGAGGAAAAGCTGCTCGCCCCCGTGATTGAGGACGCCGCAAGCGCCGCATTGGAGCTGATTGAAAACGGCGTACAGGCTGCCGCAAGCAAGTATAATGGTAGAAAATGAGCGATTATAATCGAAATTAAGCGTTTTTGAGTATTTCTATCATATACGCCGTAGGGGCGGCTATCAGCCGCCCGTATACAGGCAGCTTGGTCGTTTCCACCGCGTTTTGATCCTGCGCAAAGCGATTGATGTACTTCGTTAAAATATTGTCGAATAACAGGGATTTTTACGGAAATTGGGCGGTTTACCCGATTTCCGCGCTTTTGCGTGCAATGAGGAGGAATCGGATTGGTAGGTATTGTAGGTTCCTGCACAAGATTGCCACGGGCGCAAGCGCCCTCGCAATCCACACGCGAGAACGCACCATGATAAACGAAACAGCCCCTGTAGGGCGGGGACACGTCCCCGCCGTCAGCGCAAGCGGCTGACAGAAGGTATGCACAAGCTTGTACGCGGTCGGTAGTTCCTGCACCGGTGGGGACATGTTGTTTGGTGTAGTAAGATGGTTTACAGATTGTGCAAGAACATGGT
>JBJFGB010000154.1:0-8437 GCA_051892295.1 Faecousia sp. | reverse complement strand
TTATATCGCAGGAAATGCCTTATTTCAACAGATAACAGAGGTATTCCACGGATTGCGCGAGAAAACGTTGAGTAGGACAACTGCCGCCGAAGAGATTGAGGGTCTTCAAAATTGATTTGGCTGAAAGAATGCTTTTGGAGAAGTAGATGTTTACATTTGCAGGATATTACGGTAAAATGAAATGCGGTGAAAAGATTTCCTATTAGGAGGGTGTCGGATGGAAGGATCTACGCGGTTTTACTGCATTGGTGGAGTGACGATTGCGTTGCACGGACCGTCATTTTCGGAAAATGCGTTTCTGCGCCCGTTTCGCTGTGAGGCCTCCGCGCCTGACGTTGTGTTTACCGTTGCAATCGGGCATCCGACCTTGCCGAACCGACAGCCAGTGCAGCGCTCCGAGCACAGAGCAGAATACCTGCTGGACGGACGCAGCGTGTGTCTCCTGCTGCAGGAGCACTCGGACATGCCGCTGTTGGTACGGGAGGAGACAGACAGAGGGCGGTATCGCGTCTGCATGGAAGAGGCGTGCCTGCCGCTGTATGATAACAATCTGGTGCTGAAGCTGCTCGAATTGCCGAAGCTGCTGGCAGCTCGCGGAGCCTTTTTCCTCCACGCCTCTTTCATTGCATACGGTGGGCAGGCAGTTATCTTCACCGCGCCGAAGCAGACGGGAAAATCCACCCAAGCAGCGCTTTGGGAGCGTTATCGCGGTGCGGAGATTGTGAACGGTGACCGGGTGCTGCTGCGGAAAACGCAGGGCGTCTGGACGGCATACGGTTCACCGTATTGCGGCACATCCGGCATTTGCAAGAATCGGGTGTTGCCCATTCGTGCAGTCGTCCTGCTCTCTCAGGCAAAAGAAAACACAATCTGTCCCGCAAGCGCCAAGGAAGCAGCGGCTGCCTTTTTGAACGGCTGCACCTATGCGCCGCAAACACAGACGGAGGCTGTGCTTAATCTGGCATTGGATGTTTGGCGGGAAGTTCCCATGCTGCGTCTTGCCTGCCGCCCGGAGGAATCGGCTGTGATTTGTCTGGAGCAAGCACTTGTGGCGGTGCAGATGCTATAATCGGCAGATCTTTTCCGATTCTTCCTGCGGATTGCTTCGAAGCTTCCCCGATATGATTTGCAAAGCTCCCCAAAAGTAAAAAATACTCCCCTTCCAAAGCGAGGGCTCGCTTTGGAAGGGGAGTTTATTTCATATCTGTTCAGGAGGAGAACACATTCATATTCTCCGCCGGTGCGTGGTAACACACGAAATCGTCCGGATTTGGGGGCGAATCATAACAGATTGTGTCATCATAAAACAGCGTCAGTTGATAGCCGGGACCCTCCAGGGTCACAGAGCAGGCGTTTTCCGCGAAATTTGCAATGCCTTCGCAGTTCGCAGCAATGGACTGCGCAAGTTGGAAGCTCTCATAGTATAGCTCGGGCTTTTGATATCCTTTTTTCATTTCGCTTCCTCCGTAATATTGCAGTAACGCATCAGCATTGCAGCGGCTTGCGCGCGGGTCAGCAGGGCAGTCGGCTGGAGCAGCAGGCGCTCACCTTCGGCAGAGCCTTTCAGAATGCCGGAAGCCTCCGCCCACAAAACGGCGTCCACAGCCCATACGCTGACGTCATCGCCGTCAGCAAAGCGGGACAGGCTGCCGATTTGGGCAGCATTCTGCCCAGCAGCATAGCGGTAAAGAATGGTCGCTGCCTGCTCTCGTGTGATCTTTCCTGTCGGGTCAAAACAGGTGCTGCTGATGCCGTTGACGATGCCCTCGCTTTGCGCCCAGGCAACCGCCGCAGAACACCATGTGTCTTCTGGCACATCGCTGAAGGATGCATGCTCCGCCGCTGCAGGTTCGCCTGCCAAGCGCCACAGCACCGTGACAAGCATCGCACGATTCATCGTCTCCTCCGGCGCGAAGCAGCCATCGCCGACACCGTTCATCAAACCGTACTCGAGCACAAAGTCAATTCCCTCGTGGGCCCAATCATTTTCCCCGGGAACATCCAAATAGCTGTCGGACGGGCAGGTGCGCGTTGCCGCACAGCGGGTGCAGGAATCGCAGATGAAGTCGTGCCCCAGAGCGTCTGTCACAGTCTGCTCCACACAATACGCACAGCGGGTGCAGTGGGTGCCTTCGGTCAAGCCGGTCTGCGTGCAGGTTGCGGCAACTGCAGCGTCGGTCACAAGATCATGTCCCAGCGCTTCCGTCACAGTCTGCTCCACACAATACACACAGCGGGTGCAGTGGGCGCCTTCGGTCAAACCGGTCTGTGTGCAGGTCGCTGCAACTGCAGCGTCGGTCACAAGATCATGTCCAAGGGCGGGAATCTCTGTAGTAAAGCTGGCGCCATATCCGCTCTCGGTATAGGTTCGGACACCTGCCGATGTGCAGGTCGCCTCCTTCGTGATCTCCGAGGTATAGCGTACGTCCGTCAGCACAGGCAGTGCCAGCGTCTCAGTCTCACCGCAGTCGGTGCAGGTTCCGGTGAGGTTCCCCTCTGCCGTCTCCGTCGGCAGGGTGGTCACCGCATAGGTGAAGCGGTGATAGCACTTTGCCTGTAGGGAGGCAAGCTTTTGGGTCACAGACTCGCTTGCTGCCTGCATTAATTCAAGATTCATGCAAAGCTCGGCTTCCGTGCTCGGCTGGCTTTGATAGGTGATTTTCAGCGTTGTCAGGGTGATTGGCGTGTTGCCGGTGTTCGTCAGGACGATTGCCTGACTGACAGTGCCGCTGTCTTGCCATTGCAGACAGGATGCGCCGTTCAGATTCGTCAGCGAATAATACATATCCGTATGCGTGCCGATTTCCAGCTCACTGGAAGCAAGCGTACTGCCCTCCGCGTCCACGCAGGAGGCGGTCAGCGTACCTGTTTGGTCAAAGGTCTTGATACCGACCTGCACAGAGGCAATGGAGGAGCCGTTGTTCTGAATGGCAAATGCCACCGCCTGACGGCTGTTCAGATAGATTTCATTATTGGGGCCATAGCTTTCATAATCGGAAATGCCGCCGTCGCTCACACCGTCGATGAAGCTGATACCGTTGACATAGGCTTCGGCATTGCCCGACGCATCTTTGCTGAGAAGCTGCTTGCGCAGCTCAATGTACTGCGGCCAGCCTTCGCCGTCAAGGGCATAGTAATCGTCCAGATTCTCTGCCGGATTGTAGATTCTGACGGCATCCAGATAGAAGTCGTAGCTGCCTGTTCCTGTGTGGTCAAAGAACGGGATATAGGTGGGGGTGACGACAACGGTGTAAGTGCCGTAGGGCAGCTCCGGGCTCTTGATGACCGGAATCTGATAGAGGCTGTTATCCGCGCCCGTTGCAGGCGTCCAAATATAGTTCTCCTTATACTGCACATACACATCACCCGCCTGCGGGTTGGTGGGAAGCTCAGTCGTCTCATCCGCGTCCTTCTCCGCAACGCTTTCCTTGACGGCGCTCCAGTGCTCACCGTTGTAGGTCCAGGTATACTTGACCCACGGGTTCTCAGGGTCTATCGTGCGTTCATAACCATAATAGGTGTCTACGACCCAGCTCTTATAGATGGTGTCCGTTGTCGTGCCCTCATAGACACGGCAGGTAATAAAGCCCGTCTGGTTGCTGGTCAGGCTGATGAGGTCAAAGCCTGTGCCGCTGAAGGTGAATTTGGCTGTCGGCCAGCTCCCGTTCTGCGCATAGGTGTCGCTGCTGACGGTGGTCTTTACGGCAGAGCCGAGAGAATAGGTCGTGCAGGTGTCATAGGCACCATCATAGCCATAGACATTGTCTGCGTCATAATCGGGGAACTCAAAATCGCCGGGGCGTTCCTCGCTCTGATGCGCGGACTGCTCCTCCCCCACAGTCTCCCAGCTTCCTTCAAGGGTCACAAAGCTGTCCTCATAATAAATCGTTGTCGCAGGCACGACGGTGACGGTGCTGTAGCAGTACCGCACGTTTCCGTCCCACTGACACATGACAGCATAGGCGAAGGTTTCCGGCTGATCCATCAGCATCCCGGACTTGGTGTAGGTTATCGCGCCGTCCTCATTGACTTTCGCGGAACCGTAGGTGCCATCAAAAGCGTTTACGAACCCATCCAACATCGTATCCGTCGGGCTCATATCTGTCGGAATGTCAGGACAGATGCCCGCAAGGGTAATCGTACCCGGTGCAAACGAAGTGTCGTTGGCAAGCACATGGATATCCACCGGCAGACCAAAGTCAATGACCGCAACATCTTCCCCAAGCGTCGGAAGGCGCGCAAACCGGGCATAATAGGTGGCATCTTCCTTGGTGATATAGGAAATGGTTTTGCCCTCATTGGCAAGCATATCCTCGCCTACTGCGTTGCCCTGGGCATCGTACCAGCCCACAAACATGTAGTTCTTGCCTGCCGTTGCGGTGGAGCTGATAGGCTTTTCCGGGGCATCCACATATTCGTATCTGCCAAGGACACCGATGTCATCGTCGAAAACATCCTCCCATGCACTGCCGTTCCACACCTGACGAATGTACTCTTGCCGGATTCTGCCGTAAAACCTTGCATAATAGGTTTTTACGCTTTCCTTGGTTTCCAGATATTTGTATGTGGGGTCCGTGGTGACGAGAACCATCTCCCCGTCTTCGTTCTCCGTATACCAGCCGACGAATTCATAGCCGGTATTGGGAATCGCGGTCACTGTGACCCACTCATTGGTGGCTGCATGATAGGATTTGCCGCCGTTTTCGGTATACGAACCGTTGTAGTTTTCGTCCGTTTCCTCCACTGCGATCTCCACATGACCGCCTCTGTCGGAATTGTCGAAACCGAGTTGTACATCATTGCTGGACTGGGGGATAAATGCCTGAAGCCAGCGCCACTGCGCCACCAGGGTCATGCCCCTGTGCATATTGGCGTAGAGTAGTTCTTCGCCCTGATCCTCCCAGAGAACACCGTCGATGGTCATATTGTCACTGCTGTATTGGATGTTCTCTGCCAGTTGGACATCCCCATCCAGGAACTTGAAATACTGCGCCGTATTCAAGCTTGAAGCATTATCGAAGGAATAGTCGCACGCCACGGTGTGCACAGCCGGAATGATCAAATCTCCCAGCTTGTCCGCAGTTACAGTAGAAATGTCTGCATCCTCCGGGATATCAATGTAGTCGCCGGTGACCTTCCAGCCCATGAACTTCCAGCCGTCGTTCTGACCCTCTGCCGCGTGGGAAACATAGGGCGGGCAGAAGATGTATTGGGCACCCTCGCCATCGTTACTGATCGGTGTGAAGTTGTAAGCGTTGGCATCCTCCTCATCGTTGAGCTGCTCTCCGACGATGTAGGGTTTGCCGCCGTTGGGGTCGTAGGTGACACCCGGGCTTTTAAAGAATACGAAGTGCAAATCCGTTGCCGAAGTGATGGCATCGATATCGTAAGTATAAATGATGTCGCCGTTTTCGTTGGTTGATTTGATCCATTTGCCTGCTGTTTCTTCCTCCGTCAGGCTTCCGGTGTCCTCAATCACATTCTGACTGTCGATTTTCGGAATAAATACGGTGGTCGGCGTTCCGTCCTCGTTCTGCTTCGTATAGAAGAAGCCGGAAAACTCGCAGTCTGCTTTGTCCTCCGCTCGAATGATGGCCTGCACTTTCAGCGACAAGCCGTCGGTGACATAGGTTTGGAGGGTATTGTCCACAGTGATCTCATGGCCGATGATTTCGCCCTCGCCCTCCACGGTGCCGTCGCTGCCGACGACAATGGCGCTGCCGTGATTCGTAGTACTGCCGGAAAGTGGATGATAGATTTGGAAATGGATATTATCCAGGAAATTGCCGTAGGTCTTGGCCTTATCCGCAGAGGCAGTACTCTCGAGATACCCCACTGAAACAAAGCCAAATACAGTTTCTGTCTGGTCCGCAGGCACGGTATACAGATAGTACTTGTTCATGTCAATATCGGTGGATTCGCTGTTGCCTTCGGCATTGGAGCCGTAGGAGTTCCAAATCAGTTTGTTGTTCTCGTCTATGCTTTTATTCGAGCTTGACATGATCCAGATTTCCCATCGCTCGGTATAGATGGTACTGGGCGTCAGGCTGAACGCGTTATTGCCGGCATTATCTTCAAAGGTGCCTCCTGCGGCGAATTTCTTACTATATACGGTATACCGCAGAGGGGTTGCTCCCGGGGCAACCGATTCATTGTCAATATTGAGCCAGTCCACCATCTGCATGAACTGGTCGCGTCCCTGCTTATCTGGTTTTGAAGGGTCGACGCTCTGCTTGGGACCGATCACCAGCGCCATAATGTCTGCACCGTTGCGAGCGCCGTGGTCAAGACCCCATTCATAAACACTGAACGGCGTGGTGGATACGTTTTGGTATAGGGTGCTTTCCTCGTCCGCGTTCAGCTCCGCCGCATAGGTTCCATCAGTAGGCTCCAATATAACACTTGGTTTTATATATACTCCTGTATTCTGGCGGAACAGCTCCATTTTATTCTGAAAGGCAGTGGTGCGCCATGCGGGAACATCGTCCTGATTGGGCTGTTGATATGAATCGGTCCAATCCTGTCCCTCTTCAAAGCTGCCGTTGAGCAGTTTTTTGCTGTTATCCGTCGTCTCGCTGTCCTCCGCCGCATATGTGATGTTGGAACAGGTCGACGCCAACAGGCAAATCATTAAAACGACCGAGCAAAGACGCTTGAACCCAACCTTTCCCCACAGGTTCGGCAAAAATCTCTTTGTACGTTCCATGAAGCAACACCCTTTCCCAAAAGGTCAATTAATATTCGGTAAAGTATACCAAGCAAAGCGTCACAAAAGCGAAAATATATGGTATATAAAAGGGATTCCTGACGAAATTTGTCAGAAATCCCTTGCTTTTTTCACCAAGCGCTTTCCAAAGCACCGTGGGTGATTTCGCTCCAGCTATACTGGGTCATATATTCGCCTCGATAGGCGTCGCATGCTTGGGGCTCTCCCCGTTTCCAGTCGTAGTAATCGCATGCCACCCGCTCCGGCACGATGGCAAGGCTGCCCCGCTTCTGCACCAGAATATCCCCGCAGCCTGCCCTTTGGAAGGTGTCCGTCAAATCCTTTCGCAGCATCCGCAGGTAGGAATCACTGACGTTTTCCTCCCAGAGGACGGACATAATCTCCCCGTTGGTGCAGAAGGTGCCTCGATCCACCAAAAAGGCCAGCAGTTCCCGGGTCTTTTCGTACTTGAATTTCACCGGTATGCCGTCCACAAAAACCTCAAAATTACCGAAAGTCTGAAAATAAACGCGCTTTTGCCGGATGGGATAACGCAGATCGTCCAGCTCCCGCCGCACCTTTTCCGGCGTGACGGGTTTCATCAAATAGCCGCTGCAATGCAGGTCAAGGGCATCGAGGGCATATTCGCTGCAGCCCGTGGCAAAGATGATGTTCACCGCGGGATTGATGCGCTTCAGCTCCTTGGCAAGCAGAATCCCATCCATATCCCGCATATGGATATCAAGAAAGGTAACCTCGCAGGGAGTCTGCGTCGCAAAGGTCAGCGCCTCCTTCCCGCTGCGGAAGCAGAAAATCTCTGCCGCAGGTTCTGCCTTTCCGATAGCATCTGCCAAAGCCTCCAGCAGGAGCTTTTCGTCGTCTACCGCTAAGATTCGCATAGGTCACGCCCTCCCTTCGGCATGGTTACAACTGCCGTTGTGTCTTCTTTCATGCGGCTGTGAATCTGTAATGTACCGCTGCGCTGCTGCCGGATATTTTCTCTGCCGTGTTGCAGTCTGCCGGCACAGAAAGCGCACCCTGCCCAAGCAGCTTCCAACTGACCTTTTTCAAACCATTCCGACCTTCCTCCGAACGCATCGCCTTTTTCTTTTCTCATTTTACACAATTTGCAGCAAAAAAGCTACTGCAATGTGAAAAATAACCGGCAGATTTGTACAGCATACGCATGAAAGGTTTTCGGCTTTCTGTCCTGCCGGAGCCGCGCGTACTCCCTGCCCCAAGCTTTGCGGATCCCGTTGCCGCGCACAGTCGCATAGCGCTTCCCGCACGACTTACTAAGCGCCGCCCTACGGACGTTTGCTCACTTGCATATTGCCTGCGGGCGCTTATCGTGCAGAATTTGACGCACCTTCGGTCAAATTCTATTAGCTTGTAACATTTAAAAGTTGTGTATCATCCTCTGTCATAGGCAGTTCATCTAAAGCTTTACTTTCAAAATACGAGCCATTGAGATCGGTAGCAGTACGCCGTAGGGCGCGACGACCTCGGCGCGCCGGTGAAGGAACTACCAAATGCGTACAAACTCGTTTATCCGTACTGTCTGCCGCTTCGCGGTCATTGGGGACATGTCCCCGCCCTACATGTCTGCTGAATGGGCTCACAATGGGACGAATTGCGACGTATATGGTTTTCTAAAATCATTTGTCCCATTTTTATGCTTAGTGTAAAATAATAATTGGCAAACAAAAAAAGTAGGGCGAAACCGCCCTA
>JBJFGB010000153.1:0-2159 GCA_051892295.1 Faecousia sp. | reverse complement strand
AAAATAGTATATTCTTAAAAAAGAAATAATACTTGCAGGGTGATCCTTATGAAATTCAAGCAGAAACTGGCTCAATTTATGTATGGCCGTCGGGGACTGGACGAGTTTTCGCTGTTCCTTTTGATCGCCGTATTTATTCTGATTTTGCTTGGTTCGCTTTTCGGCGGTTTTCTTCGGTCGGTGTTTGGGCTTCTGGAGCTTGCGTGTCTGGTGTATTGCTATATTCGCGTGTTCTCGCGCAACATTTATAAGCGCCAGCGGGAAAACGCGTGGTATCTTCAAAAGAAAAATGCGGTCGTTCGCTGGTTCCGTTCGCTGAAGGATCGCTGGCAGCAGAGAAAGGACTACAAGTTCTTCCGCTGTCCGTCCTGCCGGACGCTGCTTCGCGTACCGAAGAACCGGGGAAAGCTTTTGCTGACCTGCCGCAAATGCGGCAACCGGTTTGAGAGAAAAACATGAAAAAAGGCCGCTGCCAGTCATTTCGCAGCGGCCTTTTCTTATAGACTAATATTCAGCCCTTCATTTCGAGCAGCTTCTTTTTCAGCTCGCCCTCGATGCGGCCAAGCTCGACCTCGGCCTGCGCGCGGCGGGTGCGGCCGCTGTCCTGAATCTGGCGGACATCCTCCAGCGTGGCGATGAGCTCCTGGTTCGTCTGGGTGAGCGTCTCGATATCCACGATGCCGCGTTCGGCTTCCTGGGCGACATTGATGGAGCCGAGATGGAGCGCCTCGGCGTTCTTTTTCAGAAGCTCGTTGGTGACATCGCTGACATTGTGGGACGCCTGCATCGCCTGCTGGGAGTGGTACATACTCATGGCAAGAACCATCTGGCTCTTCCAGAGGGGGATGGTGTTGGCAATCGCAGTCTGAATCTTCTCCGCCATGAGGGCGTCGTTGTTCTGGATCATGCGGATCTGCGGGCCCATCTGGACGCAGATCATGCGGGTAAGCTCCAGATCGTGAACCTTCTTCTCAAAGCGTCCGATGAGGCTCGCAAAATCGTTTGCGGCCTGAGCATCCTCCGGCAGACCGGATTCTTCCGCTTTCTGGATGAGCGCAGGCAGCTCGTTTGCGCGAAGCTCCTCGATGCGGAGCTTGCCGGCGATGATATACATGGACAGCTCCTTGAAATAAGCCTGATTCATTTCGTACATCTGATCCATCATCACGATGTCCTTGTTCAGCGTGATATAATGCTGATCGAGGGCTTCCGTGATTTTGTCCACATTGACCTCGGCCTTGTCGTAGCGGGTTTTCAGCTCGGTCACGGTTTTGGCGGAGCGGGTAAAGAGCTTCTTGATGCCCTTGGCCTCCACGCCGTCGCTGTTGAGCCCCTGCAGCTCGGAGACGAGATTTGTCAGCATATTGCCCACCTCGCCGAGATCCTTGGTGCGGACGGAAGCAAGCGCCTGTTCTGAGAACTGGGCGATATTTTTTTGTGCATTCGAGCCATAGGACATGACCAGCGAGGAGTCTGTGATGTCGATCCGGCCGGCGAAATCACGGACAGCGGCCTGCTCGGCGGGGGAAAGCGTATTGATGTCGAGCTTTTCAACCGGCGCTTCGGGCTCCGCGACTGCCTCGGTGACAGGGGTTTCGCTGCCGAATGCGAGCACGGGAGCGGCGGCCTCGGAGGCCTGCGCGACAGCGGCGGCGGTGGGCATGGAGCGTTTGGCGGCGTCAATAGCGGCCTGTGCCTGCGGCATGGCCTGTTCCAGCACGGGTTCGGAAGCGCCGGGGGTATCAAAGGTGAGGTTGATTTCGTAATTCTTTTCGTCGGCCATGGATGTATATCCTTTCTGTATGTTATAATAGGAGTATTCCAAGTTTTTTGAATGAAACGCGGGGAACGCACCGGAAAATGCTTCTACCCATAAAATATATGTTATATTTTAGTCTAAATAGGCAATGCCGTCAAGGCCTACTTGCGTATTTGCCCCAAGATATGGTATACTCTGAAAGAATGTTTTATGTGCATCAAAAACAGCGGGAAGGGTGCCGGAAAAGCGGTCGGCACACCTTCCCTATATAAAAGCCTGCTGCGCGCAGTGGGGGCTGGAACATATTATGCTTTCGGAGAGAAAAATGACAACGATCAAGATTGCGCCATCGATTCTGTCGGCAGATTTTACCCGCCTGGGAGCGGAGGTTCAGGAAATT
>JBJFGB010000152.1:0-2170 GCA_051892295.1 Faecousia sp. | reverse complement strand
CACATGCAAATCACCGATCCCGTAGCAGATATGCTGACCAGAATCCGGAACGCTAACTCTGCAAAGCACGACACCGTTGATGTCCCCGCTTCCAACCTGAAGAAGGACATCGCAAAGATCCTGCTCGACGAGGGCTACATCAAGTCCTACACCGTCGAAGAGGACGGCAAGCAGGGCATGATCCACATCACCCTGAAGTATCTCGGCAATAAGGAGAAGGTCCTCACCGGTCTTCGCCGCGTCTCCAAGCCCGGTCTGCGTGTCTACGCCGGCGCTGACGAGCTCCCGAAGGTCCTCCGCGGCCTCGGTATTGCCATCATTTCCACATCCAAGGGCGTTATGACCGACAAGGCTGCTCGCGCGGCGCATGTCGGCGGCGAAGTCCTTGCGTTCGTCTGGTAAGGAGGTAACATTATGTCCAGAATCGGCAAAATGCCTATCACTGTACCGGCGGGTGTCGAAGTGACTGTCGCAGACGGTAACGTCGTTACCGTTAAGGGTCCCAAGGGTACACTGACGAGCACATTCCATCATGAAATGATCATCAAGCAGGAGGGCGCAGTTCTGACTGTCTCCCGCCCGAACGATGCGCACGAGAGCAAGAGCCTGCACGGTCTGACCCGCACGCTGCTGCACAACATGGTTGTCGGCGTTGAGAAGGGCTTCAGCAAGGAGCTTGAGGTCAACGGCGTTGGCTATCGTGCCCAGAAGCAGGGCAATCAGCTCATCCTGAACGTCGGTTATTCCCATCCCGTCACCATGGACGAGATCGACGGCATCACCATCGACGTTCCCGCTCCCAACAAGATCGTCATCAGCGGCATCGACAAGCAGAAGGTCGGTCAGTTCGCTGCAAACGTTCGCGGTAAGAGACCCCCCGAGCCTTATAAGGGCAAGGGCATCAAGTATGCTACCGAAGTCCTTCGCCATAAAGAGGGCAAGGCCGGCGGTAAGAAATAATAGGAGGTGTGCGTAAATGATTAAGAAGACCGATAAGAAGGCAATGCGCCTGAAGCGCCACGTTCGCGTTCGCGGTAAGATCTCCGGCACACCGTGCAGACCCCGCCTGAATGTGTTCAGAAGCAACGCCAACATCTATGCGCAGATCATTGATGATGTTAACGGAGTCACTCTGGTTTCCGCTTCTACCGTGGATAAGGAGTTCGAAGGCGCGACCGGCAACTGCGAGGCTGCCAAGAAGGTCGGCGCGATGGTCGCAGCGCGTGCGAAGGCCAAGGGTATCGAAGAAGTCGTATTCGACCGTGGCGGTTATGTCTATCACGGCCGTGTCGCTGCTCTGGCTGAAGGCGCCCGCGAAGGCGGACTCAAATTCTAAGAGGAGGAACTGGAAAATGGCTTATAACAGAGCTCCTGAAAAGGACAATGCTCCCGAAATGATCGAACGCGTCGTTTACCTTAACCGTGTCAGCAAGACCGTTAAGGGCGGCCGCGTCATGAAGTTCTCCGCGCTGGTCGTCGTCGGCGACGGCAACGGCACCGTGGGCTACGGCCTCGGCAAGGCAGCGGAGGTTTCCGAAGCCATCCTCAAGGGCATCGCGAACGCCAAGAAGAACCTGCACAAGGTCACCCTCTCCGGCACGACGATCCCCCACGAGGTCATCGGCATCTACGGTGCCGGCACCGTTCTCATGAAGCCCGCTTCCGTCGGTACCGGCGTTATCGCCGGCGGCGCTGTCCGTGCTGTCATGGAGGCTGTCGGTATCACCAACATTCGTACCAAGTGCCTGCGCTCGAACAACCCGCAGAACGTCGTTAAGGCGACGATGCAGGGTCTGCTGAGCCTGCGCGGACCGGAAGAGGTCGCGCGCATCCGCGGCAAGAGCGTCGAAGAAATCATCGGTTAAGGAGGATACGAACTATGGCACAGTTAAAGATCAAGCTCGTCAAGAGCCTCAACGGTCGTATCCAAAAGCACATTGCCACGGCGGAGTCCCTCGGTCTGCGTAAGATCGGTCAGGAAACCATCCAGCCTGACAATGAGCAGACCCGCGGCAAGATCGCCAAGATCGGCTATCTGCTTGAGGTCACCGAAGTAGAATAAGGAGGAGACAAGAATGGAATTACATGAACTTGCTCCCGTCATGGGTTCTACGCAGGTTGCAAAGCGCAAGGGCCGCGGCTGCGGCACCGGCAACGGCAAGACCGCAGG
>JBJFGB010000151.1:0-36503 GCA_051892295.1 Faecousia sp. | reverse complement strand
GGGACATGTCCCCGCCGCGCTTAGGAACTACCGGTTGCGTACAAACTTGTTCATCTTTACCCTCTGCCGCTTCGCGGTCGGCACGCCGAGTCGTCGTGCCCTACGGTCGTTGACTGCACCCTTGACGTACGCCGTGACGACTCGGCGCGCCGGTGTAGGAATTTACAACTGCGTACAAGCTTGTTCTTCTGTACCGTCTGCCGCTTCGCGGTCGGCACGCCGAGTCGTCGTGCCCTACGGTCGTTGACTGCACCCTTGTCGTAGGGCGCGCACCCGCAAGGGGTATGCCGCATCCGTAAGGCTCGTTCCTCGCCAACGGCTGCGCTAGCGACTCGGCGCGCCGGTGTAGGAATTTACAACTGCGTACAAGCTTGTTCACCTGTACCGTCTGCCGCTTCGCGGTCGGCGGGGACATGTCCCCGGTCTACAGGCGTTAATGGAACCCCTCTTCGTAGGCGACGGCGTCCTCGACGTCCCGCCTGTAGGAACGATCGACCATATACAAATCGACACGCTGAGATTGCCACGTCGCTGACGCTCCTCGCAATGACAAAAAGGGCTGCTTTCCATGTCATTGCGAGGCGCCTGCGCCGTGACAATCTTGTTGCTTTTCTGCTCGCGCTTGGTAATTCCTGCACCGGCGCGCCGAGTCGTCGTATCCTGCGGTGCTAAATAAGGAACCCTTATAAAATCTCACGACCCTCTGCGGTTCCCGCAGAGGGTCGTGATTTTATGTGGTTTTGTGCTTACTGAATTTCTTCGCAGGCATAGGAGCCGCCAAGATAGCGCATGATGATGCACGCAAATTCAGCACGGGTTGCAAAAGCGGTGGGCTTCAGGTTGCCCGCGTCGCCCTGGAAGATGCCCTCGGAAACTGCCCAGTTCATCGCATCGACCGCATACTCGCTGATGGAAGCTGCATCCTTGAAGCTGCTCAAATCAGCCGTTACTTCCGGCTTATTCTCATAGCGCCACAGAATCGTCGCAATTTGCTCACGGGTGACATAGCCGTTCGG
Source organism: Faecousia sp. (assembly GCA_051892295.1). Taxonomy (GTDB): domain Bacteria; phylum Bacillota; class Clostridia; order Oscillospirales; family Oscillospiraceae; genus JAZOXB01. Next base: position 35,487 of record JBJFGB010000151.1, on the reverse strand, counting down.
GTCGAACTTGTCAGCCAGCACGCCGAGGACGATGCCGTTATCCTGCGCCCAAGCAATCGCGTCGGAGTACCACTGTCCTTCCGGAACATCCGTGAAGCTGGACGGGCCGGTAACAGCGGGGCAACCCGCCATACGGTACAGAACAGTGACCATCATCGCACGGGTCATCGTGCCGTTCGGGTCAAACTTGCCGCCGCCAACGCCGCTCATGAGACCCTCGGAAACGGTGAAGTCAACCGCTTCGTGATACCAGGCATCATTGCAGTCGGAGAAGGCCTCAACGTGGCACTCGGGTGCGGGAGGTGCAGGAGGTTCGGGCGCCTTCATCGTTGTGGTGTAGGATTCGCTCACGAACTCGCTGTCCGCGCACTTATACAGCCACAGGCAGAAGTAATCCTTCGGGTAGATATTCAGACCGAAGAAGCTGAAATACGGCTCGCTGTTGTCATAGATTGCAAATTCACACGCTTCATCATCATAGACGAGAAGCATATCCGGCTCCGCGACATTGAAGACAAGAGAGCCAAGGGAGGTCTGTGTATTTGCGGAAATTCTCCACATTGCAGTCTCGGAAACGGCATCCGCCATGACAATCATGCCGTCTTCCAGCGCAAGATACTTGCCCGTTGCAACATTTTGAATGGTGTAGTTCTTGCCGCCGACATTTTCAAAGGTGTAACGGAAGCCTTCCGCATTGGTATAGAATTCAACATACCAGTCGCCGATCTCCGCATCGTCCAGCGCAGCTACATCAACCTTCTCGCCATCCTTGCCGAGCACATAGGGATGAGAGACGTCATAACCGCCGTCTGCATAGTCCAAGCCACCGATTGCCCAGTCACCGGAGTAATCCTTCTCCTGCGTGGCGTAGTAGTTTGTCTTATCCAGTTCCACCTCTTCGCCGACTGCATAGAGGGCGTAGAAGGTTTCATCACCCTTGATGACGATTTCGTCGTCTTCAAGGTACATACCGTCAATGTACCAGAGCTCATCATCGGTAATCTCGTCCGCCTCGGTGCGCGTCCAGAGCAGGAAGTCATAGCCCTCATACTCCTCATCGCAGCCCGGGAACGTGAAGGTCTCGCCGGTCTTCACCGCATAGTCCGTTTCGCCCGCCGGGGTGACAAGCGTCACGGTTGCGTCCTTACCGGTTTCGAAGAGATAGGTCGCAGCTTCATTTTCGTTGGTAGCATAGTCAATCGCGGTCACAATGATCTCTTCAAAGCCATCCGCAATGAGTCCGCTGACATCGAAGGTTGCCGTGAAGGATTCGCCCGTCTTGTCGGAAGCAAAGGCAGCGCTGTCATAGATGTCCGAATAGTAGATATCGGTCAGGTAAATACCCTGTAAGTACTGCGCGTCGGAAGCAGTAACGGTTAACGTCTCCGCCTCAGCGTCGAATACCACGTCCTCAATCACAGGAGCGGTGCTGTCAACCATCACATCAAAGCTCCAAACATCCTCAACAAAGGTGCCGTCCGCCTCGGGATCGTTGGAATAGGGCAGAACCGCGTCAAACTGCACATGGGCAACCGTGCCGCTGGGCACATATTCGCCGTCCACATTTGTGCCATCCCAGACAAAAATGCCATAAGCATACCAATTATTCGTGTCAGTGTCAAAGGCTGCCTTCGGCAGATACTCAGTATCGTCCACATAGTAGACCTCGCCGGTCTCTGCGTCTGTGACGGTCATGACCAGATGTCTTGCGTTGCGGAGCTGATAGGGCTGCAGTGCAAAGGAATCCGCCCAATAATAGCTGCCGTCACTCTCAGGCGTGGCGAAAGACAGGTACGCATCATTGTACTCCACGTAGTCGAAGAGGTTGCCGCCGAGATAGTAAACCGCAGACGACTTCATGGAATCGAAGGTATAACCCATGTTCGGTGTTGTGTAGTAGTCGAGGAAATCAAAGCCGGAATAACCGTAATCGGCATAGGTATTTCCTTCCGCATCTGCCGGCGTAGTAGCAGCAAGGTAGTCCATCTCGAGGAAGTCGCGGAAATCCGCTTCCTCCAGCACGGGAGCCTGCGTCCAGTCGCCGTAGAAGCCGAGGAAGGTGGCATGGTTGGAATAGTAAACCGTACCATCCTCCGCATCCAAATCGTTGAAGACCACATAGCCTTCGATATAGGTGCCATTTTCAAACGTCTCGTCGAGGTAAGCCTTTGCTTCCTCGTCCAGCGTGATCGTTACGTTCACGGTGACGGATTCGCCTTCGGCAAGATCAAACTCCGTGACCTCTTCGCCTTCGATCATATAGGTAACGGTCGCAGCGCCCTCATCATCCGCGTAGAGGAAATCAGAGGTCAGCGTATTCGCCATAATCGAATAAACTTCGGGCTTTGCAGAAATGTCCACGACATAGTCGATCATGACATAGGTTTCGAAATCGCCGTAGTGAGCCTCATAGTAGCCCTCGTTGACAAGGGTGACATCGAAGCTGAAAACGCCGGTCTTATCGGGATCGTCTCCCAGCTCCTTGAGCGGGTCGATGATGAAGCCGGATGCGTAGTAGGTGTCGATTGCCTCAGAAGCGTCTCCAAGACCTGCGCCCTGCTTGCGGACGGAATACGGATAACCATATTCATCCGTCAGGATCGTCGCACTGCTCTCCAAAAGCGCCTTTGCACGCTCAGCACGCTGCTGCTTGCCCAGGGAGTTCCACTCGTCGTTGACGCTGTCATAGACATATCCTTCTTCTTCAAGGAAGGTCAGAACATTGGAGAAGGTGCCCGCCATGTTCGGCGCTGCCATCGAGGTGCCGCTGTAGACATCATAGTCGCTGTCTCCCGTATTGACGGAGGAATAGATCATGCCGCCGAAGGAGGAAATCGCGGGGTCGATCGTCAGCATCGGCGTAGTGCCCCAGTTGGAGAAATCGCTCATCAGGAATGCGTTATCATTCACAATGTACTCTTTCTCCTCACTGGTCGTGACGGTCGCCTTCTCGGCACTCAGGAAAGTCTCTGCCGCACTCTGCGGAACAGCAATCGCAGGAATCGCAAACGGGTCGATCAGCATGGAGATCGAGCCGGGCTGGTTGTTTACGACGATACAACCGATTGCTCCTGCTGCCGCGGCATTATCAACCTTTTCCTGGAAGGAAAGCGTGCCACGCTGCACGACGGCAATCTTGCCGGTTACGTCAACAGCCTCGAAGTCCTCGGGCGCGCCAAGGGCGATACCACCCTCGCCATCGGGCACAACAACGAATTCCGTCTCTGTGCCGCCGAAGGTATCAAGCCACAGACCATTCGGCGTCACATCGCCGACGGAGGAATCCGTATAGCCAAAGGTCTCCTCGCCAATGGCGATCACATAGGAGGGATACGCAAAGTTTTCCACAGAGGCAACGGATACGTTGCCTTCGTAAGTAGCAGGACTGCCAACCGTACCGTAGTCGGGATACTCCGGTCCGATATAGCCGAGAGAAGAATATTGCGCCATGGAATACTCGTTGCCTGCGGCAACACTGAGAACGACGCCGGCCTTTTCCATGCGCTTATAGATATTGCCAAACACCTCAGTCTCCAGCTCGGCGTCGTAGGTGAAGCCGTTCTGCGAGCCGATGGACATGTTTACAACGTCAACGCCGAGGCGGTAAGCGTCCTCCAATGCGTAGAAGTAAATGTCGGAGGTCGTGCCGGGCTCGTCGTCATGGAAGATCTTCATCGCAAGGAGCTGCGCTGCGGGAGAAGCACCCATGAAGGTAATCGCGCCTTCCTCAAGATCCGCCGCATAACCGGTGGCAATGCCGGAAACATGGGTGCCATGTCCGTTGTGGTCGGTAACATCGGCATCCTGATCGGCATAGTCGTAAGCGAACGGAACCTTCGCGTTGATGTACTTGCCGGGTGCAACTGCCAGGTCAATGTCATCCTCGGTCAGTGCGCCGGTCTCAGCGCAGATCCCGAGCACATCCTGAAACGCCTCGTGGGTGGTAAGCAGACCGGTGTCGAGCACTGCAATCACAATGCCGCTGCCGTCATAGCCGTACTCCACTGCGTCGGAGTTGCCGGTAAAGATGCTGGAAATCATGACCTTTTCGTCCGCAGTTTCGAGGACAGGCGTGTCATAATGGTTGGCAATGTAGACAGCCTCAACGCCATCGATCGCAGCAATCTTCTCCAAATCGCCGTAAGCGACATCGCAGGAGAAGCCGTTGAGCAGGGTCGTGTACTCATAGGCGATCTGATAGTTGATGCCGCTCATGGCAGCCTTGACCGCCTTATGCTCGCTCAGCAGCTTTGCGCGCTGCTCGGCAGCCTTCGTGCTGCCTCTGGTTGCGACATCCGCTTCGGGAGCGCCTTCCAGCACGACGATCGCGCGGACGTTCTCGTCCTCATCATACTGATAAGCGTTCTGCAAAGCGAATTCGGGGCTTTTGAAGCCCTTCAGTTCTTTTGCGTTCGGTTCATTCTTGCCTTCCAGCTCACTGATGGGGGTCTTCGAGGTGACACTGACTGCGGTATCGCTCTTTGCCGCAAACGCAGTACCGACACACGAAATGACCATGACCAGAACGAGCAGCATTGCAAGAACACTCTTGAACTGTTTCATTTCTTGTCTCCTTTTCATTAAAATTTGAGATTTCGCAGGGCTTTCACCGTCTATCCCGCGACGGCGAAAAGTATATAATTATACCTGTAAATATATTAGCAAAACTTAGAGCAAATGGCAATAAAAAACTTGCGGAAAATTTGCCGTAATTTCAAATCTCCGCAAGTCTATTTTTAGTGAAATCTACAACGAATGTGAATGAAAATGCAGATTCTGTTGAGAGCCTGCTATGCCCGTCTGTTTGCGTTCCTTTTTTCGCTCACTCCCGTTCCTTTCGGACATATCGGATATATTCCGGCTGTGCGGTGCGTTCTGCCGTTTCACGCATGAAAGCATACGCCGCGTTGCGTAAGCGATGGCGTTCCTTACGGTTCGGCGCCGTCGGGTCGGAGAAAACGGGCGCGCCGATCTGCACCGTGATGCAGGGATGCAGCCGTTTCAAGAGCCGCCGTTCCCGATAGGTCACAACATAGGGCACGATTGGCGCACCGCAGTCGGCAGGATAGGCAAAGGAGCCGGCACGGAAAGGGCGGATGTGCGTATAGTAGGGCCAGATATGCGCCTCGGGGTAGATGCAGACCGCAGCGCCTTGCGAGACGCGCGTTTTTAAAACCTCAGAAAAACGCTGCAAGCCCTTTGTCTCGTCCGGTAAAGGGATCGCACCGAGCATCTGCACAATATTGCGCAGACCGGGAATGGACACCGCGCTCGCGCCCGTGACGATATACGCCTTTTTCGGAAAACTGACCAGGGAAGGAATGAAAGCATCCGCCGCGTGCTGGGTGTGGTTGGCATAGAGGAAATAGCCGTTTTTCAGCCCGCGCAGCTGCTTTTTCCCCTTGATCCGCAGCCCGAACAGCAGCTTGCAGTACAGAAAGACGATTGGGGTCACGATCCCACGGTACAGAACCGCCGCAGCCGCCCGCCAAAGCGGGTTTTTGTGGATATAGGGAAAATCCTCCCCGATGGGCTTTCCGACGAGCTCCTTTGTCGTGGCAAAATCGTCGTTCAGCTCGTCAGAATAATAGAAGACCTTAGGCTCTCTCATGTTTTTCCTCCGCGGTTTCAAGGATCATGCGCTCCATCTCCTCCATGCAATGTCCTTGCTCGAATTTCTGCGCATATCCGAGATAACGCGCACGGCAGGCGTTTCGCCGCGCGGGATCCACGAGCCAATAGTCGATTCGCTCCGCCAGCGCAGCCGGATCGTTAAAATGAAACAGATTCTCCTCCGTCAGCGCGAAAAACCGCGTTGCGCTGCGCGGGGAATCGGCAATCACGGGAACCAAACCGCAGGCAATCGCTTCCAAACAGGAGATTGCCTCAATCTCAATCTCCGCAGGATGGACATACAAGTCGGCGGAGTTGATGAGATTTACCAGCTCCGTCCTTGTGAAGAACCGCATAACAGGCGGGTTTTTCAGGCGTTTCGCGGCATATTCGCGGATTGTCTTCTCCTGCGGGCCGCTTCCGGCAAAGACGAGCTGGATTCGGTCGGCATATTTGGACTGTGCAGCCCCGTCAATCAAGACCTTGTGCGACTTCTCCTTGCTGAAACGACCTGTGAAGAGGATCACGAAACAGTCTCCGAATTCCTTCGGCTTCTGCGCAGGCGCCGGTCGAAAAGCAGCATTCACGCCGTTGGATATCACACGCCCGTTCGTCGGATGTCCCACGGCTGTCTCGTAGGTGTCGCGGATAAACTGCGTCGGATAGTGGATGCAATCGACATAGCGATAGACAAAGCGGTCAAAGAAACGGTAAACGCCGCGATTAAAGCGTTTGGCGTTCATCAAAAAAATGTGGTTGGAGAAATTCTCCGCTTGACAATGAAAGCCCGCCGTCACGGGGATTCCCCTTTCCATGGCAAGCTTTGCCGCCATGTGAGAGGCAAAGAAAGGCACAAGCAGATGTACCGCGTCCGCACCGTCGAGCGCTTTTTCCAGCGTCGCACGGTTCGGCTTCGCGATGGTTACACCGTTTTTCCGCACATAACCGTTCAAAGGGCCGAAGGAGACCGTCGGAATGATATAATATCCCTCCTGTCCCTGCCGCGCCCGGTCAGGGCAGACCACACGCACCTCATGTCCCTTTGCCCTGAGCGAACGGATGAGATTCATTGCAGCAACCGTTGTGCCGTTGTTCTCTTCGCCCAGTACATCACATACAACCACAATTCTCATATTTTTCTCCCGTTTGATATCTCTCCGCAGAAAATTGCCGGGAATCTCCGGAATTTCCGATGATTTGGCAGTTATTCCATACTATACCCGATTCTTTACCACACGTCAATGGGCAAAGCGCCGCATTTGTCAAAAAGCCGCACGGTCGTTAGCATTGCCCGCGTAACAGCCTCCGTAGGGCGGGGCTGGTTTTAGGGGGGCGTGAGATTGCCACGTCGCTGCGCTCCTCGCAATGACACGGGAAGGTTGCCCTCTCTGTCATTGCGAGACCAGTGCGCACACTGGTCGTGGCAATCTCATGCTGCCCGATCTGTACGCACTTGGCAGTTCCTACACCGGCGGGGACATGTCCCCCCATACAGATGAAACTTAAAAGGCTGCCGCATTGCTGCGGCAGCCTTTGAAATAGGTGATTTGCTGATTCGATTAAGCCTCTTGCAGTTTTGCAAAGCGGGCGATAATCGCGGCAAACTGAGCGCGGGTCGCGTTGCTCTGCGGCACAATCTTGCCGTCGGAGCCGTTGATGATGCCGTTGTCAACGCACCATGTGATGGCATCCTTCGCCCATGCGGAGACGGAGGCTCTGTCCGGGAACTTGCTGAGGTCGCCCTTCGGGGTAACATCAACGCCCTGATACTTCGCGTATCTGACCAGCATAACCGCCATTTCCTCACGGGAGATCTTCTGGTCGGGACGGAAGGTGTTGTCCTCGTAGCCGTTGACAATGCCGGTGCTCTGCGCCCATGCGACAGCCTCAGTGTACCATTCGCCCTCTCCGACATCCTTGAAGTCTGCCTTCTCGGACACAGCAGGCTTGCCATCGAGGCGATAGAGAACCGTTGCCGCCATAGCGCGGGTCAGGGTCGTCTCCGGCTCGAAGGTGCTGGCAGAGGTACCGATGAGCAGCCCGTTGCTCACTGCGAACATGACATCCTCATAGAACCAATCGGATTCCGCTACATCGTTAAACAGCAGCTCCGTATGGACGGTGTCATCGAGAATCTTAATCTCTCTGCGGTCGCGGACACGCAGACGGGAGAAGATCGCACTGGTAGCGCTGGTTTCGTCAACGTCGCGGGAGCCGATGCCCACGCCGGAGACGAGCATGCCGACTTGCAGATCATCCAAGCCGGTATAGTCCTTCATGATGTAGCCGTTGATGAACAGGCAGGCAACGCCGGCAGCGTCGCGGACATAGATCTTGTCGATCACGCCCTCGGTCTTATGGATCTCGGTGACGATACCCTTGACCTTCATCAGGTTGCCGATGGTTGCATCGGACATCGCGGTGCTGCAGTCCACTTCCTTCGGCTGCACCTTGTAGATTTCGTCGGAGATTACACGGATGTAGCCGTTGTAATCCGGGCTGAGGTTCAGTTCGACTTCGCCGCAATAGAAGGTGACGCCGCCGTGTGCTTCGACATTCATGCCGACAGCGTAGTTGCCGGCCACCGGGAACACGTTGATGCCGTTGCCGTTCTTATCCTGCATGTAGATGCAATCGAAGAAGGCGGTATCCTGATCGTAGCCGGAGGCGTTGGAGGTGACATAGCCCTCAATGGTGTAGATGCCGGAGTCCTGCTTCTTGACGGTGCTGATCGGGGTGATTTCCACCTCGTTCGCTCCGGTAATCTCGCGCAGGATGTTCAGAACGATGTATTTGTTGGCGTAGTTCTGATCGTCCTTAATATCGTAGTTGGAGAAGAAGGTGCAGCCGGAAACAATCAGCCAGCCACCGCCGGACAGCTCTTCGTAGGTCATGATGTTGACCTGACCCATTTCCGCCGTGATGGTATCTCCGCCGTACTGCGGGATATAAGTGGAGCCGTCAAAGTCGTTCGTGTAGCTTGCGCCCCAAGTGGTCTGATAGCCGTCAACCAGCGTGGTAACCTTATCCTCCGCACCCTCGTTAATGAGGACAGGAGCGGCGTTATAAAGCTGGAAGCCGGTGGAGTTATCGGTCGCCGGTACCGTGCCGAATGCATTCGAGGCGGTGTATGCGCCCTTCGTGAAGCGGTGCGTCAGGTTGAAGTTCTCCTTGCCGGAGAAGTAGATACGGTAAGCCTCGTTCGCCTTCAGGTCATTATCAACAATAATACCGTTGGCAACGCGGACATTGGCGTCAATCGCTTCGAGCAGGGTGTTCGTCAGCGCAGCGCAGTTCATCTCACCGGTCGGGCTCTTACGGTCGGACTTGGAGGTGATGATGAGGTTGCCGCCGCGTGCCGCATACTTCTGCAGGGCATCGAGCTCCTGCTCCGTATAGGCAGACGGGTCGAGGTTGCCGCTGTCAAACGGGACAGTCAGAATGACCATCTTATAATACTTGAGGTTTTCGTAGGTGAATTCGCCCTTCTGGATGAATTCCGCCTGCACGCCGTTATCCGCGCAATACTGGATGAAGTTGCCCATATTGTCGGAGTAGCCGCCGGAGACATAGAAGTTGCCGTGGCCGTAGTCGATACCGACCTTGACCAGCTCATCTGCCTTATAGACCTTCTGCTCCATCGAGGCGCGGCACTTGAATTCCTTGCCGTTGTAGGTGCCGTAGAAGACAACCTTCAGCTCCTGCGTGCCGGAAACGGTGCGGACATATTCGATCTCGAAGCTCTTGGATTCGCCGGGCTTCACGACGGAGGTGTCCTCAATGGTCTTCACGACGGTTTCCTTGCCGTCCACAACGAGAGACAGCTCAACCTTGGACAGGGTGTAATCATCGCTTGCCGCGTTATCAACGGTGACGGTGATCTTCTCAGACTGACCCTCAACGCAGAGCGCAGCTTCCGTGTCGATGCTCGCAGTGATCGGAGTCGCAACGCCGACCCAAACAGGAGCGGTCACGGCGATGTCGCCGTCAGCCTGCGTGACCTTAATGTAGTAGTAAGCGTCGGTGTTGGGGATCGTGGTCTTCAGCTCATAGGTGGAGCCCGCCGCGTCGAAGGACTTCAGCGTGATGCCGTTTTCGCCGATGATTTCAATCTTGCCGAGCTTTTCGCCGTCGGGATCGGAAATGCTGGCGACGATGTTGACCTCCTTGACCTCGGTATCGCCGATGTCAATGATGGAGCCCATGATTTGGTCGTTCAGGTAGTAGTAAATGCGGAGGTTCTGATCCTCGGTCGCGTAGACGCGGCGCTGGGACATTGCCTCGTAGAGTCCTGCTTCGGTAAAGTCGTCGGTCAGAATGACGTCACGGCAGGTGTTGGCATCGCCCCACTTGCCCTTGTGGTTATCCTGGTTGTTGGTCGGTGCAACGTGCCAGCCCTTGGCAAGGCACTTGTCATACTCGGAGTAGCTCGGCCAGTAGGAGCTGCCGCCGACCTGACCTTCGCCGTTGCCGACCTCGATGAGGTTGATAACGGTGTCACGCGTGGGCGTATAGCCTGCGTAGGTGTCGAAGGTGCCGAAGGTGGTGCCGGGGTGGTTGAGCTGGGACACGACGGGCGCATCCTCAATGTACTTGGTCTGTACGCCTTCTGCAACAGCATTCCCGTCAACGTCGAGACCCTTATTCGCATTGACCATCAGATCGTTATACAGGTGCATGCCCGCATAGCCGGTCTTGTTGTTCAAGGAGCTGTTGTTACGGGAAACAGGACCGTAGGTGTTGAAGGTGTTGGTATGGCCGGGACCGCCGGACCAGGTCATTTCGTAGCCATAGGCCGCAACGAAATCGGTGCTCTTGGCGTCATACTCCGCAGCAGTCTGCTTTGCCTCTTCCCACTTGGTAATGCTGCCGCTTGTGCTGAGGCTGGACAGATCATAATAGCTCGTGGTGGTGGCGGTGGAGGTGGTGTCAAAATAGTTGGAGTGGTCGGTGACAATCAGGAAGTCCACATCCTTCGCCTTCATGGCGTACTCATAGGCATCCTCCAACTGACCTGCGCCGTCGGAGTACTCCGCAGTATGAGAGTGGATCTGACCGAAATACAGGCTCATGCCCGCTTCGCCGACGAAGAAGGACCAAGTCATCTCCGCCTTCTTGCCGTCGGTACGGGTGACGGCGACGGCAACGGTGTGGCGGTCATCCGTCATGTTCGCCGTGGGCTTATAGGAGATCTTATTGCCGGAGACGGTCGGCTTCACCGCGACCTCATCCACGGTCATGGTGACGGTCGGATTCGTGCCGCAGTTGGCAATATTCACGGAGATCTCAGGCTTCTTTTCAGCGCCCGTCGCAGAATTGGACAGCGGGGAGACGGAGACAATCAGCGGCTCGTCCTTAATCTCCACGGTCTTTTCCGCGGAATAGGTCAAACCGTATTCGTTCTTTGCCGTGCCCTTAAGGGTCAGCGAGATCTTGCCCGCGAGATCGGCGTTGGGAACGGTATAAGTATAGGTGTAGCCGTCAACGGAGGATGCCGCAACGGTTTTTGCCGTGCCGCCGTCGACCGTGTAGGTCATGGTCATGTCGGTGACCTTCGTCAGCTCATCCAGGGTAGCGCTGAACTCGTAGTCAACGCCGATAAAGGCATTCTCCGCCTTGATGGACATTTTCGGATTCAGGACATAGCCGAGCCCGAGCTTGTCTTCGACCTTATGGAACTGCATGGCAAAGAGCTGCACGCTGCCGTTGTAGGTCCAGCCGCTGAAGGAGTCACTGAAGAACTCGATGCAGACCTTGCTGGAGCCCCACTTCGCGGTCTTATTATAAATAATGTAGCCGCCGGTGCACTGCTCGAGCGTCCACTTGGTGTAATCACTCTCCACAGTGTCAAAATAGAGGCATTCTGCGTTGGTAGTTTTGCCGCTCTCATCGGTCTCGTTCGGAGAGGTGCGGAGGTATCTGCCCTGATTCTCAAAGGTGTAGTAGGTGCCGTCGGTATGCACCGTGAAAATCAGCGCGCCGTTGCCCGCGTCAATGCCGGCGTCGGTCAGTGCGGATTCCGCCTTGGTCAGGCTGGGCGCAGTCTTATCGTCGGACTGCTCGCCGAAGCAGGCGCCGCCGTAAGCGTTGTAGATTACGACCGTGTCGCCGTCGGCAGGCTTTTCGCCCGCTTCGGGCTTCTTGCCGATGTAGCCGTCGCCGTCGCCGTCGATGGAGGCATCCACGGAATAGAACTGCATTGTGAAGATATCGGCGTTGGACGCATCATAGCCGTAGGGGCTGAACGCGCTGCCGTAGACTTCGAGGCAGACGGGATTCGTCTGATACATGAAGTCGGTATTCGCAACCCGGAAGCCGTCACCGAGCGCCTCAATCTTCCACTTCGAGCCCTTCCCGGGGGTAGAGGCAAGAGTCGCAGCGTTCGTGGCAGTGGCGGTATAGTACTTGCCGCCGCAGGTGAGGTAATAGGTGCCGTCGCTGTTTTTGACAAGATAGAACAGACCGGAGCCTGTTGTAATCTTCAGAGACGCATCCTCTTCATTGGTAACAGCGGTATAGCCGGGGGTTTTGCCGTTGTTCGTCTCGGAGCCCATGATCATCCCCGCCGAGGGAGCGTAGATGACGAAGGGCTTGCCTGCTTCGGGAATACCGTTGATTGGCGTCGCGGGATATTCTTCCGCAGCAGCCAGCGTTCCCATGGGCAGCATTGCGAGAACCATCACCACGACGATCAGCGCGGAGATAACTCTCTTAAACTGCTTTCTCATAGTTTTTCCTCCTTGTCAATTGCAGGTATGCCTCCCGCGTCCGTGTGAACGCGCAGAGATACCTATAGTGATACACCAATCATAACACACTTTGCGCCGAATTGCCATAGCAAAAACGGTTCTTGTTTTCTGTTTTTGGATTTTTGTGGAGAATCACAAAATCGCTTTGGAAAAAGCCTTCATTTTATCCTGTTACAATTATGTTTTCTCTTAAATTTTTCAGTATTTTCAGCCGTTTCCGCACTTTTGTCTATTTTGCTGTCATTCCGAATGAAACCGCTTCTTCTTGACAGATTCCGCGCACTTCTTTATAATGTAAGAAACAAGCAAAGAGCCTTGCAGAAGCCGATGAATTGTTCCGCTTCTGCAATCACTCTGCTCAGAAAGCTTTCAGGAGGCGTCCCATGAAATACCGAAAACCGCTTTGGTTCACCGTAGCTGCCGTCGGTGCAATCAGCGCGCTGCTCTCACTCACGGTGCTGATCATCCGAATCGTACACGGCACACTTCGCCTCATCCCTGCCGCAACCCTTGTGCTTGCGGCAGTCGGAGGCGGTGCAATGGTCTTTTTCGCGCTGCGCACCCTCCGCTGCCTTCCGCAGGCGGCGGAAATCAGCGGCACAAAAAAGCAGCGTGAACAGGCGCTTGCAGCACAAAGTGAGCTGCGCGCGCGCGTAGACCGCAGCTTCTCCAAAAGTCTCTCAATCTTTATTCTGCTGCTCGCCGCCGTCGTTTTTCTCATCGCCTACGGCAAGGCGCAGCAGACCGAATCCGTTCCGCAATCCACCGTCCACACGGGCACCTATTATGAAAGTGCGGAGGTCATCTCCATCGACGACGGTGTCTATCAGGGGCAGCAGGCAGTCGAGGATGTTCCCGTCGGCAAGCAGGTCGTCACCGTAGAGCTCAAAAGCGGCGATTTTGAAGGCGCCCGCTACCAGCTTGACAATAATCTCAGCTACCTCTACGGCACGGTGCTGGAGGTCGGCGACAGTGTCGTCGTCACCTACAGCGTAACGGACGGCGAGATTGACGGCATTGAGCTGCAGGACTACGACCGCACTGCGCCGCTGCTGTGGGTCGTACTGATCTTCCTGCTGATCACTGTCCTTGTCGGAGGAAAGGTCGGCGCAAAGTCTCTGCTCGGTCTCGGTCTGACCATTCTGTGTGTTTTCTCCGTCCTCATTCCCCTGCTCTTGGGCGGCGCACCGACACTGTCGACCATTTTCGGTCTGTGCGCCTTTGTCACGGTGGTCGAATTTGTGATTCTCGACGGTGTCAACCGGAAGACTGTCTGCGCGATTCTCGGCACGCTCTCAGGCGTGGCATTTGCCATGCTGTTCGGTCAGCTTGCCTGCAAGGTTCTACGAGTCAACGGTTTTTTGATGTATTCCGCCGAACCGCACATTGAGGCACTTTTGCAGATCAAGCAGGGGCAATCACCGCTTTCTTCGCTGCAAATCGGTGATCTGCTCGTCGGCGGCATTCTAATCGCCGCCCTCGGCGCTGTCAACGATGTGGCAATGAGCATCAGCTCCGCGATGAACGAGCTGATCGCGGTGAACCCGGAGCTTTCCCGCAAGGAGCTGTTCAAATCCGGCATGAACATCGGCCGTGATATGGTCGGCACCATGACGAACACCCTCATTCTCGCATTGGTCGGCAGCAGCCTCGTGCTGATGATCTATCTTGCCTCGCTGGAGCCGTCCTTCCGTCAACTGATGAGTTCGACCTTCTTCTCTGTCGAGATGGTGCAGGCGCTGGCAAGCTCCGCCGGTGTTATTCTCGCCGTCCCGCTGTCGGTTGTCATCGGCGTGGTCCTTTTCGGAAAGCATAAAAAGAAGGCATAACTGCAAGCGCCTCTCATGTACGGAAACCCGCACACGGGAGGCGCTATGATTTGCGGCAAGCACACACTCGCCAGTTCCTGCACGCCGGCGGATACTATCCGCCCCTACGGCGTTGGCTGTGACATACCTCGTAGATGCGGCTATCAGCCGCCCGCCGGAACGCACTCGGTAGTTCCTGCACACAGAGGGACATGTCCCCGCCCTACAAAGGCTTGCATAGCAAAAAAAGACGCAGAGAAGGCAAACTTCTCTGCGTCTCGTGCTTCATATGGAAATTACAGACGGATACGACCGCCGATGAGTCTGCCGGTCGCGGCAAGGCGCTCTGCATCTCTGCCTCTGGGTTCCAAGACGCCATGTGCGCCGAGAACCATGAGAATCGCAAGATAAGTATCCCAGCCAAGCGGAGCAGCGCCACGCTCCATCTCGGAAATCTTCTGACGGCTCTTACCGACTGCATCACCAAGCTCTGCCTGAGACATACGCATCTTCTTACGGTATGCGGGCAGATCCTGCACCAAAGATTCAATCAATTCTTTTTGCTGTTCTGTCTGTACAAACTGCGGCATATCCTTACCCTGCTTTCTTAAAATAATATTTTTCAAGGGTAACCAGTCTCACCCTTGTAGTCTATTTAGATTATAACATAGTATTTTTTAAATGTAAACCCTTTCTTGAAAAAAATCTCAAAAATTTAAAACTTTTTTAGAATTTTTTTCAAAACCAAGCCCCGCCGTACTGTGTCAGGCAAAAAGTGACGAACGCGATTACCGCAAGAATCGCGGCGCCGCCGAAAATCCAGAGGAGCACACGCTCCCAGCGCGGCGTTTCCCATGCATCTTGCGCCTTTTCCTCCGCAAAAGACGCAATCCCCGGCGTAAAGCTTCGCAGGATCGGCGCGGGCTTCTCTGCGGCAGCCGTCAATGGCCGGGGCGGGTCTGCCGACAGCACAGTTCCGCAAACCATGCAGCGCTCACGCAGCGGCGGATTCGGGAAGCCGCAGGCACATTCGACGCTTCCCGCCTCCTGCGGCGTACAAAGCCGATGTGTCGGCAGTCGGCGCCAGCGGGTTCCGTCTGCAAAGATAACGCGCTCCACCGTGACGCGCAGGCATTCGACCTCCGTGGGCGGCAGGACAAACATATGCTCCTCCCCGAAGATACTGCGCGGCTTGGCGGCGCAGTTCGTCATCGGCAGCTCACAGATACGATAGCAGGTCTTTCCAAACATGTCAAGTCCCTCGACATTCAAAAACACCGTGCGAATCTCACCCTCGCCGCAATGAAACAAACGTACCTGCAAAAAAACCGCACCGCTCTCACGTTCAATGCTGCGGCGGCTGCAATGCACATAGACGGGGCATTCCGGCTGAAACTCCTGCCGGCGCTGCATGGCAAGCGGAAGAAAGCGGTCTGTGGGGATCATGCGTCCGTCTCTCCGTAGCCGCGCGTAAAGACCGCTGCATAACTCGCGCCGTCCTCCAAGGTCGTCTGCGCAATTCCAACCGTCAGCGCCTCGCCGTTGCAGAAGAAGCACCACCATGCCTCGCCGTCGTTCCAGTCTGCCTTTTCGCCGTCTACGACATCATACAGCCCTGCACTCTCGGCGGATTCCGCGACCAGTCCCTCGGTCAGCAAGGCCTCCGCCAAGCTGCTTTTCTCCGTCTCCAGCTCGAAGGTCCTCTCTGACCCATCGGCATGCGTGACAGCAAAGGTAATATGCACCGTCTCGTTTTCCTGCGCTGAGGGTACATAGCAGCCGGATAAACCGCACAGCAGACACACGAGCAGAAAAAATGCCGTCATTTGTTTCATAAGGTCATCCTCCGATTTCTCTTAGAATGATCTTAGCATATTTCTTTGTCGGAATCAACCATTTTCCGCTGCAAAACAGAAAAAGATAAGCAAAGCGCGCCCCCCGGCACGAGGGCGCGCTTTTTCAGGAGATATATTATAATAAGTATTGTGAATATTGCTATGACAAATCAGCACCCATTTCACAGGTGTAGAGCCAAGCAATGCTGTCACCGTCAGAGAGCGTATAGTCCGAGCAGCCGACAGAAGGGAACGAACCGTTCACCGCATAGAGCCACCCGGAGCCGCTTCCGCAGTCGCGCTCATAGAGATTGCCGATTCCTTCGATATAAGCGGTATTATAGATGGGTGAAACAGAGAATCCCAGCGCAATACCGTACTGCTTTGTGACGCGCTGCAATACATCAAACACCGTGTCACCCTCTTGCAGCTCTACGCTGACCGTACCGAGCATCCAGCCGTTTTTCGGCACGATTGCTTCCTTTCCCGCCTTCAGATCATCCATATGTGAAAGGACGGTTTCGCAGGAGATATAGATTGTGCACTGCGGCACGGGCGGTTCTGTCGGCGGCTCTGTCGTTGCCGTCGTTGCAGGTTCCGTTTCAGGAGGCTGCGTTGCAGGCGGTTCCGTTGCCGCACTCGGCGTTGTCGGCGCTTCCGTCGCAGGAGGTTCCGTCACTGTCGTTACAGACGTGGAAGGCTCCGTTGCCGCGCCCGCCGTTGTCGGCGTTTCCGTCGCTGTCGTTGCGGCCGTGGAGGGCTTTGTTGCAGTCGGCGCCGTGGAGACGGCAGGCTGCTCCTGTAGCGAAGCGGACTGTAGGGTCGAGTCCGGCGTTGAGAGGGCTTTGTCTCCCGTTTCAGGCTGCGATGTATCTCCGAAGAAGAACGCTGCCGCCAAAACGCAGACGATTACCGCCGCCGCGATTACGGCATATTGCCACTTTTTCATTTTGCGAGGTAACGGCAAAGCATCGTTGCCGCCTGTGCGCGGGTCGCGGTGCCCTGCGGGTCAAGACGGTTGCCGTCGGTGCCGTTGATTACGCCTGCTGCCACTGCCCAACGCATGGCAGCCTGCGCCCAATCGGAAACACTTTCACGGTCAACGAAGGTCTCAGGCAGCGCGGTTCCTTCCTTCTTGCCCGCATAACGCCACAGGATCGTGGCAAACTCCTCCCGGGTAATCGGCGCGTCGGGTGCAAAGCAATCGTCGCCGACACCGTTCACGATATTTTTCTGCTGCGCCCATGTCACGGCATCGGCATACCAGATGTTCTTCTCCACATCAACGAAGCTGCTCTCGCCCTCCGCTTTCTCTCCCGAGGCGCGGTAGAGGATGGTCACAAGCATGGCGCGCGTCATTGTGCTCTCCGGCTCGAAGGTAGTCGCAGACGTTCCGTTCATCCAGCCCCGTTCCGTCGCCGCGCAGATCTCCGCCCGTGCCCAATGCCCGTCAACATCCGCATAGCGGACGCAATCATGCGCCTTGACGCTGATGCGGAAGTAAGCGACGCTCTTGCCGCCGAGGGTGGAAATGCTGCAATCGACCGCCTTCGAGAAATCCGCGTCCTTCAGACCGGTCACAATGGCATAATGGGGATCGAGCGAAGTGGTATAAGTGCAGCCCTCCGCCTTGCCGTCATAGCCAAGGTCAAAGGTCAGAACAAAGGGATCCTCCTCTGTGCCGCTGCCCTCGGCAGTCTCGCCGTCTACAAGATAGGTCGTCACGGCGTTGTAGCTTGCGTCAAAGGTTGTCGTGCGGGTCATTTCCTTTGTCACGCCGCCGAGCGTAAAGCTTGTAAAGATGGGCAGACCGTAGAAACCGCTGCCGATGTCGTCGGTGGTCGTGTCAAGGTTCATCGTATAGTGGAACTGCAGCACATCGCCGCTCTTCGGCGTGATGGAGCTTAAGCCCCAGTTGGAGAAATCGTCATTATTATAAGAGAGCATCCAGCCGGAGTAGCCGCCGCAGCTTCCGAGTCCGTTGATCTCGGTGATATAGCCCTCCGCAACGCCCTTTGCCTCAATGCCGTTGGCGTCAAAAGCCTTTTGCACCAGCTCCGCGGCAGTCATGCCCTCGGTGAACGCAACGGGATAGTCCGCGAGGACAACGCCCGTCTCGCTGGCGTTCTCCGCTTTTGCAGCCGAAGCGGTGTAGTCATACACGCCCACATAGACATAGCTGACGCCGCTGTTCTTCACATCCGTCATGTCAAACAGCGAGGTCTTGCCCTCGAGCAGACGCTCATAACCCGCAAGGGCATAGCCGACCTGTTGGGTCGCAAAGAGGTTCGGGGTATTGTCCGCATGACCGAAAGCAGTTGCCTCCTCTGCGAGGAAGGAGAAGATCGCAGAGACGATCCATGCGCCGTCTTCCTTTACGAAACGGCTGTCCTTCGCGGGGTCAATGCCGAGGCTGCACAGTGCAAGCAGCACCTGTGCGGGAGACTCGGAGCAAGCCGTGCCCCAAGACTCGTAACCGCCGTCCGCCTGCTGTAAGCCGCTCAAAACCGTCAAGCCGCGATCGACCGCTTCCTTGACCTCCGCCTGCTTGTAGTAAGGCGCGAGTGCCTGAATGACCATGGCGGTCATATCGACATCCGCTACGCTGCCGAAAAACGCCCAGCCGCCGCCCGGCAGCTCCTTGTTCAAAAGCTCCTGCACATAGCGCTCCCGCGTCGCCGTGGCACCCTCGGGCAGCGCATACGCGGCGCTGTCCAAAGCGAGCAGGGCATAAAGCGTTCCGTTGACGCCCTGTGACGTAGTCTTGTCAAAATCGCCCAGCGGCGCGATCATGCTGTAGCCCGCAAAATCGGACGCGTCCATGCCGCAGGCGGTCAGTGCAAGGGTAATGCGGGAATAGGTCGTGTTGTTGTATTCGTCCATCACGCCCTCTTTTTCACGAATCTGCTGCGCCATATACGCCAGATATTCCGTGCGCAGCTCCTCCGTCAGATTCCCGCTGCGGGCAAGCTGCAAAATCGTCCAGTCGCTGAAGCTTCCCGCAGTGCGTGTCTCGACAAGGTAGTCGGAAACACCGTCCACTGCGTCGGCAAGCGCCATCGGCAGTGCGGTCGCCTCCACCGCAAACGCAGCGGGCAGCATGCTGAACACAAGCGCCAGCGTCAAAAGAAATGCAATCGTTCTTTTCATGTTGATTCCTCCAATGATTGAATTGAACCGCACCCACGCAAAAACGGCTGTGGCAAAGCTGCCACAGCCGTTTTTCTGTGAGAAATGACACTTTTTGTAGGTCTTCTGACTTACGCTTAGGACCCATCGGATCTGCGGGCGCGCTCTGCCTTCCCAGTTTCCCAGTGACTGACTTTCGTCAACGAGCGGCGCCCTCAGCGCTTACAGCGGCGGTTACCGCGGGGACTTGCACCCCATTCCCTTGTTCATCTCCGCGCCTATGCAGCAGCGGAGCCACAAAAAGGAGACAATATGAAGTTCAGCAACAGTATAGCATCCCGCCTGCCTTCTGTCAAGCCGGAATCACCTTGGAAAGGTTCAAAAGAATCTGCGCGATTTCCGCGCGGGTCGCCGTGCCGGTCGGATCCAGCGTGGCATTTCCCTTGCCGTTCAGAATATGCTGACCGACCGCCCAGCGCATCGGCACCTTGGCATATTCGGAGACCTGATCCGCGTCGCGGAAAACGCTGAGATTGCCGGACGCGCTGATCTCCTGTCCCATATACTTGGCATAGCGGTAGAGCATCGCCGCCGTCTGCTCACGGGTCACCGGCTCTTCGGGGCTGAATTGCGTTGCGCTCGTACCGTTCACAACACCGGAGGTATACGCCCACGCGACGGCATCGGCATACCACTCCTTCGCCGGAACGTCCGTAAACGGATGCGTGCCGCCCGTCTCGCCGCTCATACGGTAGAGGATCGTCGCCAGCATCGCCCGCGTCAGCGTGCCCTCGGGAGCGAACCGATCCTCCGCTACGCCGTTCATATAGCCGCCGCCCACGGCGAAGTCAATTGCCTCATGATACCACTCACCCGCGTCAACATCCACAAAGCGCAGGAGATAGCATTCACGGCTGCGCAGGACGGTCGTATAATACCGCGCGTTCTCCTTCTCATAGGTATACAACGCGTACAGCGTCGTTTCCTCCGAGGTCGGAGTGAAGGTGTCTGTGAAATATGCAGGCATGTCGGTGCTGTCTTCCAGCTTATCCGGCGTCCAGCCGACAAATGTATAATCCGCAGCGTCCGCCTTCGGTGTGCCGGTCGGCGGCATCAGCTTGAGCGCGTCGCCCACATAACCGGAATCCTCCGCTTTCTCGCAGCCCTCGGGGACGGAATAGGTGACTTTTGCGGCTGTCTTTGCGGCAAAGCGCACCGTCAGGATACAATCGGCAGTCAGATTCTCCACACGGAAGGTATTCTCCCCTTCCTGCGTAACGGTCGCCGCGCCCTCCGGCGTGAGGGTATAGCCGGAGACGTATGTGCCTTCCAGGGGCATCGCCGTAACAATATTGCCCGTAACACTTACCGAGCCGAGTGTTTCGTCACTTGAAACAGCGGTGAAGCCGTATTGGACGCTGTTTTGCAGTTCTGTCGTGTAATATTTGACCATTGACTCATTATAATACCGATACAGCGCATAAAGGGTCGTCTCCGCCTGCATCGGCGTATATGAGCTGCTATAGGTCTTCGGTTGGGTCTTCGTGTCCGAAACGGCAGCCTCCGTCCAACCGACGAAGGTATAGCTGTAAGCGTCGGCAGTCGGCTCGCCGTCGGGCTTACTCAGTGTGAGCTTTTCTCCGACATAGCCGAAGCTGTCCGCCTTCGTGCAGCCGTCGGGGACGGAAAAATGCACCGTCGCGCGAACCTTGGGAGAGAATTTGACCGTCAGCAGGCAGTCGGCGGTCACATTCGACAGGCGGAACACATTGCCCTCCCATGTGACGGTTGCGGCATCCTCCGGCGTAAGGGTATAGCCACTGACGAGAGCCCCCTCTGCAGGCGTGGCAGTCACAACGCTGCCTGCGACACTGACCGTGCCGAGCGTCTCGTCATTGGAAGCTGCGGAAACGGTATAGTGCTCGACATCCGCCAGCGGAAGCGTCCATGTTGAGTAGACCGTCTGCAGTGCGTCAACATTTCCGTGCCCCGGGTATACATCCTCATCGGAGACCACAATCGGGAAGGCGCAGTAGTTTCTGATTGCGGAGGCAATGGTCTGATACTGCTTGCAATAGTCCCACTCACCGACCTCCGTTTTCATTTTGTCTATAGCATCACAGACATAAGCGCCCGCCTTCAATTCACGGAAGAACACCGTTTCCCAGTCATAATCATAGTCAAAGGTGACGGACTGAGAATAGCCGTATGCGACCGCGACGCCCTTCTCGCGCAGGGGGGCGTGGAGTCCGTCCGTCGCCATGCCGAGACAGGTGGCGCTCCACAGCAGGCTGTTCGGCGCGTCGGAATCCATATGGTTGGCAATGGCTGTGCCGTCCACGCAGTAGTAATACATGGTTCCCTTGACACCACTGCCGCTGTAATAGCCGGCATAGTAAGCATGATAATACGCACCGTATGTACCGGTCACCTCCTCCATATCGGCGGAGGTAATACCCGTGCCGCTCTGGAGGCAGATATAAGAGGTGTTGGCACGGGAGGTATAATCCTCACTGCCCGCCTTATAGTAGTCCGTATCGCCGTGGGAGTCGAAAATCACAACACCGCAGGTCTCCAGCGCATCGGCAATGTTGTCGATGGTGGCATTGGTGGTCATATAGGTCGTGCTGGTGCCGCCGGTGGCCTCAGCGATGGACTTGCCTTCATTGACGTACTGGGTCGTGAAGCTGCTGTCGATTCCGTAATAGGGCTGGATTACCGCCACATTCACCGAAGAAGCGCTGCCGCCCCTCGTCGCATAGGAGGTAACCTCCACGCCGGCATAGTCCTCCGGATTGGCACCCTCCACGGCATTGGTGCGGATCTTCGCGCGCAGTCTGGGGGAATAGCCGCAGACGATGCCCTCCGTGGTCTCCCAGGTAAAGAAGTCGCCGTTGCGGTGGATGGAGCCGTCCACAAAGGTGTCGGAGTCCTCCACAGCGGCAATAATCTCGTCAACGATGCCCGCATAGCTGTCAGCACCGGCTGATTTGCCGCGCTTGGCAACCACTTCGGTTTCCTCGATGCTCTCGATGGTCTGCCAAATGTCCGCCGTAACGGCATCATAGGCGTCCTGCGCAACGGGCTTTGCCGAGGACGACGCGTTTTGTGCAAAGGTCGCCGGAATCGGCAGCATCGCCAAAACCAGCAAAACCGCAAGGATTCGTTTCATTGTTTTTCTCTCCTTCTATGTTTATAACCCGAGCTTCGGACGTAATTTCACATGGTAAACAATTTCCAGCCGCCCGATCAGCGCATCATAGATTGCAAAGGTGGCATTCGCCATAAACAGCAGCACCGCGAGCAGATAGGTTTCATACTGCGCAAACTCCGCTCTGAGCGCCTCCATGCGGAACACGAAAAGCATCAGGGTATAAGCGGCAAGCACCGCCGCAGTGCAGTACGCCAGCTTTGCAAGCCATCGAAACGCCTTGGGGCGTATTCGGTTCAGGAACTTTCGGAGCATTGGATAATACCCGAAGAACGCAAAAAGGACTGCGGATTCCTTTTCCGGCGCGATCAACGCGGCAAGCCCTGCCACGGCGAGGAACCAAACCACGCTCCACTTTTTGCCCGTCTCCGCGTAGACGGGGATCAGCACCAGAGACGCGAGCACGGGGCAGGCAATCGACGCAAAGGGTACAACGCCGCCGAAAAACATCAGCGCAACCGCAAGCGCCGCCAATATGCCGCACAGGGCAAGCCGCTTGGTATCATTTCGCCGTCTCATGCTTTGCACCGTTTGAATTATTCTTTAACAGGTCATATTTGATATCCCACAGCTTTTTGGAGAGGTCAACATAGTAGGTATGCGGATTGTCAAAGCGTTTCACCTCATCCCAAAGGGTATCGACCTGGGCGCGGCAGTAGTCGCGAATCTCCGGCAGCGTGGGGAGCTGATAGACCAGCTCGCCGTTTTTAAAAATCGGCACCTGTAACTCCTTGGCGGTGAAGTTATAGACGGTCTTCTGCTTCCATGTCGCCTCGGGGTCAAAAATCAGAAGATCCTTCGTGTCGTCCACCGTCTCGTCATGGACGCAGAGGTAGTCCGCAATCGCTTTGCCCGTGTCGTTGCCGTAGAAACGGTAGAGCTTCTTGAAATGCGGGTTAGTGATCTTGCCGACGTTCTCCGAAATTTTGATCTTCGGCTCGATCGTACCGTCGTCCTGCTCGACCGCGACAAGCTTGTAAACACCGCCGAAAACCGGCTCGCTTCGGGCAGTGATCAGGCGCTCGCCCACGCCGAACATATCAATCTGCGCGCCCTGCTGCAAAATGTCCTGAATAATGTACTCGTCCAAGGAGTTGGATACGGAAATGCGGCACTTCGTCCAGCCCGCGTCATCGAGCATCTTGCGCGCCTTTTTGGTCAGATAGGTCATATCGCCCGAGTCGAGGCGGATGCCGCACTCCTCGATGCCCAAGGGCTTCAACACCTCATTGAATACCCGGATGGCATTCGGCACGCCGCTCTTGAGCGTGTTGTAGGTATCGACCAGCAGGGTGGCGTTGTGGGGATACAGCTCGCAGTAGGTCTTAAACGCCTCATATTCCGAGTCAAACATCTGCACCCAGGAATGCGCCATCGTGCCGCCTGCGGGAACGCCGTAGAGCTGGTCAGAGATCGTGCAGGCAGTTCCGTGGCAGCCGCCGATAAATGCCGCCCGCGCGCCCAAAATCGCGCCCTGGGCGCCCTGCGCTCTGCGGGAGCCGAATTCCAGCACCGTTCTGCCCTGCGCCGCGCGAACGACGCGGTTCGCCTTCGTCGCGATCAGGCTCTGATGGTTGAGAATCAACAGGATGTAGGTCTCGACGAGCTGCGCCTCAATCGCGCGGGCGCGGACGGTCAAAATCGGCTCACGCGGGAAAACCGGCGTTCCCTCCGGCACAGCGAAGATGTCGCCCGTAAAGCGGAACTCCCGCAGATACTTGAGGAATTCCTCGTCGAAGATCCTGCGCCCGCGCAGATATTCGATGTCCTCGTCCGAGAAATGCAGGTCGCGGATGTACTCAATCACCTGCTCCAGTCCCGCCGCGATGGCAAAGCCGCCCCCGTCAGGGACATTGCGGTAAAAGACATCGAAATAGCAGATGCGGTCGCGCATTCCGTTGCGGAAGTAGCCGTTGCTCATCGTCAGCTCGTAAAAGTCGCAGAGCATGGTCATGTTCAGTTTGTCATAAGTGTTCATAGTGCACCTCTTTTAATATATTGCCTTTATTATAGACCACTTTTTCAAAAATGACAATCCCCTCAAACGCAGGAATTTTCATTGACCTTGCCCTGTTTTTTTGCTATGATGAAGGGGAAAATAAGCCGCGCGCAGTTTCAATCCAATGTAGGGCGAGGACAGTCAACGATAGTAGCGCGCGGCATCCCTGACGCGCCTCACAAAGGGAGGCAGTGAATAGTGAATAGTGAATAGAGAACAGAGAATAGTGAAAAGCGTCGGAGCGCTCCGCGCGAATTCCAATGTGGGCGGGGACATATCCTAATCCGGTGCAGGAATTCCCAACTTCGTACAAACCCGTTCATTCCTACCGTCTGCCGCTGCGCGGACGGCACGTCCGGTGGTCATTCCCTACGATTCATCAATGCTTTTACCTGTTACAACGTTCTGCGAGCTTTTTAGCGAAACATCACACTTTAGGAGAAATGTTATGGATAAACAATTTTTAGAAGCCGGCGAGGTCGTCAGCACCCACGGCATTCAGGGTGAGATTAAAATCCTCCCGTGGGCGGACAGCCCCGAATTCCTGCTGGGCTTCAAAACACTTTTTTTAAACGGTAAGCCCTACACCGTCCGCGCAAGCCGCGTCCACAAGACCTGCGTGCTGGCGAAATTGGAGGGCATCGACACCCCCGAGCAGGCGACCCTCCTGCGCGGGCAGACCGTCACCGTAGACCGCACCGGCATTACGCTGCCCGAGGGCACGGTTTTTATTGCCGACCTGCTGGGCTGCCGCGCACTGGACGAGGACGGGAACGAATTCGGCAAAATCGCGGACGTGCTGACCATGCCTTCGAGCGATGTCTATGTTATCAAGGGTGAAAAGACCTATATGGTTCCCGCCGTCAAGGCGTTTGTCCGCGAGATCAATGTCGCGGAGGGCTTCGTCCGCGTGCATCTGATCGAGGGAATGGCGACCGATGAGAATTGATATTCTGACCCTGTTTCCCGACACCGTCGGGGACATGATGAACGAATCCATCTTAGGCAGAGCGCAGGAGCGGGGCTACATCCGCATCGAGACGCACCAAATCCGCGACTATACGACCAACAAGCAAAATCAGGTGGACGATTACCCCTACGGCGGCGGACGCGGCGCGGTGATGCAGGCAGACCCGCTCTACAACTGCTGGTGCCACGCCTGCGACGAGGCAGGCGGTCCCGTCCACACGATCTATCTCTCCCCCTGCGGTCATGTCTTCAAGCAGGCGGATGCCAAGCGGCTTTCCAAAATGGAGAATCTCATTTTGGTCTGCGGACATTATGAGGGCATCGACCAGCGCTTCATCGACGAATGCGTGGACGAGGAAATCTCCATCGGTGATTTTGTCCTGACCGGCGGCGAGATTCCCGCCATGGCGGTGGCGGATTCGGTCTGCCGTCTGGTTCCCGGCGTGCTGTCCGACAGCGAGTGCTTTGAGGATGAAAGCCATTGGGCGGGGACGCTGGAATACCCGCAGTACAGCCGCCCCGCCGTCTGGCACGGGCGGGAGGTGCCGCCGATCCTGCTCTCCGGCGATCACGCAAAGGTCGCCCGCTGGCGCAGGAAGCAGTCGCTGTTAAGAACGCGGGCGCGGCGTCCGGATATGTATGAAAAGCTGGTCTTCGAGACAAAAGAGGACAAAAAAATTCTAAAGGAGATGGCGGAGGATGACGAACATCGAGCAGCTTCGGCAGTGGATTCAAGAGAGTAAGTCCGCCGTATTTTTCGGCGGCGCGGGTGTCAGCACGGAGTCCGGCATTCCCGATTTCCGCAGCGTGGACGGGCTTTACAATCAAAAATTCGAATACCCGCCCGAGCAGATCATCAGCCA
Source organism: Faecousia sp. (assembly GCA_051892295.1). Taxonomy (GTDB): domain Bacteria; phylum Bacillota; class Clostridia; order Oscillospirales; family Oscillospiraceae; genus JAZOXB01. The sequence continues at coordinate 9,311 of JBJFGB010000151.1, read as the reverse complement.
TAGCTTTTATGTGCGCAAGCCGGAATATTTTTTCCGCTTTTACCGCGAAAAGATGCTCCCCCTCGGCTTCGAGCCGAATGTCACGCACAAGGTGCTTGCGCAGTTGGAAAAGGAGGGGCATCTTGCCGCCGTCGTAACCCAGAATATCGACGGGCTGCATCAAAAGGCAGGCAGCAAAAACGTCTTTGAGCTGCACGGCAGCGTTCTGCGCAACTACTGCGTCAAATGCCATAAATCCTACCCTGCCGAATTCGTCCGCGACGCAAAGGGCATTCCCCTGTGCGACTGCGGCGGCACGGTCAAGCCCGACGTCGTGCTCTATGAGGAATCGCTGGATCAGGACACCTTAGCGGGTGCAGTGTCCGCAATCCGACACGCCGACCTGCTGATCGTCGGCGGCACAAGCCTGACCGTCTACCCCGCTGCGGGTCTGCTGCAATATTACCGCAGCAACCGCCTCGTCCTCATCAACCGTGACGAGACCCCCTACGACGACTATGCCAATCTGGTATTCCACGATTCCTTGGGCAAAATCTTCTCCCAACTCTCAAACTAACCGCCGCCCCCCTACAGGCTGGCGATATGTCCCCGCCGCAGACAGTAGTCGGTAGTTCCTGCACGAGATTGCCGCGTCGCTGCGCTCCTCGCAATGACACAAAAAGCTACCCCATTTATCATTGCGAGACCAGTGCGCACACTGGTCGTGGCAATCTCATGCTGTAGGTTTGTACAAACTCGGTAGTTCCCGCGCGGGATTGCCGCGTTGCCTGCACAGCCGTTGGCGGCAAAGGAGCCTTACGGATGTGGCGTGCCCCTTGCGGGTATGCGCTCCTCGCAATGACGCAAAAAGCTACCCCTTTGTCATTGCGAGGGCGCTTGCGCCCGTGGCAATCTCATGCAGGCACTTTCCAAGCGGCAACGCATTCTATCGAAATCGAGGTATCTTATGGAACGAACCATGCGAGTCATCGCCCGAATCCGCAGCGATTTCGCGGAAAAATTCGGCATTCCCCGTCAAAGCGGACTGGTCAGTGCCTTACGCTCCGCCGTCGTTTTTGCGCCGGAGTTCCGCAACCCCGACGCACTGCGCGGCATCGGGGATTTTTCACATCTCTGGCTGATTTGGGAATTCTCCGAAGCGATTCGGGAAAGCTGGTCGCCGACGGTACGCCCGCCGCGTTTGGGCGGTAATGAACGTGTCGGTGTCTTTGCCACGCGCTCCCCCTTCCGCCCGAATCCCATCGGCTTATCCTGCGTCCGCTTGGAGGAAGTGCGGCAGGACCCGACCCTCGGTACCATTCTGATCGTCTCCGGCGCGGACCTAATGGACGGTACGCCAATCTACGATATCAAGCCCTATATCCCCTACGCCGACGCCCACCCCGAGGCAAACGGCGGCTTCGCGCAGGACGCGCCGCAACCGACTCTGACCGTCGATTTCCCGCCCGACCTGCTTGCCCTGATCCCCGTAGACCGCCGGGAAGCTCTCTGCGCCGTCCTCGCCCTCGACCCGCGCCCCTCCTACCAAAACGACCCCACCCGCATCTACGGCATGCGCTTCGCCAACCGCAACATCCGCTTCACCGTGCAGGACAACACCCTCACCGTCTGCGGTGTGGAATAAACCCAGCAAACACAAAAAGCTGTTTGCATCACAAATCGGAGGTAATAGCGCCCATGAAAAGAGAAGCGAAACAGGTAGCCTATTCCTTTGAGCATGGCGATGCATCGTTGCCGCGTTTAAAAGAGCTGGTCTCAAATACGCCTGATTCGGAGAAGGGCAAAATCATGGCGTATCTCAGGACGCATTGTTACGCAGCCTGCCCCGGTGTCCTATACGACGAAATCGCTCCGGAGCAGGTAATCGGCTCCGGAAATGTATTTACGGATGGAACCTATATTTGGAATGACGCATTCGTCAACTATGTAAACAAGTACAATATTCCGGTGCCGGAAGCATTCAGAAACCATATTCTGAGCAATTACACAGCAAGGATGAAACGGCACACCTTGCTGCGGCTCATGGATTGCGTAGAGATTCAGAACAATCCCTATCAAGGCTGTTGGTTCAAAGTTCGCATTCACAAAAACGGAGTCATTCACTATCTAAATTCCACGGATTGCACGGATGGTGCTTTGCTGTATATCCGGCCGGAAAATGCGCAGTACATCATTGATCCGATTATGACAGAGCTATTCTGCTACGATGCCGATAACCACGGAACACCAATGATCGACGGCTACCATTGGAAACTGCGCTTCTACAAAAATTCGGAGCTTTATGACGAAATAGAGGGCTGGCCCAATGAAGACCCTTGGCGCTATCAGGAGATAAAGCGCATCATAGCATTTGCCGAGCGATTCATTCCTAAGCGTCTCGGTTCCGACATAATGGAACAGGAGGAGCCGATCCCATGGTAGATTTCATTCTATTCCCGTCCGATTTTTTTGACCCCAAACGAGTGGATGCGGATCTGCGGCAAGAGTATGAGGCGGCTCTGTCTACCGGCTTGTTTGAAGTCGCCCTGTTCGGCTATGAACAATGGTTCCATCACGGAAAATTGGTCGTGACAGGCGCGCCGAAGGAGATGCACACTGCGATCTATCGCGGCTGGATGATGCAGCCGGAGCAGTACGAGCGCTTCTACCAACTGCTTCTTGCACAAAACATTTCCCTGATTACCGCGCCGGAGGCCTACCGCCTCCTGCACATTTTCCCGAATGTCTATGACCTTTTGGCGGAAGATACGGCAAAGATGCTGATGTATCCGCTGCATGCCGAAATCCCGGTGGATGAGCTCAAACGGCATTTTTCACGCTTTATGGTCAAGGACTATGTGAAGTCCGTCAAAGGCACGGAGTTTCCGCGTTTCTTTGATGAGACAGTCACTCAAAGCGAATTTGACCGGTGGATGGAAGTGTTCTATCGCTATCGGGGCGGACTCCTGACCGGCGGAATTTGCATAAAGGAGTATCTCTCCCTGAAGCATTACGGCGAACGGACAAATGAGTATCGGGTGTTTTATATCAATCATATACCCGCCACCGTGTGCAGAAACTCCGGGCAAGGGAACTATACGCCATTGCCGCCGAGGGAGCTGATTGAAAAATACAGTCAATTGGACAGTCCGTATTATACCGTAGATTATGCCGAGCTTGCAGACGGCACATGGAAAGTCATTGAAGCCGGCGACGGAAGCGTTTCCGGTCTGTCGGATCATCAGGACGCGCAGCAATATTTCCGGGCATTGTTTCAATGTTTCAAATAGCCTTTGATGAATATAAACGTCGTTTCCGTGCCGAGGAGGTAGTGGATATGATCTGTCCGAAGTGTCAATCAGAAGATATCATCAAAATAACATACGGCACGCCTTCTATAAGCAGTCTCTCATCGCCGTCTAAAAAGGATTTGGAATTCTTGGAGAAACTTGAACATGAAGAAATCGTGCTTGGTGGCTGCGTAATTCGTCCGGAAGATCCCGCTTATTATTGTCGTGCTTGCAAACACAGGTTTGGTACGCTTTCGGAAAACAGACCGGATCTATTCAAACTGTTTCAGCGCTGACTCGGTGCGGAGCAGCGGTTGCAACACAGTTTGAAGTCGCCTCTACGCCGTCCTCGCCCTCGACCCGCGCCCCTCCTACCAAACGACCCCGCACGCATCTACGGCATGCGCTTCGCTGACCGCAACATCCGCTTTACCGTGGATGACAACACCCTCACCGTCTGCGATATCACATAGTGAGATTGCCCTTCCTGACATACACAGCTATCATCTAATTACGGAAAAATGCAACAATTCGCAAAAACCCGAAGTTCTGATTTAGGGAGAAGAAAACTATGATTCGTATCTTATTTGTCTGCCTCGGCAATATTTGCCGCAGTCCAATGGCGGAATTTCTTATGAAAGCCCTTGTCGCGGAAAAGGGACTCTCGAAGCAGTTTGAGATTGCCTCCGCTGCGACGAGCAGCGACGAGATCGGCAATCCCGTCTATCCGCCTGTCGCGGCGCTGCTGCGGGAACGCGGCATCTCCTGCAAGGGCAAAACCGCCCGTCAGCTCTGCCGCGCGGACTATGCACACTACGATTATATCATCGGCATGGAGGAAGCCAACCGCCGCAGTATGCTCCGCCTGTTCGGCGGCGACCCGGAGGGCAAGCTCTCCCTGCTGATGGATTACACCGCCCGTCCCCGCGACGTTGCCGACCCATGGTACACCCGCGATTTCCACGCCGCAGAGCGGGACATCGACGAGGGCTGCCGCGCATTATTGCAAAAGCTGTCGGAATAACCTCTTGTGATCAGGCGCAAACAGGCATCTCTATATTTATTTGGGAGACTCCGAAACAATCAGCAAGAAAGCCATGTTTTCTCGACTTTTGTTTGGAATTTTTAAGACCTATTGGTCCGGCGTATACTCCCACGGAACCAGAATGATGCCGGAGGCTTTGGAGGAAATGTAACATATAAAGACTGGATTTCACCGCGCAGTGGAACCCAGCCCTTTTGTTTTGTCATGAAGGAATAAAAGGAATAACAAGAGGCGCTGTCTGTTGATTCTGAACCGCTCCCTGTCAAGTAGACAGATGAAAAAACAAATTATTTTGTGATTGGGGTTGTAATTTTCACGCGCTCAACATATAATAAAAATGTGATTCCAAGCCACATAAACCCCAATAAAAGTGTGAAGGCGTGATTCTGTGGAACGATTGATTTTGAAAAGATTACTGGATTGGAAGCATTCACCCTACCGCAAGCCGCTGATTTTAAAGGGTGTGCGTCAGGTAGGCAAAACTTGGGCGCTGAAAGAATTCGGCAGACGTTATTATGAAAATACAGCCTACTTTAACTTCGATGAAAACGAGGAATATAAACAGTTTTTTGAGACCACCAAGGACGTCGATCGTATTCTGCAGAATTTGATGCTTGCCGGCGGTCAGAAAATTGTGCCGGAAAAGACCCTCATCATCTTCGATGAGGTGCAGGATTGCCCCAAGGTCATCAACTCCATGAAGTATTTCTGCGAAAATGCTCCGCAGTACCATATTGCCTGCGCCGGTTCTCTATTGGGCATTGCCTTAGCAAAACCCTCCTCGTTTCCGGTGGGCAAGGTCAACTTCATGCAGATGGACCCAATGACCTTTACGGAATTCCTGCTTGCCAACGGGGACGAAAACCTTGTGAGGTTTTTGGAAAGCCTAGATACCATCGAGCCGATTCCGGACGCATTTTTCAATCCGCTCTACGAAAAATTGAAGATGTACTATGTCACCGGCGGTATGCCTGAGCCTGTGCGAATGTGGACAGAAGCGCGGGATGTCTCCGCCATGCAGGAAGCTCTGTCCGGAATCATCGGTGCCTACGAGCGGGATTTTGCCAAGCACCCCAATATCAGCGAGTTTCCGAAGATTTCTATGATCTGGAAGTCTATACCGTCCCAACTGGCAAGGGAGAATAAGAAATTTATCTATAAGGTTGTCAAAGAGGGGGCAAGAGCGCGGGAATACGAGGATGCGTTGCAGTGGCTGGTAGATGCCCGACTGGTGCATAAGATCTACCGCAGCACCGCCCCAGGACTGCCGATAGCTGCTTACGATGATTTGTCTGCCTTTAAGATTTATTTAGTGGATGTGGGTCTGCTCCGCCGTCTGGCACAGTTGGCTCCAACCGCCTTTGGGGAAGGCAACCGCCTATTTACCGAATTTAAGGGCGCACTGACCGAGAACTTTGTGCTACAGACCCTGATGACACAGTTTGAAGTCGTTCCCCGATACTGGAGCCAAAATAATCCTCCTTATGAAGTCGATTTTCTGATTCAGCGGGAGAATGATATTTTCCCTGTAGAGGTGAAATCCGAGACGAATACAACCGGAAAAAGCCTAAAGAAATTTAAGGAGCTGTTCCCAAATCAAATCAAGCTCCGTGTGCGGTTCTCCATGGACAACCTGAAGCTGAATGATGATGTGCTGAACATTCCACTGTTCATGGCTGACCAAGCGGATCGGTTGATTGGATTGGCACTGAAGCAGAGAAATGCCAGAAAATAATGCAAAAAAACATGTCGCATGATTGCAAAAGCTGTCGGAATAACTGCTTGCAATTGGGTGAAAACGGGTGTATAATATGCCCGACAAATAAAGACAGGGGAGCTTGTATGGGCAGGCTGAGAGGAAGTCATCCAACTTCGACCCTTTACCTGATGCGGGTAATGCCGCCGTAGGAAGTCGTTACGCAGATTTTTTACAGGAGGCATCCGAAGCGGGTGTCTCCTGTTTTGTTTGATACGATTTTGAAAGGAGGCTGCGGCAGTCCACGAACCGTGGCGGGCTGAGGGGGAGCGCCCTGAGCCTTGTAGAACAGCGATGGGAAGCCGTGTTCCGGCGTGAGAGGATGCCAGCAAGCATCGACCGACCTTCCGTGCAGTCTCGACAGGAGAACTGTATTTATTTTTGGAAGCGTCGCTGTATACAGCCGTTTCCGATTCATTTCAAAGGAGTGTCAATTTATGAAAAAAGTCAATGTGAAAAAACTGGCGGTCGCGGCTTTATTCTGTGCCGTCGCCGTTGTGGGCAGTCTGTTTTCTTTCCCGGTTTTCGGAAGTAAATGCTCCCCCGTGCAGCACATGGTGAATGTTCTCTGCGCCGTGCTGCTGGGCCCCGGCTACGGTGTCGGCGCCGCCTTCGTCGCGTCGCTAATCCGTAATCTGCTGGGTCTGGGCAGTCTGATGGCGTTCCCGGGCAGCATGTTCGGCGCGCTGCTGTGCGGACTGGTTTATTGGAAGAGCAAGAATATCTTCGCAACCCTGCTCGGTGAGGTCTTCGGCACATCGGTCCTCGGCGGTCTGTGCGCCTATCCCGTCGCCATTTTCCTGATGGGAAAGAGCGCCGCCGATATCGCTTTCTATGCCTACATCATCCCGTTTTTGATTTCCACCGCCGTCGGCGCGGTCATTGCCACCATTTTGGTCTACAGCTTGAAGGAAGCCAATGCTCTGCAAAAGATGCAGGCAGCCTTAACGCGGTAACGGAGGTTCCAATATGTTCCAAACAATTTTCGAGAATGTCAGAAACACCTGCCCCTTAATTCACAATATCACGAATTATGTCACGGTAAACGACTGCGCCAATATCGTGCTTGCCTGCGGCGCGTCGCCAATCATGGCGGACGACAAAGACGAAGTTGCGGAAATCACAACCCTCTGCGCCGGATTAAATATCAATATCGGCACACTGAACAGCCGCACGATTGACTCCATGCGGATCGCCGGAAGGGCAGCCAATGCCCTGCATCATCCGGTGGTATTTGACCCGGTGGGCGCGGGTGCCTCCAAGCTGCGCACGGAAACCGCCTACCGGCTTTTGGAGGAAGTGCAGTTTGCCGTCATTCGGGGAAACATCTCCGAAATCAAGACCCTCGCCTCCGGCGCAGGCACCACAAAGGGCGTGGATGCGGACGTCGCGGATCGGGTCACGGAGGACAATCTGAACGAGGTGGTCGCCTTTGCAAAAGCCTTTGCAAGAAAAACCGCCTCCGTGGTCGCAATCACCGGCGCGATTGACATTGTTGCGGACGGCGAAACAGCCTATTGCATCCGCAACGGGCACCCGATGATGTCCTCCATCACGGGCACAGGCTGTCAGCTCTCTGCCATGACCGCCGCCTTTGTGGCAGCCAATCCCAACGAGCCTCTGAAAGCCGCTGCGGCTGCGGTGTGCGCCATGGGACTTGCCGGAGAGCTCGCCCACCGGAGACTCAGCCCAATGGATGGCAATTCCACCTATCGGAACTATATTATCGACGCCATCTATCATCTCACCCCCGCACAGTTGGAGGAAGGTGCAAACTATGAAGTGCGATAAAAAACACATGCTGCTCTACGCGGTCACAGACCGGGCGTGGGTCGGCAAGCAGAGCCTGTATGAACAGGTGGAGTCCGCCCTGAAGGGAGGCGCAACCTGTGTCCAGCTGCGGGAAAAGGAGCTGAATGACACAGACTTTCTCGCGGAAGCCATGGAATTATCCGCCCTGTGCAAGCGCTACGGCGTTCCCTTCTTTGTCAACGACAACGTGGAGATCGCCATACGGTGCGGCGCAGACGGCGTCCATGTCGGGCAGGAGGATATGGCGGCGGCGCAGGTGCGGCAGCGTGTCGGCGAACACATGATGCTCGGCGTCTCCGTTCACTCCGTCGAAGAAGCCTTGGAAGCGGTAAAAAACGGCGCGGACTGTCTCGGTGTAGGCGCGATGTTCTCCACCTCCACCAAAACGGACGCGGACGTTTTGCCGCGGGAGGTACTGAAGGACATCTGCGCGGCGGTGGATATCCCCGTGGTCGCCATCGGCGGGATCAACAAATCCAATCTGCTGCAGCTCTCCGGCACGGGAGTCGACGGCGTGGCGTTGGTCAGCGCGATTTTCGGCGCGGCGGATATTGAAGCCGAATGCCGTCAGCTCCGCGCCATGTCGGAGGAAATGGTACAGGGATGAAGCTGAAAGGCATCATTTTTGATTTTGACGGAACGCTGTTTGACTCCATGTATATCTGGGACACGGCGGGAGAAACCTATCTCCGTTCCCTCGGCAAAGCGCCGCAGCCCTCCCTGCGGGAAGCCGTAAAAACCATGAGCCTGCGGCAATCCGCCCGTTATTTGCAGGAGGAATACGCACTCAAGCTCTCCGTCGAGGAAATCATACAGGGGATCAATCAAACGATAGAGCATTTTTATCTTTATGAAGTCCAACCCAAAGCGGGCGTTTTTGATTTTCTGAAGCAGCTTGCGGAGGCAGGTGTCTCCATGTGCATCGCCACGGCGACCGACCGATATCAGATTCAAGCCGCCTTGCAGCGCTGCGGCATGGAGGGGCTGTTTTCCGCAATTTTCACCTGCTCCGAGGTAGGGCGCGGGAAGGACGAGCCCACCATCTACCGCAATGCCATGGAGTCCCTCGGCACCGACCGCAGCAATACGATCATTTTTGAGGACGCTTACCACGCCGCCTTGACCGCTAAAAACGACGGTTTCCTGACGGTGAGCGTATTTGATTCAAGTGAAAACCGACAGGAAGCGCTGCGGGGAATCTGCGACTGTTACCTCTCGGATTTTACGCATACAGAACCCTTTTGGAAGCTTGCGTCGGCACTCTGAGCCGATCGCTTCAAGCGGCAGACCGGGGGCACCACTCTCTGTCGCTCAATAAAAATAATGCTGAAAACGAAAGGAGACAAAACAATGAAAACAGCATTATCAATCGCCGGCAGTGATTGCAGCGGAGGCGCCGGTATTCAGGCCGATCTGAAAACGATGACCA
>JBJFGB010000150.1:0-2184 GCA_051892295.1 Faecousia sp. | reverse complement strand
AGGCCCTGAATTTCGGAGGGGATGATGATCTTGGTTGCCCGGCCGTTTGCGGCGGCCGAGAAGGCGTCAAGGGCCTTCAGCTGGACAACGGGATCGGAGGGAGCGGCATCGTTCAGGAGCTTGATGCCCTCGGCGGTGGCGCGGTTCAGCGCGAGGATGGCCTGCGCCTTGCCTTCGGCCTCCAGAATCTCGGCCTGCTTCTTTGCGTCGGCGCGCAGGATGGCGGATTCTTTCTCGCCCTCGGCTTCCAGAATGGCGGAGCGCTTTTCACCCTCCGCACGCAGGATGGCCTCACGGCGTTCGCGCTCGGCCTTCATCTGCTTCTCCATGGCGTTCTGGATCTCCTTGGGCGGCATGATGTTTTTGAGCTCCACGCGGTTGACCTTGATGCCCCAGGGGTCGGTGGCCTCGTCCAGGATCTGCTGCATTTTGGTGTTGATGGTGTCGCGGCTCGTAAGCGATTCGTCGAGCTCCAGCTCGCCGATGATGTTTCGCAGCGTGGTGGCGGTCAGGTTTTCAATGGCGAGCATGGGATTTTCCACGCCGTAGGCATACAGCTTGGGGTCGGTGATCTGGAAATAGATGACCGTGTCGATCTGCATGGTGACGTTATCCTTCGTGATCACCGGCTGGGGAGGGAAGTCCGCGACCTGCTCCTTGAGCGAGACGTTCTTCGCGATGCGCTCGACGAGGGGGATCTTGATATGGAGACCCGTGTTCCAGGTGGCGCTGTAGGCACCGAGGCGCTCCACCACACAGGCGCGTGCCTGCGGCACGATGCGGATGTTGCGAATGAGCGCGATGACAACGAGAAGAATGATAATCAATGTAATGATGTAACCCATGATAATACCTCCTTAGGGTTTGTCAGTTGTCAGAAAGAGGGAATACGATCAGCTTAACGCCCTGAATACGATCCACCGTCACATAGGTGCCGGGTTCGATCGCCGAGTCGTCGGCAGAGCGGGCAGACCATGTTTTTCCGTCGATGGAGACGGCGCCAGTCCCCTCGATGTTGTCGATGCGCCGCACGACGACGGCGGTTTTGCCAAGCGCCATATCCGCGTTCGTGGCCTGATGGTTTTTGCGTACAAACTTCTTGAGGCGGGGATAAAGGAGAACGAAGCAGACGCAGGAGACCACGAGAAAGATGACGATCTGAAGCCATATCGGCAAGCGGATGGCAGCGGTCAGAAGCGCCGCCAGCGAGCCGGCGAAAAGCCAGATCGAGACCATTCCAACGGTTAAAAGCTCGATAACCAGGAACAAAACAGCCATAAAAATCCATACTGCAATCATGTTCATAGGCTCACATCCTTTCTTTGACAACATTATATCATACCTAATATGCTTATGCCAGAACAAATCGGAAGAATATGTACTTTTGTCTTTACTTTTTAACTTTAATGCTGTAAAATATCGATATTAGTAACCGAAAGGGGAAGAAAATGAACAAGATCAATCGTAAGCCCCGTTTTGAAATGATGTATAAGGCGATCCTCGCACTGGAGACGGAAGAGGACTGCATGAAGTTTTTTGATGACCTGTGTACGGTTACGGAGCTGCAGGCGATGGAGCAGCGGTTCCATGTTGCCTGGCTTCTGAATCAGGGCTACATCTATAACGACATCCTCGCGGAGACCGGCGCTTCCAGTGCGACCATCAGCCGGGTGAAGCGCAGCCTTCAATTTGGCGCGGATGGGTATTCCATCGTCTTTGACAAGCTGGATGGAGAAAGCGGGCTGGCTTCCGCGGAAGAAGAGGCATAATCCAAAAAATTCTAAAACCAAGCAAATTTGTGTTGACAAATGCTTCTGTATGAATTATAATGGCAAAGCCGATTTGAAGAGCGGGGGCTCAAATGAGCGCATGGGAGCATAGCTCAGCTGGTTAGAGCACCTGCCTTACAAGCAGGGGGCCACAGGTTCGAGTCCTGTTGTTCCCACCAATCTGGCCGAGTAGTTCAGTCGGTTAGAACGCCGGCCTGTCACGCCGGAGGTCGAGGGTTCAAGTCCCTTCTCGGTCGCCATTTTGCGGGCATAGCTCATCCGGTAGAGCGCCACCTTGCCAAGGTGGAGGTAGCGAGTTCGAGCCTCGTTGCCCGCTCCATTACCCCTTTGTGTGCCTGGGTAGCTCAGTTGGTAGAGCAGCGGACTGAAAATCCGCGTGTCGTTGGTTCGATTC
>JBJFGB010000149.1:0-36636 GCA_051892295.1 Faecousia sp. | reverse complement strand
TTTTCACTTGGTTTTTGAAAAAGGAAGATTGCCAATATTTACTTGACACATACCTCTCCTTTTTGCGCGGGGTATTGCTATTTACTTCCGTGGAAAAATAGAGTATAATGGCTTCAAAGGCGGTGAAAGCATGAAACCCTATGACTATAATCATAATGCTCCCGCGCCGGAGGAGGAAGACCCCTATGAGCGCGGATTTGCAGATAAGCTCTATGACGACTGTGAAGAACCGGATTACGTGGAGGACTGGGATAATTCAGACGATTTTGACCACACGGAGCGCCCCTTGCAGCCGAGACCAAGCGCAGCCGAACGGCAGGTGCAGCAGACATATACGCCGAAAAAGAAGAAAAAGCACCGCATCCTTCGGTTCTTCGGCGTATTGGTTTTGATTGTTGCCCTTCTGTTTGGAGGACTTTTTGCGGGTGTGCATTTTCTCACCGGAGAACCGATGGCGGAAAATGACCGTGCGCGGAAGGACGGTTGCTGCACGATTCTGCTTGCCGGTACGGACGAATCGGGTGACCGTACGGATACGATCATGCTGCTCAATATTGACCGCGGACAAAAGCGTATGAGCCTGATGAGCATCCCGCGGGATACGAAAGTCAATTCCACCTATGTCCCGCATAAAATTAACGGCGCCTACGGTGTCAACGGAAAGGGCGAGGAGGGTATGGACAGCCTGATGGACTACGTCGCAGAGTGTGTCGGTTTCCGCCCGGACGGTTATATGCTGTTGGAACTGGACGTATTTATTGAGCTGGTTGATCTTTTCGGCGGCGTGGAATTCGACGTGCCGGTGGATATGGACTATGAGGATCCCTCGCAGGACCTGTATATACATTTACACAAGGGGTTGCAGACGCTTGACGGCAAGGAGGCAATGGGTGTGGTTCGTTTCCGCTCCGGCTATGCGGACGCCGACATCGGCCGCGTGAGTGTGCAGCGCGATTTCATGCTTGCTGCCATTGACCAGTGGGTGTCCGTAAGAAATGTGCTCAAGCTGCCGCAGGCGCTGTCGCTGTTCGGCAAATACGCCCAGACCAATCTGTCCATGAGTAATCTCCTGTGGCTTGCGGAGTCGGTTCTTCTCTGTGGAACGGATGATATGTATATGACCACCATGCCGTTCTATCTCAGCGGCAACTATGTTGTTGTCGATGCCGACGAGGACTATCTTGACCTGCTCAACGAGTATTTCAATCCCTATACGCGCGATATCTCCCGGGACGATTTGTATATCGCCTATTAACCGGAAACGCGTCCTTGTTGGGCGGAAGCATGTCCCCGGCGGTGCGGGAACTACCAAGTGCTTACAAACTTGTTTGTCTGTACCGTCTGCCGCTTCGCGGTCGGCGGGGACATGTCCCCGCCCTACATTGGCTGGTTGACTTTGTTCTCTGAAATTCATAAGGTAAGGAGCAGCTTATGCAGAAAATCATATATCTTGCGGAAACGGACGCTGAACGGGATTGCCCGTTACAAGGTGTTTGCACTATTCGCCCTTCCGAGTCGGAGAGAGAAAAAGCGATTGGATCGGCGGAAATCATATTCGGCAATCCAACCGTAGACGAGCTGCGCCGCGCAAAAGCACTGAAATGGGTTCAAATGACATGGGCGGGAGCGGATCGTTATCTTGGCGGAGATTTCCCGAAAAATGTTCTTCTCACGACGGCATCCGGCGCGTTTGGGGAGACAATCGCGGAACACACGCTTGCAATGCTCTTTGCCCTCTGCCGCAGACTGCCTGCCTATATTCGAGCGGGTGCGTGGTGCGACCTCGGGTGTGAGAAACAGGTCTGCGGCGCTACCGCGATGATTTTCGGCTGCGGTGACCTTGGAAGCAGCCTTGCCCGCCGTCTCAAGACGCTCGGCGTAACGATTGTCGGCGTCTGCCGTAATGCCCGAAAACGCCACGTGGGCTTTGATTTGCTGACGACTTTGGAGTGCGCGGAGCTATTTCTGCCGGAGGCGGATTTTGTTCTCTGCGCCCTGCCGCATTCGGCGCAGACGGCGGGTTACTTTGATTCCGTGCGGATTGGACTTATGAAGCAGGATGCAATCTTTATCAATGTCGGGCGCGGGAGTCTTGCGGATATCGACGCGCTGACGCAGGCACTCTCGGAGGGACGGCTTTTCGGTGTCGGCTTGGATGTGACGGATCCGGAGCCTCTGCCGCAGGAGCACCCTTTATGGACGCTGCCGAACGCAATCCTTACGCCGCATGTTGCAGGCGTGAGCTTCGGACATTTGCCCCAGACCGAGCACAAGATTTGGGCGATTTGCGCGGAAAACTTGGCGCGTTACCGGCGTGGAGAGGCTTTGAAAAATGAGGTGATGCTTCCGTGACAGTCGGACGATTCGCGCCCAGTCCCTCCGGACGGATGCATTTAGGCAATCTCTTTACCGCGCTGCTTGCGTGGCTGTCCGTTCGCGCGCAAAACGGCAAAATGCTACTGCGCATTGAAGACTTAGACCCTGCCCGCAGTAAGCGGGAATACATCGACGCGCTGCGGGAAGACCTTCATTGGCTCGGTCTGGACTGGGATGAAGAAATGCCCTTGCAAAGCACGCGCAGTGCGGTCTACGCAGAGGCGTTTTCGCGGCTGGATACTTACCCCTGCTACTGCACGCGCAATGAACTGCACGATGCCTCCGCGCCGCACGCCTCGGAGGGTATGTTTGTCTATGCAGGCACCTGCCGGAGCTTAACGGAAGACGAGCGTGCGCAAAAGCAGCGCAAGCCGGCTTGGCGGGTGCGTGTGCCGGATGTGACGATTGCTTTTACGGACGGCGTCTACGGCGCGCAGAAGGAGCTGCTGGCGCAGGAATGCGGGGATTTTATCGTGCGCCGGTCAGACGGGGTCTATGCCTATCAGCTTGCGGTTGTCTGCGATGATGCCCTCGGCGGCGTAACGGAGGTTGTGCGCGGCAGCGATTTGCTCGGCTCGACGGCGCGTCAGATTTGGCTGTACGGTGCGCTGGGCCTTTCTGCTCCGAAATTCTATCATATCCCGCTCCTTGTTGCGCCGGACGGCAAGCGGCTGAGCAAACGCGAAAAGAGCCTCGATATGGCGCATCTGCGGCAAACGCAGACCCCGGAGGCGCTGATTGGCAGGATAGCGAAGCTCGCGGGGCTGACCGAGACTGACACCCCGATTGCCGCAAACGATCTGATTCCATTCTTCTCTTGGGAGAAAATCGGAAGAGAACCAGTGATAATTCCCGCAACATTTTAGTTTTTCCTGTTGAATTCTTTCGAATCTATGTTATAATCTGAGACGGAAATCTTTGTATTCGCACGAAAGGGTGAATTTCATGTTCAAAATTGTCCGCAAAAAGGAACTGAATTCCGCTGTTACGCTGATGGAGATCGAAGCTCCCTTCGTCGCCAAAAAAGCAAAAGCGGGTCAGTTTATTATCTTCCGCGTTGACGAGCACGGGGAACGTGTTCCTCTGACCATCGCAGGCTATGACCGCGAAAAGGGGACCGTCACAATCATCTTCCAAAAGGTTGGACTTTCTACGAAAATGCTCGGCGAAATGAATGAGGGCGACTATATCAGCGACTTTGTCGGCCCGCTCGGCAAGCCTACCGAGATGGAAGGCGTAAAACGCGTCTGTGTCGTCGGCGGCGGCGTCGGCTGCGCGATTGCCCTTCCTTCCGCGCAGGCGTTTAAGGAAGCCGGTTGCGAAGTTGATGTGATCGTCGGCTTCCGCAGCAAGGATATCGTCATCTTGGAAGACGAGTTCCGCGCTTGCAGTGATAATCTCTACCTGATGACAGACGACGGCTCCTACGGCGAGCACGGCTTTGTCACCGTTAAGCTGCAAGAGCTGCTCGAGGCAGGCAAGCAGTATGATGAAGTGCTGGCAATCGGCCCGGTTCCGATGATGAAGTTTGTCTGCAAAACGACCGAACCGTTCGGTGTAAAAACGATGGTCTCCCTGAACCCCATCATGGTGGACGGCACGGGGATGTGCGGCGGCTGCCGTGTCACGGTCGGCGGCGAGGTAAAGTTCGCCTGCGTGGACGGTCCCGAGTTTGACGGTCACAAGGTTGATTTCGCAGAGCTGATGAACCGCAACGGCGTCTATCGCGATCAGGAGACCGAGGATGAGAAGAACCATATGTGCCGCATCGAGAAACTCGGCAAGACGCTGATTCAGTAAGGGAGGCAGAACAATGGCAAATATGACAATGACGAAGACTCCCATGCCGGAGCAGGACGCGAATGTCCGCAACAAGAATTTTAAAGAGGTATCCCTCGGCTATACACCGGAAATGGCAATTGAGGAGGCTAAGCGCTGCCTGAATTGCAAGAAACCGCTGTGTGTCGGCGGCTGCCCCGTCAATATCCGTATCCCCGAGTTTATCGCAAAGGTCGCAGAGGGGGATTTCCTCGCGGCATACGAGATTATCACCTCCACCAACGCCCTGCCGGCGCTTTCGGGTCGTGTCTGCCCGCAGGAGAGCCAGTGCGAGTGTAAGTGCGTCCGCGGCATCAAGGGTGAACCGGTCGCCATCGGCAGATTGGAGCGCTTTGTTGCCGACTGGTACCGTGAAAATGTCAACAAAATGCCCGAAAAGCCCGAATCCAACGGCATCAAGATCGCCGTGGTCGGCTCCGGTCCCGCGGGTCTGACCTGCGCAAGTGAGCTTGCCAAGAAGGGCTATCAGGTCTCGATTTTTGAGGCGCTGCATACGGCAGGCGGCGTGCTGGTCTACGGCATTCCCGAGTTCCGTCTTCCCAAGGCAATCGTCGCCAACGAAATCAAAAAACTGGAGGCGATGGGTGTCGAGGTCATGACAAACATGGTCATCGGCAAGGTTCTGTCTGTGGACGAGCTGTTCGAGATGGGCTTCAAGGCGGTCTTTGTCGGCTCCGGCGCAGGACTCCCGATGTTCATGCACATCGAAGGCGAGGCGCTCAAGGGCGTGATGTCCGCAAATGAGTATTTGACCCGTATCAACCTGATGAAGGCATATAATGAAGAGAGCGACACGCCCGTGATTGTCTCGAAGGCTGTCGCGGTAGTCGGCGGCGGAAATGTGGCCATGGATGCGGCACGCTGCGCAAAGCGTCTCGGCGCGGAGCATGTCTATATCGTTTACCGCCGCGGCGAAGCGGAAATGCCCGCCCGTCTCGAGGAGCTGCACCATGCGAAGGAGGAGGGCATTGAGCTTTGCACCCTCTGTAACCCCACCAAGATTATTGACGACGGCAACGGCAGAGTCGGTGCGATGCAGTGCATCCGCATGGAGCTTGGCGAGCCGGATGCTTCCGGCAGACGCCGCCCGATTGAGATTGCCGGCAGCGAGTTTGAGCTGCCGGTCGATACGGTTATCATGGCGCTCGGCACCTCTCCGAACCCGCTCATCCGTTCGACCACGCCGGGACTGGAGACCAACAAGAAGGGCTGCCTGATCGTCAATGAGGAGAACATGACGACCCGCGAGGGTGTCTATGCCGGCGGCGATGCCGTCACGGGCGCTGCAACCGTCATTTTGGCAATGGGTGCCGGCAAAAAGGCTGCGGCAGCCATTGACGCAAGCTTTCAGAAGCAGTGATGGGCTTTGCGGAATATAAGTTAAGAACGCATCAACAGTATATTCGGCTTTTGGAAGTGCTGAATCCGTTGACAGCTTTTATTGAGCTTGTTCCCGTTTCTCCGGAGGATGATCTTGTTGTCCATTGGGCTTTGCAGAATATGGAGCTGATAGAACAGGACGCGGAGTCTGAAAGATATAAAACCGGAGACGGCAAGCCAATTTATACAAGATACTTATTTCGCTGGAGTGAGGCTGCGTTTCGGTATTTGGGGAGCCTTCATAATTTTTACATTTATGTAGAGTCTCCGGCAGGCCACAATGCCGATGTCTTGATGGAAACGGAATTTGCCTGGACGGATGTAGCATTTTTGGACGAAAAAAGGAACACGATTTTCTATACGATCACGCATGAGGGTTATGCGTTTATTCAGGAATCCCTGCGCGAAATAGTATAATTCTTTGATTTCTTTCCCATACTTCCATAAGACAAACGCCTCTGTCGGCTTTCGTCGGCAGAGGCGATTTTTATGAAAGAGGGTATAACCAATGAAGGTCAAGGAAGTCATGACAACCAATGTGATCAGCATTGCGCCGAATGAAAGTGCCGCTGTCGCGGCGCGGCTCCTGTCGCGCTTTAATGTCGGTGCGCTGCCCGTTTGCACCAAGGACGGGCGGCTGCGCGGCATGGTGACCGACCGCGATATCGTCCTGCGCTGTGTTGCAGCGGATGACGACGCGCAGACGGTGAAGGTCTCCGATATTATGACGCGGCGTATTTTCTCCGTGGACGCGGAGGAGAGCATTCAAAACGCCTCAGCGCTGATGGCAAGGCAGCAGATCAGGCGTCTGCCGGTCGAAGAGGGCGGAAAACTCGTAGGGATGGTCTCCCTCGGAGATGTCGCGAAGCTGCACGATTATTCGATGGAGGCAGCCGAAGCACTCAGTGAGATCTCCATGAATACCAAGAAGCTGTAAGACAACGTCAGCCGACCAGCGCGTCAAATTCAGAGGAGCTCGTAAATTTGATTACAAGTCGGTTCGGCAAGCAGACAATCGGCGCACCGTGATCAGCCGCAGCATGATGCACGCAGTCCTGCGAGGGACAAGAGGCGGAGCGCACGGAGAGCTTTCCGTCGCGCACGGCAAGCAGATTCCAAGCTTCGCCGTTTTCTACAAGATACTCCGTATCCTTTGACAGATCAAGGGTAACGACCAGCTCCCCGTCAGAATAGACCTCTGCATATTCTGACTGCTCGCCGCCGAGAAGAAGCATTGCGCTCAAACCTGCCAAAAGAAGGCAGAGCAGGGAGAAAAGCAGAAGCCATGCCTTCGTTTTCAACGGGTGATCTCCTCAAATTCGCAGCCGCCGAGGAGGGCGGCAGCACCTTCGGTTGCGAAAATTTTCCCGTCCTGCGAAATGAATACCGCCTCGAAATCATCGCTTGCACGCCAGAAATCGATTGCTTTCTCCATACCCATGACAAACAGCGCAGTGGAGAGAGCGTCGGCAGTCGTGCCGTCTTGGGTAAGGATCGTCACGGAGGCAAGCCCTGTCTCGGCAGGCATACCCGTTTCCGGATCAAGAATGTGGTGATACCGTATGCCGTCGGAATCAAAATACCGTTGATAACCGCCCGAAGTCACGATGGCCATGGAGCCTGTGAAGGTAAGTGTTGCAATCGCTTCGGTCGGTTCTTCAGGATCTGCAATACCGATGACCCATGCGGTACCGTCAGGCTTCGAGCCAAGCGTCTGCACATTGCCGCCGAGGGAGAGCATTGCGGTCTGCACGCCTGTTTTGGAAAGCAGCTCCAAGCATTTTTGCGCCGTGTAGCCCTTGGCGATGCCGCCTAAATCGACCTTTGCTTCCTCCGTCAAGAGGGCAGCGGTTCCGTCCAACTTTAAATGCTCCGTCCCGACCAATGGGAGAAGGGTATCCAGCTCCTCCTGTGTGAGAACGTGCGCCTCACCGGTGGTAAAGCCCCAAGCGTTGACCAGCGGATAGATTGTAGGGTCAAATGTGCCGCCGGTACGCGCAGAAAGGGCGACCGCCTGTTCGAGAATCTCTGCGGTTTCCTGACTCAGCTCCGCCCTGCCGTTTTGATTCAAAGTGTTGATCTCGCTGTCCTCGTCGGTTGCGGAGAAAAGCCCCTCCAGCCTGCGAATCTCGTCTACGGCGTCATTGAGCAGATCGTCATCGCCCCAAACGCGGATGCGCATATAGGTATCCATAGCAAATATCTCCGTCTCGGCAGGGCCTTCCTTCGAGCAGGCGCTTAGGAACAGACAGAGCAGGAGAAAAACGGAAAGAATTTTTTTCATAGAATCACCGAATCCTTTGCGATTGATAAAAAAAGTATACCAAATCCGAAAAAAAGAGTCAAATAGTATTTGACTTTTTTGAGAAGGAATGTTAGAATAGACAAGCCGCGTCGAAAAGGTTCGAAGTTGAGCGCAAGTTCACACCTTCAGAGCGAGACTACAACAAAGGTAGGTGCAACCAACTATGCAGGCAGTTATCGTTACCGGTGGCAAGCAGTACAGCGTCAAGGAGGGCGACGTGATTTACGTCGAAAAGCTCGGCGTTGAGGCTGACGCAACCGTAACCTTCGATCAGGTGCTGGCAGTCGTGGACGGCGAGAACTCCAAGTTCGGCGCTCCCGTCGTAGCAGGCGCTTCCGTCGAAGCGAAGGTGCTGAAGAACGGCAAGAGCAAGAAGGTCGTCGTCTTCAAGTACCGCCCGAAGAAGGACTCCAAGTCCCTCCGCGGTCACAGACAGCCGTACACCAAGGTGCAGATTGAAAAGATTTCCGTGTAATGACAACGATCGAAATTTTCAATCATGACGGCAGAATCAACGGATTCTCCGTATCGGGGCACAGCGGCTATGCAGAGGCGGGGAGCGACATCGTTTGCGCTGCCGTCACCACCGCCGTCAAGTTTGCCGAATGCACAATCAACGATGTCCTCGGCAACCACGCAAACACGAAAGTGAACGAAAAAGAGCCTCGAATCACCTTGACCCTTCCCGCAGCCTGCGACGATGAGGACGCAGTGCAGGATGTCTTGAATGGTTTTATTTTGACCATGCTGTCCCTGCGGGATGATTATCCTGATTATATCGAAGTTATGGAGGTGTAACAAATGCTGAAAATCGGTTTTCAGTTCTTCGCACATAAGAAGGGCGGCGGTTCTACTAAGAACGGTCGTGATTCCGAGTCCAAGAGATTGGGCGTGAAGCGCGCGGACGGTCAGTTCGTCCTCGCGGGCAACATTCTGGTTCGTCAGAGAGGCACGCACATCCATCCCGGCAACAATGTCGGTATCGGCAGCGACGATACCCTGTTCGCTTTGGTTGACGGTCACGTCAAGTTTGAGCGCAAGGGCAAGGATCGCAAGCAGTGCTCCGTCTACGCGATTGAACAGTAAGATGCAATAAGGAATCCCGAACATACTAACCTATGTTCGGGATTTTTTTGAAAAGACGGCAAAAAGATTGCGGAGCTTTGCCAATACGCCTACAGCATCCGTCACTACGAAAGAAATACTCCGAACAAATGGCAGGAGGTAACTTATATGTTTGTAGATAAAGTTAAAATTTTTGTAAAAGCGGGCAACGGCGGCAACGGCGCGGTCGCGTTTCACCGTGAAAAATATGTCGCTGCGGGAGGCCCCGACGGCGGTGACGGCGGCAAGGGCGGGAATATCGTCCTGCGCGTCAATGATAATCTCTCCACCTTGATGGACTTCCGCTATAAGCGAAAATACGCCGCCTCTAACGGACAGGATGGGCAGGGGGGACGCTGCGCAGGCAAGCGCGGTGAGGATCTTGTCATTCAGGTGCCGCGCGGTACGGTCGTGCGCGACGCTGAGACGAATGAGGTCATTAAGGATATGTCCGACAATAACGATTTCATTCTCTGCAAAGGCGGCAGAGGCGGCTGGGGTAATAAGCACTTTGCCACGCCGACGCGACAGGTGCCGCGCTTTGCGAAAGCGGGACTGCCCGGCGAGGAGCATGAGGTTATTTTGGAACTGAAGCTTTTAGCGGATGTCGGTTTGGTCGGCTTCCCCAATGTCGGCAAATCGACCCTCCTCTCCGTGACCTCCAATGCAAGACCGAAGATCGCCAACTACCATTTTACGACGCTCTATCCGAACCTCGGCGTGATCTATGTAGACGAGGGCGTGTCCTTCGTCATGGCGGATATTCCCGGCATTATCGAAGGCGCTTCCGAGGGCGCGGGACTCGGGCATGATTTCCTGCGCCATATCGACCGCTGCCGCCTGATGGTGCATATCGTCGATGTCTCCGGCTCAGAGGATCGCGATCCCGTGGAGGACTTTGAAAAGATCAACGCGGAGCTGAAAAGCTATTCCGAGGAGCTTGCAACGCGCCCGATGATCGTCGCGGCGAATAAGTGTGACCTGATCCCCGAGGGCAGCGATAATTTAGAGCGCCTGCGTACCTATGTTACGGAACGCGGCTATCCGTTCTACGAGATCTCCGCTGCGACCACCCAGGGAACGAAGCAGCTCATGCGCGTCATTGCAAATAAGCTCCGTGAGCTTCCGCCGGTGATTGTCTATGAACCGGAATATATCAAACCGCTTCCGGAGGCAGGCGAGGCAGACGACCTCACCATCGAGCATATGGACGATCTCTGGGTCATTTCCGGCACATGGCTGCGCAGACTTATCAGCGATATTAACTTTGCCGATTATGAATCGCGGATGTATTTTGACCGTCAGCTCCGCAAGAGCGGCTTATTTGACCGCTTAGAAGAAATGGGCATCGAAGACGGCGACACCGTCAGCATCTACGATTTCGAATTCGACTACGAAAGATAACAAAAACGGCTGCCATTCGGCGGCCGTTTTTGTTATTCTGTAGGACGGAGACATGTCCCCGCCGACCGAGAAGCGGCAGACAGCGGGCATGAACAAGTTTGTATGTACTTGGTAGTTCCTCCACCGGCGGGGACATGTCCCCGCCCTACAAAGGCTGATTTGTTCATGATAGAAACAGCAAATTCCCGACTGATCGGGGGAGAACAGTCGGGAATCCGCTACAGAAATGAGAGAGGGGAAAAATAAAAAAGAGAGATAAATGAAAAGATGGACTGCAAGTTCGAACCGGGGCAGTTCCGATATCGACCTTACACTTGCAGTATACAAAGCACTTTTGAAGAAACTATGAACGAAGTCGAAACAAATTTATAATTTGCGAAAAAGAACAAATTCCTTCGAAAGCACTTCCATAATGCAATGTAACTTGTTTCTATAAACAACGGTTCATTGACTCACTGCTCCGTCGTATAGGTGAGCGGTATGCTGTAAACGGTTTCGTAGGTTTCACGGAAAAAAGAAAAATTCTCGTCGCGCAGCTTTTCACGGGCGGCAATGCGACCGAGACTTTCATCGGGATAGATTGCTTTGCCGATGTGTGGCGTGTATTCCTGCACGGGGAAGCCGTCTGAACCGATATACTTGCTGTCTTGCAGCGTGATGAAGCAGGGGACAACGGGCACATGGTTTTTGACCGCCATATCGAAAGCGCCCGATTTCATGGGCTTGGGCTTGCGATAGTTCCACCACATGCTCTGTTCCGGGTAAATCAGCACGCAGTTACCCTCCGAAAGTACAGTGCTCACCGCCCGCAGGAACTTTTTCATCGTCTCCATGTTCGAGCTGAGCGGCAGCGTGTTGCAGTGTCGCATCAAAAAACCGTAAAAGCCGCCGAAGGAGGTATAGTTACCCTCGCGAATGATGCGGTACATTCGCTTTTTATGGTGTGACACATCAAAGACGCGCTGCATGACGAAGCTGTCCAAGGGGTTAAAATGGTTGCAGGTGATGATGGCACCGCCCTCGACCTGCGCCAGATGCTCAGCGCCCACGGGCTTGTGGAGAATGACCTGTTTTTTCAGCTGCGCTATGCCAAGAAAAGCGTAGGCGGCAAAGAACGCCGCCTCACGCTGTACTGCGCCCCAAACACCCTTGTGCAAGTATTCAATCTCATCCGGCAGCAATACCTTACTTTCGGGATCGTCCTCTACATCAATATCAAATTTACCCGTCCGCTCATATTCCGCGATTTTTTCCAGCACGGCAAGACGGTCTGCCGCACGCGGGATCTCCTTTTCCTTCATTGCGGTACGATTTGGCGGATTTGTTGATGAATGCGGGCATTTTCTACGGAGTCTGTTGCTTGTGCCCGTGCCATGATGAGAAGATTGTTCGTCTCCGTGGCAGACTGCATCCGCTGCTGTTCGGAATAGTTCTTACGAACACTGCGAACATCGGCGGCATAGGCGGAGCGGTCAGCATAATGCCAAAACAGTCCACTGTAGGGCACGCCGTCCTTGTGCCACGGCTTATTGTCAAGATTGAAGTGAACCAGCTTGGTTTCGGGAGATTCTGCGTCAAAGGGCATCGTGTTCCATTCTTTTCCCAAAAGCACAGTCCGATTTTGGCAGATCACATTCAAATAATCCTGATCCTGCGCAATATTGAACTTGACCGCGTCCAGTAGAGAGAGAAAGACCTTCTGAAAGCCGTATTCCCGCATGGCGCGCAGATTCATCAGCAATACTCCGGCGTTGAAGTATACCTTGCTGCTCTTCAGCCCCACACGGTTGGTGGCATAAAGCCGCAGGTTCTCCTCGCGATTCACGAAGGTGTCCGGGATTGCTGCTGCCAAATGGTCGCCAAGCTCCGTGTCGTAGAGCTGCGCAATATCCCCGCGCACGACCAGATCGCTGTCGAGATACAGTGCGCGATCCAGCATAGGGAATAGATCAGGGATGAAAAGGCGATAGTAGGTTGTGCGGGAGTAATAGTCTCGGGTGTGCAGACGAGCGGAAAACGCTTCTACGGTAGCGCTGATATTGTGGAACTCCACGGTGAATATGCCTCCGTTGAATGCTTCGGTAAGACGCGCGATATTCTCTGCCGAAAGCCCCGTATGAAGAATGTGGAGGAAATAGCACCGGCTTTGATCGCAGTTTGCCCGCAGGGATTCCAGCGTTACCGCAAGAAAGGGCACATAGGCATCGTCACAGGAAAAAAATAACTGTACATCAGACTGATTCATTTTGATAGCTCTCCTTGAGTTTTATATATTCGTCCAGCACATCATCAAAGCAGGTATAGCCGAATTTCTCATGCACCCGCTGAATGTGCCACTGTTTGACATTCTCCGTATGCGGATAGGGCAGGTAAAACAACCGCTTCGAAAAATGCCGCACCACGGTGCTCTTGTAAAGAAATTTTTGATCGTTGAAATAATGGGGAAGTACCTTGCGGCAGGTCGTCGAGCGAATCAGTGCGGATTGATCGGCGAAGGGCAGCTTCTTTCTACGCAGAAGCTCCCTCGATTTTTCAAAGATTCCGGTTTCACGGCACTTTTTCATGTTGAATAATAGAACGCCCGCGTTGATGTAGTTCGGCTGTATGAGAAATTTACCGTAATGATCCCGCGCAGCGGCATATTCGACCGCTGAAATATCCATATCATATAAGAGTCCGGCATCCTTGTTCAGCATTACATCCGCATCGAGATATAACAGCTTGTCCGGCATGGGCAGTAGGTCGGCCAGCAGGCGCAATAAGGTATAGGGGGAACAGTAGCAGTTTTCGTTGGCATTCCCGCGTAAATGCTTCTCATAGAGCGCTGTAACATCGTGCAGGACGACTTTGCTCTCCGGATTATGCCGACATAGCGCTTCCTCAATAAAAGCCGCGTGGCGCTGCGTCAACGGCGTGTAGTTCGGAGAAAGACGCGTCAGCTCCATGGTGAACAAATAAACCGTGAGCGGTCGCGGCTCCTTCAGGCGGCGCACAACCGACAAAGCGGAGGTCAGCACACCATCAAAGACACCTGCATTGCCGCAATATAGCAAATTCATTCTTCGCTTTCACCTCGCTTTACATAGCGGATGTATTCGCAATCACTCAGTTTGCTGCGCTCCTGCATCGCTGCATAGATGCGGTCACGCAGCTCCTGCGCCCGTTCGCGCGGCGGCACCGAGGTGTCCGGATAGAAGGGGCCGTCCAAATAGGTCACAGCCTTGGGCTTCTTGCCTGCGCCGCGTGCGTGATAGGTCGTCGTCATGGCAAAGCTGGGCGCATTATATTCCACAGGGTACTTCATGGAGGTTGCAGGGAAGTTGCGAATGCCGGTATAGTATGGCCAAATGTGTGCCTCCGGATAGATGGTAACGCATTTTCCTTGCAGAATACGTTTTTCAACAGCGTTTTTGAAATTTCGCATTGCCTTGAGATTGGATGGCAGCGGGAGAGCTCCGAGGTAGGGCGTGACTCTGCCCAAATACGGCATGGAGACATTGTTCGGGTGTACAATGACAAATACACTTTTCGGAAATACTGCCATCGTCGGGAGAAAAGCGTCTGCAATCTCCTGCGTGTGATTGGCGTAAAGGAAGTAACCCGTCTTTTTTACCGCTTTCAGCACGCGACGGTTTTTGACCTTGAAGTGAAGGGCAAACTTGCAGTAGAGGTAGGCAACGGGAGTGGCGATCAGTCGATAGGACAGCCAGCGCAAAATGCTCCAGCCCGGTTCACGCCGCAAATAGGAATAGTTTTCATCAATCCGCTTTGGGGTAATAACTGCGGTCGAAAATTCATCGTTTCGCTCATCAGAATAATAGACAGTTTTCAGCGGGATCGCCCCGTTTTTTTTCATGAGAAAGCCTCCTTGCGCCTGCGTCGCAATGCTTGCTGATTGCTTTGCATACCTTACCCTATTTTGTCAGGTTTTGCAAGAGAAAGTGCGCGATCCCCGCTCTACCATTTTGGAATCCTCTCCGAGAAACGATTTTCGCTTAGCGAGAGCCCGTCAAACCGACTCTCGCTAAGCGAGAATTGCGAGAATTTCAACATTTTTGCTGAAAAATCCTTGCTTATTTTGAATTTTCATGGTAAACTCATTTGCAATGAGAGTCGGTGCAAAAAGCGCTGCAATTTTCCTGCCGGAATAGGATGAGCATATGGAAAACATCAGAGAAATTGTCAGAGAGAACTTGGTCAAGCTCCGTAAGGAGCGCAAGCTGACGCAGATCGAGCTGTCGCAAAAGATTGGCTACTCCGATAAAGCAATCTCCCGCTGGGAGACGGGAGAGGTCACACCGGATGTCGAAACGCTGAATTCGTTGGCAGAGCTTTACAATATCCCGATCGCCGCCTTTTTTGAAAAATACACGCCGCAGCGACCGAAGTCCGCTGATGAGCGGCAGCAAATTGCACGCAAGATTGCCGTTACCTTATTGGGGATTGTGTGTGTCTGGTTCTTTGCCATCATCGGTTACAGCCGCTTGGGGGTTCTGTTCCATGACCGCAACTGGCTTGTTTTTATCTGGGCAATCCCAATCTCTTTCGCTGTCGCAATTTATTGTAATGTCAAATGGGGAAAGCGTATCGTCACGCTGGTTCTCGCCTCCGCTCTCTGCTGGACGCTTCTGCTTGCCATTTACCTGCAATTCATCGAATTCCACACCTTCATGACCTTCGTCTCCGGCGTTCCCATCCAAATCGGCATCATTCTCCTTGCATTTATTCGCCCCACCGAAAAGCACAAAGCAGAGAAGGAATAAATACTGCCATCATAAAAAATTCCGTTCAGAGCAAGTAATCCCCATGCTCTGAGCGGAATTTTATTTTGCAGCGATTGTTATGAAAGGTTTTGAATGGAAGGGGTAAGTCCCCCTGCATGCAGGAACGTACAACTGCGTATAAATCCCCCACCATGTCATTGCGAGGCGCTCGCGCCGTGGCAATCTCGTGTAGGAATTACCTACTGCAACAAACTCACTCGTGCTGCGCAGCCGTACGCGACGAAGGAGCGTTACGGATGCGGCGTACCCCCTCGCGGGTGCTGCCCCTACTATGTCGTTATAGCTAAAACTTTGCTTTCTAAAATGCAGGCTTTTGAGATCGGCAACACTTCGCCGTAGGGCGCGACGACCTCGGCGCGCCGTGCAGAACTACCAACCGTGTACAAATCTGCTTGTCTTTACTGTCTGCCGCTTCGCGGACGGCACGCCGAGTCGTCGTGCCCTACGTACCGTCTATGAAACTCTTCTATAAAATTTAAACTAAAACGCTATATGATAAATAATGAAATTCGACGAAATTCCCGTGGTTTTCCTTTTTTGGAACAACTCAAGAGTGCTGCGTTTTTTCAAAATTTAACATCAATATTCGCGCGAAAGTCGGTGAAACTACGACCGTGGCAACAGTGTTCGATTTTGTCGAAAAAGCGTTTCCGCATCGCGTGGCGAAGGATATGCTTTTTTGATGCAGCGGACGCTTATGGCACAAATCGACAAAAGGAGATGGAAAAGTATGAAGAGCAACAACCAGATCAACATTCCGGAAGCCCGCGAGGCAATGGACAAGTTCAAGATGGAAGCTGCCAGCGAAGTCGGCGTCAACCTGAAGCAGGGCTACAACGGCGACCTCACCTCTCGTGAGGCTGGTTCCGTCGGCGGTCAGATGGTCAAGAAGATGATCGAGGCCTACGAGCGCAACCTGAAGTAAGTTCAAACAGCAAGGAATGCTGCGGAGGGGACTCCTTCCGCAGCATTCTTGCATCCAAAACACATTCTCCGCATATTTCCTCTTGATTTTCGAACATTTGTTTGATACAATAAAAGCAAGTAAGAAAGGGGGCAAATCGGTGTGAGTCTGCAAATCGAAGTGATCTCTGTCTTTGCCGCCGACGGCAGCATCACGCCGCTGCGCTTCCGCATGGAGGACGAGGCGCATCAGCTGCAAACGGTCGCCATTTCGCAGGTTGTCTGCACAAAGCCGATCCGGTATGCGGGCATTGACGCAATCCAATATCTGTGCAAGGCATTTCAGAACGGGCAGGAGCATCTGTTTGAGTTACGCTATACGGTACGGACGCACAGGTGGACTCTGTTTCGGGTGGTGTACTGATGGATAGAGTAATCTTTCATATTGATGTCAACAGCGCCTTTCTCTCATGGACGGCGGCTTATCGCGTCAAAGTATTAGGCGAGACGCTCGATCTGCGTGAGATTCCGTCCGCTGTCGCAGGAGACCGGGAGAACCGGCAGGGCGTGATTCTTGCAAAGAGCCAGCCTGCCAAAAAATACGGCATCAAAACGGGTGAGCCGATCTTCAAGGCGCAGCAGAAATGCCCGGAGTTGACCATTGTGCCGCCGGACTATGCGCTTTATGTTGAGGCGTCGCGGCACTTTACCGCTCTGCTGCGGCAGTTTGCGCCCGTGGTGGAGCAGTATTCCATTGATGAGGCGTGGGTGGATATGACGGGCACAGAGGGACTTTACGGATCTCCCGTGGCGGCTGCGGAGATGCTGCGGCAGCGGATCTGTGACGAGCTGGGCTTCACAGTCAATATCGGTATCTCGACCAATAAGCTTTTGGCAAAGATGGCAGGCGATTTCGAAAAACCGAACAAGGTGCATACGCTTTACCCGTGGGAGATGGAGAAAAAGCTCTGGCCGCTGCCGGTGCGCGATTTGTTCATGATCGGACCCGCCACGGAGAAAAAGCTGCATCTGCTCGGCATTGAGACCATCGGGCAGCTTGCGCACGCCGACCCGGAGGTCATTCGGAAAAAGCTGCATAAGCCGGGAATCGACCTTTGGAATTCCGCCAACGGGCGTTACAGCGACACCCTGCTTCCGGTTCCGGAGGATAACAAGGGCTACGGCAACGCGACCACACTGCCCGCCGATGTGACTAATGCAGTGGAGGCGTACCGCGTGCTTCTTTCCCTATGCGAAACGGTGGGCACGCGGATGCGCCGCGATAAAAAATCCGCCCGCTGCATTGCCGTCAGCCTGCGGACGAAGGATTTTGTCAATTTTTCCCACCAAACGACCCTGCCCAACGCGACGGACAGCACCGAGGAACTGTTCCGCCATGCCTGCCGTATTTTTGACGAGGCGTGGGACGGAGAGACACCTTTGCGTCAGCTCGGCGTGCAGGCGACAAGATTGGAAGAGCGCGGCGTGCGGCAATATGATCTCTTCTCCGTCATCAGCGCGGAGGACTACGCCCGCAAAGCAAAGCTGGACAACACCGTTGACGATCTGCGGGAAAAATACGGCGAGGGCATTTTACGCCGCGCCCGCTTCGTCGGCTCGGAGGTTGTCCTCGCAGGCGGCTTGTCCAAGGAGCGCCGCACAGGGATCACCAAACCGGTATAGTACAACTATGTCATTGCGAGGAGCGCAGCGACGTGGCAATCCCGTGCAGGCAGTAACGACCCTGTACTGGAGATTGCCACGACTGCCACACGGGCGATTGCGAGCGGAAAGCATCGCGGTTATTTTGCACCTTTTCCCACATCGTGCGGCAGTCTCGCAATGACACCTCGGAAGCCCCCCTCACTGTCATTGCGAGGAGCGCAGCGACGTGGCAATCTCAGAGAGAGGGATTCTACGCCGTGAGCTGCAGCTTTGACGGCGGATTAAGCCGGTCGGAGAAGCTTTTCGTGTTGACAGGGCGCAAAAACATGGTACAATAAAAGCTGAAATAACGCCTGACCACGCGGCATAAAGTTGTGTGGGGGTGTTCCGATGTCTTACTTTAAAAAATCCGTTGGGTTTTATCTGTTTGTCTGCGCAGCCGTGATTATGGGCGCAATGCTGCTGTCCCGTGCCGGTTCTGCGGTGGCGGTGCTTTCCTCTGAGGTGATCACGGCGCCGATGATTGTCATTGATGCCGGGCACGGCGGCGAGGACGGCGGCGCGATCTCCGTCACCGGCGTTCGGGAGAGCACGCTGAATTTGGAGATTTCGCAGCGCTTGAATGATCTGCTGCATTTCCTCGGCGTCCAAACGAAAATGATCCGCACCGAGGATGTCTCCGTCTATACGGAGGGGGAGACAATTGCGCAGAAAAAAGTCTCCGATATTCATAACCGCGTGGCAATGGTCGAGCAGACGCCGAACGCGCTGCTGGTCAGCATCCATCAGAATCAGTTTTCCGAATCGCAGTATCGCGGCGCGCAGGTGTTTTACGCCAGCGGCAGTCAGGAACTGGCGGAATTGCTGCAAAGCGAGCTGGCAGCGCAGGTCGATCCCAAGAACCACCGCGAGTGCAAGCAGGCAAAGGGCATCTATCTGTTGGAGCATATCTCCTGTCCTGCCGTGCTGATTGAATGCGGTTTCCTGTCAAATCCTGCCGAGGAAGCCCTGCTGCGCGACGAAGCTTATCAAAAAAAGCTCGCTTCCGTCATCGCCTGTACGCTTGCGAGTCATCTGGAGGAAGCCAATGAAGTCTAAAACCGTTTTTCTCTGCACGAATTGCGGCAACGAAACACCCAAATGGGCGGGGCGCTGTCCTTCGTGCGGTCAGTGGAATACCTTAGAGGAATATACGCCCGCGCCGAGCGGAAAGGTAAGTGCCGCACCCGCTGCGCGCACGACCTCTGCCGTGGCAAAGCGGCTCAGCGAGGCGAAGACCGACGAAGCGCTCCGTTTTACCACGGGGCTTTCGGAGCTGGACCGCGTTCTCGGCGGCGGCGCGGTCAAAGGTTCGCTGGTATTGGTCAGCGGCGCGCCGGGCATCGGCAAATCGACCCTGTTATTGCAAATTTGCGAACAGATCGCCCGTGAGCAGACGGTGCTCTACGTCTCCGGTGAGGAGAGCGAGGGTCAATTAAAGCTCCGCGCCGAGCGTTTGGGTGTCTTCGGAAAAAATCTGTTTATTCTCTGCGAAACAAACTTGGACGAGGTTCTCAGCGCGAGTGAACGGGTACAGCCGGATCTTCTGATTGTTGACTCCATACAGACGCTCTATGCGGAGGACAAGCCTGCCTCACCCGGCAGTGTCACGCAGGTCAAGGAATGTACCCTGCGGCTGATGCAATACTGCAAGAGCAGCGGCGTGACGGTCTTCGTCGTCGGGCATATCAACAAAGAGGGCGCAATCGCAGGACCTAAGGTCTTAGAGCATATGGTTGATTGCGTGCTGTATTTTGAAGGCGAGTCGCACACCTCGCACCGACTGCTCCGTGCGGCAAAGAACCGTTTCGGATCGACGAATGAGATCGGCGTGTTTGAGATGCAGGATACCGGTCTGCGTGAAGTGCCGAATCCCTCCGAAATGCTGCTCGACGGCAGACCACACGGCACGCCGGGCACCTGTGTCGCCTGTGTGATGGAGGGAACGCGCCCAATCTTAGCGGAGGTACAGGCGCTTGTCAGCCCGACCACCCTTGCCGTGCCCCGCCGCTCAGGCAACGGCTTGGATTATAACCGCACTGCGATGCTCCTCGCCGTGTTGGAAAAGCGCGGCGGTCTTCGGTTTTCCAACGCAGATGTTTATCTGAATGTCATCGGCGGTTTACGTTTGGACGAGCCCGCCTCCGATCTGGCGGTCGTGATTGCTGCGGCCTCCGCTGCGCTGGACAAGCCTGTTTCCGATACTCTTGCAGCGGTCGGTGAGGTCGGCCTGACAGGGGAGATTCGCGCGGTAGGCCAGCTCTCGCAGCGGCTTTCCGAAATTCGCAGGCTTGGCTTTACCCAGTGCGTCGTGCCGCGAAACGCAAGAGAGCTGCACGCGCCGGAGGGCTTGGAACTCCTGCGTGTAAGAAATATCCGCGAGACAATTGCCGTTGCGCTGTAAAAATAGTAGTAGACAGAATGGACGCAATAGTGTAAAATGCTATTTGAATCCGATGGGAGGGAATCAGTATGCCCGGAATAAAGTTTGTTGCGCGGGTGCTCAAAGGCGCGTCATTTGAAAAATTTAATTATATTATGGATGTAGTAAAGCAAAAAAGCGGCCAGTCAAAATTCCGCACTTTTTTTGATGTGCTTTGGTGTGCTGCGCGTTATGGCGCGGGCTATTTTGACTATGCACTTTTTGGCTTCTACGCCATGAACGGCAAACAGCGCGATACCTATGTCACGCGTGTACGAAACAAGAAGATTATAGATCGTATGAACCGGCCGGAATATTTCGACGAATTTAATGACAAGCTCAAATTCATCAGCCATTTTGCGCCTTATCTTCGACGCAAACTGCTCAATGCGGAGCATGCGAGTTTTGAGGAATTCCTCGAATTTCTGGACGGGCTGGATTCCTTTTTTGCCAAGCCGGTGCGCGGCAAAGGCGGGTGCGGCATTGAAAAGCTTCGTCCGTCAGACTACCCGGATAAGAAAGTGCTTTGGGAATATTTGCGCTCTAAACAGCTTTACCTTCTTGAGGAGACGCTGGAGCAGCATCCTGAAATGGCAAAGCTTCATCCTGAATCGGTCAATACACTTCGTATCGTGACGGACAGGGTTGGCGAAAAAGTATATATTGCCTATGTTCTGTTAAAAATCGGACGAGGTAATAACTTCTGTGATAATACCGGTCAGGAGGGTATGTTCTGCCGCGTTGACGAACATACCGGAAAAATCTGCTCCATTGCGGTGGACGATTATTTTAACGATTACGAGGTACATCCCGATACCGGTATTCGTTTTCAGGGATATCAGCTTCCGATGTTCCGCGAAACATTGGAGTTTGTAAAGAATGCGGCGATGGTGGTTCCGGAAATTGGGCATATTGGCTGGGACGTAGCCGTTGCGAAGGATGGACCGGCAATTATCGAAGGCAACGCGGATCCGGGCGTTATGTGTCAGTTTGCACCGCATTATCCGGAAAAGCAAGGACTTTGGCCCTATTACCAACGCATTTTGAATCTATGAGGCTGTATGAAAAAATTCCCTCTCTTTACCGCGGCAAAGAGAGGGAATTTTTTATCTTATACATCAATGATATTATCGTCATCTATGTCTCTGTGCTTCCCGCCGAGGGCAATGGCGATGATGTCGAAGAGCGCCTCTACGATCAGGACAATGCCGGTAAAGTACCAAAGAATCTCCGTTGTCGCAAAGGGATTCAGGAGAATGAGCGCCGCAAAGATCAGCGAGCACACCGCGCTGATGGCGGGCAGATACCAGCGCTTTCTGCCGAAGCGGATCATATCCGCCATCCATTGGATTTTTCCGACACCGCTGATGAGAATGCCAATGCCGTAAAGAATCGTCAGCAGTGGGAAGGTCGCGACAAACCATTTCGAACGCAGCACGCAGAACAGACCTGCCAGCAATAAGAGTAGTCCCTTAGACAGTCCATGCGTCAGTGCACCCTCCGCCGCACCGGCACGGAAATACCGCACGGCAAACACTACACCCGACACAATCAACGCAGCGCCAAGCGCAATGATAATCGCAGAGGTAAAGCCCAGCGGGTCAATGAGCAGCAGCACGCCGAGAAGAATTTCAAGGACGCACATCAAAATGCTCCCGCCGTTTTTTTGAATCGCTCTCATAAATAAGCGCCTCCTGTATATTTTTCCTACTTGGAATATTCGGATAACGCTATTATAATATACTTGATTTGATCTTTCAAGAATGTGAGGCTGCCGACCATGAAAAAAATTCTGATCGTCGACGGCGAGCTGCGATATGTAGTTGTAGTCCGCAGTATCCTTGACACACCTTTGCAGGAATTGTAAACGACACTTTAAGAGATGAAAAATCCTCGTAATTTTGCCGGATAGATTGTAATCCGGCATTTTTTATGTTTGCTCTTGCTTTTTAGAGCGATATTATGTATACTTAATCCACAGACGAAAAAAGGAGGCGCTTTATGGAAGATCGGAATGTTGATCTGCTGACCAATGCGCAGAAGATATTGACGCAGGTGCGCCGGGTCGTGGTCGGAAAAAACAGAGTGCTGACATGGGTGCTTGCGGCAATCCTTGCGAAGGGTCATATCCTGATGGAGGACATTCCCGGCGTCGGCAAAACCACCATGGCGCTTGCGTTTTCCCGCACCTTGGGGCTTCAGCCCAGCCGTGTGCAGTTTACGCCGGATGTCTTGCCCTCGGATGTAACGGGCTACAGTATTTTAGATCAAGAGAGCGGCAAGATGGTCTATCAGCCGGGCGCCGTGCTGTGCAATCTCTTTTTGGCGGACGAGCTGAACCGCGCTACCTCCCGAACGCAGTCCGCACTGCTGGAAGCAATGGAGGAAGGGCAGGTGACCGTGGACGGCATAACGCATAAGCTGCCGCAGCCGTTTATTGTCATCGCCACACAGAATCCCACCGGCGCAGCGGGCACGCAGCCGCTGCCGGACAGTCAGACGGATCGCTTTATCATTCAGCTCAGTATGGGCTATCCCGCACCGGAGGACGAGATCGCCATGGTCAACGCGCGGCAGGCGGAGGATCCCTTAAAGACACTTCACCCGGTTATCTCGCCGCTCGAGCTGCTTGCAATGCAGGAAACCGTTGCGCAGACCTATGTGGCGCAGGAGGTCGTTGCATATATCGTGAATCTAATCGACGCGACCCGCCGCCATCCTTTGCTTGAACGCGGCGCAAGTCCTCGCGCGACCTTGGCGGTTGTTGCGATGGCAAAAGCCTTTGCAAGACTGCGCGGTCGGGATTATGTGATTCCGAAGGATGTGCAGGAGGTATTTGCCCAGACCGTTGCGCACCGTCTTGAGCGCAATGCAAAAGCCGGGGAGCAGGGGGTCGGAGAGATATTGCAGGCAGTGCTGCAAGCTGTCCCTGCGCCGAGGCTCCGCTGATATGCACAGCCGTCGGATACTGTACCTCATCGCGCTGATCGGGTGCACCGGATTTTATATTGCATATGGTCGGTGGCTTTCTTGGCTGCTGCTTATGGCGTTGGTGTTTTTGCCGCTTTTCAGTTTATTGCTCAGTTTGCCGGCAATGCTCCTTCTCAAAGTGCGTTTTTCCATACCCGGCGCGGTGCAGATAGGTGAGCGGATTTCGCTGAAGCCGGAATTGAACTGCCCGCTCCCGCGTCCGCTGGTTTCGTGGCAATATCGTATCAGCACTCCATACAACGGTGAGACGCGGAAACAGAAGGACGATACACCGCTGATCGCGAAGCATTGCGGCTGCATCAAGCTCGAGCTAAGAAAGCAGCGGAAATATGACTATTTGGGCTTGTTTCGTTGGCGGCTCTGTCGGCGCTTTACACAAGAGATCTTGGTTTGGCCGAAGCCTGTTCCGGTGGAGAATCTTCCGAGCATAAAGCGTTATTTGGCAGCGCGCTGGAAACCGAAGCCGGGCGGCGGATTTGCGGAGAATTACGAGCTGCGCGTCTATCGTCCCGGTGATAATCTGCGGCAGATTCATTGGAAGCTGGCAGCGAAAACAGGCAAGCTGATTACCCGCGAACCTTCGATTCCGGTGCGCGGCAAAATGGCTTTGACCATGTGCCTGAGCGGTCAGCCGGACGAGATTGATACAAAACTCGGGAAGCTGCTGTATGTTTCTCAATATCTCTTGAAAATGGAACTGCCCCACGAGCTACACTGTCTGACCGGGGACGGCATGAAGGTCTATGTGATTTCCGATACGCAGACCATGGAAGAGGCCATGGCGGAACTGCTGTGCGCCGGTGTTACCGTGGAGCAGGAGATGCCAAAGCTCCGTGCCTCATGGCTTTATCATATCGGAGGTGCGCAGGATGAAGTATGAAAAATGGCTGACCCTGTTGTGCGGGACTCTGCTTGCTTTCCTGCTTAGCTTTTCCTGTGCATTCTGCATCGCGACCGGTTTTGATTTGCACGCGGACGGATTGGTCAATCTTCGGGCAATTCTATTATGGTGCGTGTTCGTATCTCTGCTTTGCAGCATCTTTGATACCTTCCGTTTCGGCAGCATGGTTATCTTCGTGCTCCTTGCCTTACTTGGCGTGTACCTTTCGTTTTACGGTGCTTTGGCGGAGAGCGTAGAGGCATTGTGCGAGACAATCAGCACCCGTTATCACAATGGTTATCAGTGGACGATTCTCCGCTGGAGTGAAGCGGACTTACAGACGGTAGACCGCACGATGGCACTGCAACTGATTGGCTCTGCGGTTGCGATGGTTGCGGCTTGGACGGTATGTAAGAAGCGTCTCACGGTTTGGGCAGTTCTCGCCGGTCTGCTGCCGCTTCTTTCCTGCACGATTCTCACAACGACCGTTCCTGCAAAGGAGGCGCTGTTCCTTTGGCTGTCAGCGATGGCGCTGCTCCTGCTGACGCAAGCGGTACGCCGTCGGGATGTAGGGCAAGGCAACCGCCTGACGCTTTTTGCAGCACTGCCCGTTGCGTTGGCTTTGGCGCTGTTATTTCATTTTGTCCCGCAGGAGGGATACACCGGTGACGCGCGCGCAAATCGGCTTTTAGAAAAAGTACAAGCAGTCATTGACATAAACGGCGGTACAACAATCATCGACACTGCAGATAACGTTGATCTGACGAAAGTCGGATGGACGACGCAAAGACCTACTCCGGTTATGGAGGTTACGGTTACGGACTCCGGCACCTATTATCTGCGCGGCAGAGCCTATGATGTCTATACCGGCAAAGAATGGCGGGACAGCGGGACAGAATCTGCGCTCACATGGCCGATTGGCGGAACATATCGAGGAGCGGTTACGATCAAGACCAAAGAGGAAGAAAGATTTCTCTATTTGCCTTACTATACCAATTCCATGTTGGAGCAAATCATAGGAAACAGTCTGCAAAATGAGAGCAAAGAGACGGAATACTCTTTTGATTGTTATTATCCCTTAGATATGTCATTGATTAGCTGGCGTCCGTCGCCGGAGGAAGCGGAAATGCAAAAGATGACCGCTCTGCCGGGAGAAACACAGGAATGGGCTGCGGCAAAAGCGGATGAAATTCTTGCCGGACGCAACGCATTGACAGAAGACGAAAAAGCGAGGTTTCTTTGCCGCTATGTGCAGAATCATGCAAGATATAATCTGAATACGCCGAGGATGGATTCGGACTATTCGGATTTTGCGCAGTGGTTTTTGACCGAGGCGGATTCGGGCTATTGTATCCACTACGCAACCGCAACCACCGTTTTGCTGCGTGCCGTGGGCATACCGGCGCGGTATGTGACCGGTTTTACCGTGGAGGGCGTCGCGGGGCAGACGGTTACGGTTCCGATGAAGAACGCCCACGCATGGGTTGAATACTGGACCGACGCGTGCGGCTGGCAGATCTTGGATCCGACACCGGCAGCGCAGGAGGATGCACCGGAGCAAACAACGACAGAGCCGACGACGCTTTCGCAGACAGAGGCAACACAGGAGGCAACGGCTCCTCCGAAGACGACGGCTTCCGAAAGCGCGGAGGCGAACCTTCCGAACGACAAGACGCCGGATGAAGTCGGAACCTCGGAAGCGTCAAAGTCTATGGATTTTTCCGCCTTTCTGCAAACGTTCCGCTGGCTCATCTACACCGCACTAATGATTGCATTGGTCGTCGGGCAATGGAAGCTGCGCGTTTTTCTCCGCAGAAGGGCACGGCATCGCGGCACGACGAATGCACGCGCGCTGCGCTGCTGGCGTCAGGCTTTATGCTATGCCCGTGTGCTGGGAGAGAAGCCGGAGTCTGCATTAAGAGAGCTGGCGCTAAAGGCAAAATTCAGCCAATATGTGCTTACGGAGGAGGAATTGCAGCAGTTTGAGCGCTATTTCCGCCATGCGGTCAACGCCCTCAGAAAAAAACCGCTGCCTCTGCGTCTAATCTATCGCTTGGTGCTTGCGCTATATTGATAAAAGCCGGTCATTGCAAAAAAAGCAGCGGAATTCCTTCTCGGTGAAAAACCGGAAAGGAATTCCGCTGCCGTCACTTTATTGGGTGTCTTTTCGCGTGAGTTTTTCGCAAGCCGTCAGAGGCTTCCGCGAAGAGTTGTGATGATGCGTCTTGCAGGCATTGCAATTGCCGTGCCATTCGCATTTCGTCCGTTTGCATGGACAGGCTTCGGAGAGCAGCGCTTCCTGCAATTCGGCAGGGGAATGGTAGATCGTTTCTGCGCCGGCATTGCGCAGAATTCTTTCCTCTCGGAAGCCCCAGCCGACGGATAGGCAGGGTAGTCCCGCATTTTTCGCCGTCTCGATATCCACCTCGGAATCACCGATATAGACCGTGTGCTCTTCCGTACAGCCAAGGCGCTGCAGGGCAAGGCGTACCATATCCGGCGACGGCTTGCGCGCAACACCTTCCAGCTCGCCAACTGCCACGGGAATCAGCTTGTCAAAATAAAGCGTTCGCAAAAGCTGCACCATAGGGTCTGCCTTATTGGAGACAATGGCCATGCGGAGCCCGTGCTTCTGCATCCGGCGCAGGAAGGGGAGAATGCCGTCATAGGGCATCGTTCCGTCGTGATAATGCTCGCGGTAATGTGCCTTCATTGCAGCTAAAACCGCATCAACGGTGTCCTCCTCCGCGGTCTGCGGAACCGAACGCCTGATCAGCATTCTCAAACCATTTCCGACAAAATTTCGGATTTCTTCCGTTGTTCTATCGGGAAAGCCAAACTTTTTCAGCGCATAATTTGTGCTGTCGCGCAGATCGGCAAGCGTATTCAGAAGTGTGCCGTCTAAATCAAAAATTAAGTTTTTAATCATTTTCTTTCTCCAAACGGGAAATCGGGTTTGCCTCAGCGGCAATTTTCAGTTCTGTGCTTTCAATATGCGTGTAAATCTCCGTCGTATTCAAATGCTCGTGACCCAAAACCTCCTGCACCGTCTTGATATCCACACCGTTGGATACCATCAAAGTCGCTGCCGTGTGCCGCAGCTTATGGGCGGAGTACTGGTTCGGGTCAAGTCCTGCCGCAAGCATATGTTTTTTTACAAGACGATGTACCGCCGTCACGCTGATGCGGTTATTATCCCGCGAACCAAACAACGCGCGATTGTCCGATAAAACTTTTTTGTTGCGTTCAATCATATAGTCGTCAATCGCAGCCTTGCAGGCACTGCCGAAATAGACAATCCGTTCCTTGTTTCCTTTGCCTGTTACTCGTATTCTGTCCTCATAAACATCACTCAAATTTAATCCAACCAGTTCGGAACGCCGGATTCCGCAGTTCAAAAAGAGCATCAAGATTGCGTAATCGCGCCTTGCATTTGTACCTTGGACAGAGGAGAGGAGGCGGCGGGACTCTTCAAGCGTCAGATATTTGGGAAGGGACTTTCGAATCTTCGGAAATTCGACGTCCTTTACAGGATTCTCCGTCAATTGCTTTGTGCGGACGGTCAAATATTTATAGAAAGATTTTATCGCAGAGAGCTTACGCGCCCGCGCAGCAGCACCGATGCCGCTATCCAAATCATCATGATACTTACGGTCATGCGCAAGAAAAGAAAGATAATCATAAATATCAGTAATAGTTATCGTTTTTATAAATTCTAAATCAACATCTTTGATTGAGATTTCATCGAGATTTGTCGTATACGGCAATTCCTTTTTGACCATGACCATGAAGCGTAGAAAAAGGCGGAGATCAAGATAGTATTCGGAGATTGTCCGTGAAGACTGACCCTTGATATTTTCATGATAGGACAGAAATTCCCGCAGCACCTGTGGACAATCGGAATATGTCTGCATCGAAACACCTCCATAATAATCGACCGTAGAGCATTATAGCATCAAATTCTGCACGGCGCAAGAAATAATACGCATAGCCGGCGAAACGGCAGAACGCACACAATGCGTTCCTTAAAGTCGGAAAATGCTGCTTCAAGCTTCGCTATTCATAACGTCAGCGAGGATTGCTTCTCAAAGAAAAGCAATCCCTTTGACGGCAGTGGAATTTTAGGAATAACCGGTACCGCAGCAACAGCAGCTTGCAGAAAGCGCATAAGTCCAAAAATCACGCACCCCGCACGGATACCTCGGCGAATGCCTCTTGTCATTCCCATTATAGCATATTCCTCCACACAACGCAACAAAATTTTTATTTTGTTGCGTTGGATGGAGTTGAGACCAGTGAAGTAGTTAGACAATATATCAGCCTTTCACAACGCGCTTGCAGCTTCTCCCCTTGCATGCATTTCGAAACAATAGACAGAAATGACAATCGTTCCGCTATAGGACAGGGACATGTCCGCGCCGCGTGTAGGAAATACCAAGTACATACAAACTTGTTCATGCCTACTGTCTGCCGCTTCGCGGTCGGCGGGGACATGTCACCGCCCTACAGGGAGTTTCATGACAATGACAAAGAGGGGCGCTTTTCCGTGTCATTGCGAGGCGCTTGCGCCGTGGCAATCTCGTGTAGGAACCTACCGAGTGAGTACAAATAGATTTGTCCGTACCGTCGCCGCTTACGCGGACGGCACGCCGAGTCGTCGTGCCCTACGACCGCAGACCGCGCCCTCGCCGTAGGGCGCGACGACCCCGGCGCGCCGGTGCAGGAACTACCGAGTGCGTACAAATTTGCTTGTTTGCACTGTCTGCCGCTTACGCGGTCGGCTTGGAAATGTCTACGCCCTACATTGACTGTTTCGGGTATCGTGGTACATTTTCACGGAAGCTGTATCGTTTTTTTACCGGCACTTCCTTATATGCCGAAAAAAACCTTGCGTAAAGTCGTGCAATCGTGTAAAATGTTATGCAGAACCTGCATTGACAGTATAGCATCCATCTTTCGGAGGTGCGGATTTTGGGAAAATACGATAGTTCTATCGATCAGTGGGACAACATCTTTTCAGCCGAGGCACCGGCTTTCCCTCGTGCGCGGTCAAGCGGTAATATTGCTTTTGACAAAGGCTTGGAGTGGTTGACGGAAAATACAAACAGCGTTCTCGATTTTGGCTGCGGAAACGGCATCGTCCTGTTTTTATGCGCTCTGCATGGGACAACGATGCACATCGGCATTGATCTCTCTGCGCAGGCAATTCGGAATGCGGAAGCTGCTGCGCGCATGGCGCCATGCGGCGAGTTTCACTTCGAGTGCGGCAGCTTGGAGGCGCTGCAGCGCGTGGGAGCTGCCTCGGTTGATGCCGTCATTCTGTCCAACATCATTGATAATCTGTACCCGGAGGATGCTGCCGCTGTCTTGGCGGAGATTCAACGAATTTTGAGAACTAACGGAAAGCTTCTTCTGAAACTGAATCCGTATATCACCGCAACGCAGGTCGAGGCTTGGGGAATCCGTGTGATTGAAGGAAATCTTCTGAAAGACGGGATGCTTCTTTGGAATCAAACAACACCGGAATGGGACGCTTTTCTCTGCGCGCGATTTCACATTGAGCGATTTGAGAACATTTATTACGAAGAATACGAGCAATACAACAGAATGTACCTCTTAAGAAACCTATGAAACAAGACGTACGCCGCCTGCTTTGAGAAATACTTTTACAGGCGGCGTACTTTTTTCTATTCTCTTTGACGCGAACGGTCATACTCAAAACCGTCAGGATAACGCTTTTTCAGTTTTTCGATGTTGCGCGAAAAAACCTCGTCTAAATCTATTTCCAGAGCGGTCGCAGTTTCGGCAAGATACCATGCGATATCGCCCAATTCTTCTATGAGGTGTTCCCTATCGAGCGTATGTCCCTGCGCCAAATGCTTTTTGACGATATCAATCGCCTCCCCTGCTTCGCCGCAGAGTCCCATCACGCCGTTGATCAATA
The DNA here is from genome assembly GCA_051892295.1 of Faecousia sp. Classification (GTDB taxonomy): domain Bacteria; phylum Bacillota; class Clostridia; order Oscillospirales; family Oscillospiraceae; genus JAZOXB01. The sequence continues at coordinate 6,600 of JBJFGB010000149.1, read as the reverse complement.
TATCCTTCTGCTTCAAGCTACCATTCAATGTGACCATTGCCAGTTGCTGGTATTCATTCACCGTCATTGACATGTTCCTCCAAAATTTGCAGCGATATTTTAATCGTCAAAATAATTCTTTGCCGCGCTGAAAACATATTCCAAGCTGTAGCATCCGTCATCCGTTTCATTTTGCAGGTAGTCATGTCCGACCTCGTCCGTTATTTCGAAGCCGCATTTTTTATGTACAGACAGTGAGGCGAAATTCTTTTTTCCAACACAATCGCAGATTGTAAAACTTCCCTGCTCTTTTAACATATCCACTACTCCGGCAAGCAGACGCGCACCATAGCCCTTCCTTCGATATTGCGGGTGCGTCTCCAATGCTTCAATATAATAGAATCCGTCCCGAAGCCGATACAGCCGCAATGCAGAAAGCCAAATATTATCAGATTCATAAATGACATACGCATTGCCTTCGGAAGAAAAAAACTCATTTTTGATGTAGTTCAGATAGTCCGTTTCTACTTTTGCCAGCGCTTCATTCTTGTCTTGCAGCTGAGGATAAAAAACCGCAATGTTTTCTTCGTTGCTCTCACGGTAGATCGCCATCAGCTTTCTCTCGTCAATATTGGCAAAGGAATGGATGACCTTTATCATTTGTTCTTCCCTTTCTAATCATTACTCTATTTGTAATCATAGCACTTCAAAGAATCGTAATCAAGTATACTGCCGTTAAATTATTCAAAATAGACATATGTAACAAAACTGAAATACTGACCAACGACCACAAACGGTGCCCCTTTGATTGGCGGTCAATATCGGATTGCACGACATTACTTTGCCTCTAACTGCGCAATATTTTGGAGATAGCCGAGGACGGTCTCCCCTTCCTGCATGTCCCATTCCTCGCGCAAAATCTTCACGACCTGCCTGTAAGCATCGGCTGCGGCAGTGTAGTTCCCTTGCAAAATGCAGAGCTGTGCAATGGAATCGTAGCAGTCCGTAAAGCGAGGCTTTTCCTGTAACAGCGCCGCCTTTTGATAGTCCGCAATCGCCTTATCGTATTGTGCGCGCTTGGCATAGGTATCGGCACGGCTGAACCACACATGCCAATCGTCAGGATAGTCCGTTACCATCTGCTCCCAGCAGACATCTGCTGCGTTCCATCCCTGCTCGTAACGCAGGATCCATCCCTTATAGAGAAGATAATGGTAGGTCTCCTTGATCTCGCGCATTATTTCGAGCGCTTCCCTCGCCTCGCCGAAACGCCCGTCAGCAATCAGATTGTCCATCAGCCAAAGATATCCGGCGCGATCACGCGGGTGCTTTTTTACATACTCCTTATAGTGGTTAATGATTTTCGTGTGATTCGTGATACACCAGTCCATGAACACGCCGCCGGCAGCCTCGCAGAATGCGGCGTGATTATCATGCTTCTCCGGCTCGAGTTCGAGCGCTTGCTTCGCATATTCGGCGGCTTTGTCTCGATACATCTGCGCGCGGTGGTTGTTCAGCTCCGCGAGCATAGTCAGGCATTTCCCACGATGCTCCGTTTCGAGGCAGCCCTCCTTTAACTGCCGCTCCGCATAGTCGTAGGATTCGGCGGGCAGATGCGGCTCATTTTCCAGCATTCGCTCAATGCGGCGCAAATGGGTATCAAAGCTCGACGCAAACAGCTCGTCCACCGTCACGCCAAGCGCCGCGGAAAGCTCGGGAAGCAGCGAAATATCGGGATAGCTCACACCCTTCTCCCATTTGCTCACCGCCTGCGCAGTCACATGCAGCGTCTCAGCAAGCTTCTCTTGGGTCATATTGCAGCGCAGCCGATGTGTACGAATCTGATTTCCCATATTGTTTTCCATTTGAAACACTCCTTTCCTGTGTGCCTCTATTGTAGCATTCCTCTGCTTTTCACGCAATCGACAGCTAAGATAGGCAGGAACAACGCACGGTTGAAAAGACCGCTGACAAAATCAAAATAATGTGCTATGATAAAAACACCACCGTCCGGAGCACGGAAAACATGGAGGACAGCATGGAAGAGCATCGTGTCAGAATCAGCGATATTGCGGAGGAATTGGGCTTGAGCACAGCCACGGTATCCAATGTTTTGCACGGAAAGACAAAGAAGGTATCCGACGAAACGATAAAACGGGTGCAGGCAGCGTTGGAAGAACGGCGGTATATTCCGAGTATGGCAGGCATTTTGCTTGCGCAGAATTCCTCGAAGATTATCGGGGTTGTGATCAATGACCATGAAAAATATGAGGGGCATACCTTGGAGGACGCGTTTATTGCTTCGTCGCTCAACCATTTATCAACAGAGATTGAGCGAAACGGGATGTTCATGATGGTGAAAAAGCTCACGGATATTGAGGAAATCATCAAATTTGCCTCCATGTGGAATATGGAGGGGCTTGTAATCATCGGCTTTTGCGATCAGGATTATATGTACTTAAGAAATCATATGCGAATTCCCTTTGTTGTCTATGACGGTTACTGCGAAAAGCCGGATCGAATTTTTAATATCACCATTGATAATTATGACGGCGGCTATCAGGTCGGTGAATATTTCCGAAAGCTCGGGCACAGGCGGGCGCTTTGCATTGCCGATAACAATATTTGCGTAGACAAGGAGCGCTATGACGGCTTTTGCGCGGCATTCGGGCGTGAAAACACAGAACTGCTCCTTGTACCCATAAAGAGAACCGAGCGCAGAACCTTCTATCAGGAGCAAATGGCGCAATTCCGTCACGCCACGGCAGTCTTTGCCGTTTCGGACTATTATGCCATCGACCTGATCCGTTTCCTGACCGAACAAGGCTTCTCGATTCCCAAGGATATTTCCGTTGCCGGATTTGATGACACGCCATCCTGCGAACAGGTGGTGCCGACCTTGACTTCTGTCAGACAAGACGGCGCACAGCGTGCTGAAATTGCAATTCGAAAAATTCTCGAGATGAAAGAAAAGAAAACCCTGAATACCACGACCCAACTGCCGGTCAAGCTCGTCGAGCGGGAGAGCACCGGAAGACCAAAGACTTAATACAGGCTGCATTTGTGCGTTATATACAAATGCAGCCTATATTTTTTGGAACCGGTTACGCGTTTAACCTTTGACCTTTGCGGAACGTGCTTATAGAATAGAATCAGAATCACTCAGGAGGAAACGACATGAAACAAGAGCACTCGTTTTTAAAAACCGTCTGCAAGATTGCGATACCGGTCGCGCTGCAATCCATGCTGCAGGCATCCTTCAGCATTGTAGATCAAATCATGATTGGCCAGCTCGGCAGCATCAGCGTGGCAGGCGTTGGATTTGCGGGCAAGTTCTCTTCCATCTATTCCGTCATCGTTGCTGCCATTGGCACCGTTGCAGGCATCATGATCTCGCAGTATTTGGGGCAGAACAACCGTAAAGAACTCAGAAGGAGTTTTTATGTGAATCTGCTGTTCGCGCTGGGGCTTGCGGCGGTATTTACGGGCGTCAGCGTCTGCCTCCCGCAAACCATTATCGGCATGTATACAAAAGATCCGCTGACAATTCCGGTTTCTGCGGCGTACCTAAAACTCATCGCATGGACCTTCCTGCCGATGGCGGGCGCGACATTGTTATCTACAGTCTTCCGCTGCATGGAAAAAGCGCATCTGCCGTTATACGCCGGAATTGCAGCGGCAGTATTAAACACAGGACTGAATTACTTGCTGATCTTCGGAAAGCTCGGCTTTGCCCCTATGGGTGCGGAAGGCGCAGCCATAGCAACCCTGATCTCACAGCTTGCAAATTTCACCATCATGTTGGTAATGCTGTGGAAGCATAGGAGTTTTCTTGCTAAGGTTCCAAACGGAGAAACCGCATCGAAATTTGACTGGAAGCAATACGGTGCGATGCTGCTTCCGATTTTGGTTTGCGAGTTTTTGTGGAGTCTCGGCGAGAATGTCTACGCGGCGATTTACGGACACATCGGAACGGATGCGAGCGCCGCAATGACCTTAATCAATCCGATACAGGGTCTTATGATTGGCGCACTGTGCGGACTGTCGCAGGCAGCAGGCGTGATTATTGGAAAAAAACTCGGCGCAAAGGAGTATGATGACGCATATGCTTCGTCGAAAAAACTGATCCAATACGGCTTTGTCGGCTCCCTCGTGCTGTCCGTTCTGATTGTTGTGACGGCGGGATACTATGTCAAGATCTTTCAGGTGGAGCCTAATGTAAGAGCGCTGACCCGACAGATCCTGATTGCCTATGCCATGATTGCGCCTTTTAAGGTCGCCAATATGATCTTGGGCGGCGGTATCATTCGAAGCGGCGGCAAGACCTCCTATGTGATGGTGATCGATATGATCGGCACATGGGGTGTCGGTGTCCCGCTGGGCTGCATCACCGCATTTGTCCTGCATCTGTCGATTCCCTATGTATATTTCCTTCTCTCGTTGGAAGAATGTGTCCGTTTCGCAATCTCTGTTGCGGTTTTCCGAAAGAAAAAATGGATGCAGAGCTTAAAAACAGTCTGATAAACAATGCAGACTCCCTAAAACCCTTTGTAGGGCGGGGCGCTTATTGCGCGCGTGCATAAGATTGCCACGTCGCTGCGCTCCTCGCAATGACACGGATATGCTACCCCCGTTTGTCATTGCGAGGCGCTTGCACCGTGGCAATCTCATGCCGGAACTACCGACTGTGTACAAACCTATTCATACATACTGTCTGCCGCTTACACGGTCAAAAGGGACATATCCCCGCCCTACATTGGTGCTTCATTAAAATGTGACAGCCTGTAAAGTCTTTCGCTATTTTGTTCCTGCAGGCTATACTCCCGATAGGCTTCTCCGTCCAAATTTTTCCAAACAAAGCTTCTCCCCTCGAACGTCATATAACTGTGGTGAGAGCCTTCCTTCGGGATCGAAACGGAGCCGGGATTGAGGTACAGGTGCGTTTCAAATGCTTCACAGGCAGGAACATGCGTATGACCGTGCAGGAGGATATCTCCTTTGTGAAGGGGCGGCAGATGATTGTTGTGATAAACATGCCCGTGGGTTGCGTAAATCAGGCGGTGTTCAGCGGTCAGCACGGCGTAATCCGCCAAAATAGGAAACTGTAACACCATCTGATCCACTTCCGTATCGCAGTTTCCCCGGACGCAGAGAATGTCGTTCTTTCGTTCATTCAGCAGGTCTATCACCTTTTTCGGTGCGTAGCCCTCCGGAAGAGCATTGCGGGGTCCGTGGTAGAGAATGTCCCCGAGCAAAAGCATTCTGTCCGCCTCTTCCCTGCGGTATGCTTCCAGCAGCTTTTCACAATAGAATGCCGAACCGTGAATGTCCGACGCAATCAACCATTTCATAGTTTTCTTCTCCTTTGCCGTAAGTCCTGTTTTCGGGTTTCTACCTATCGGCGGCATTATCATAGCACAATTTTTTGCAATTTTCTACTCTATCGTAGTTTTCAAATAGAACTCCTTTGTGATTCGCTTTCCCCATGCCTCTGCGGCGTTTTCGCAACGAAAATTTTCAAATATTTTTCGTTTAAAAGCAGACAAAACCGCTTCGTTGTGGTATGATAAGACATAACCAATAAAGACAGGAGGTTTTTGCATGCGTTTACAAGGCAAGGGCACCATTGTGACCGGTGAAAGCCGAGGTCTCGGCAGCGCAAAGCGGCACTCCCCTTTCTCAACCCCGATGTGGCTTCGTATATCACAGGTGTCGACGGTATGGAGCGATCTTATATGAGGAAGCTGTTTTTCTCCCTGCTCCTCCTGCTTACCCTCGGCGGCTGCGCTGCGCAGCAGGCGGATGCCAACGGCTATCGCTGCATCACGATGCAGGAGGCTGCGGAGTGGATGACGCGCGAAAGCGGATATGTCATTTTGGATGTTCGAACGCAGGAGGAGTTTGCCGCAGGGCATATACCGAACGCAATCTGTATCCCCAACGAGACGATTGGCAGCGAGATGCTTTCCGCCCTGCCCGACAAGTCGCAGTTAATCCTTGTCTATTGCCGCAGCGGAAACCGCAGCAAGCAGGCAGCGAGTAAACTTGCAAAGATTGGTTATACCAATGTTGTAGAATTTGGCGGCATCCTCGATTGGCAGGGTGAAATCGTTACCGAAGCGCCATAGACAAACGGAAGGAGAAAAAACTATGTATCTCAATATCACCAAGGAAAACTATCAAACAGAGGTTGTCGAGAGCGACAAGCCGGTTCTGCTCGACTTTTGGGCAACCTGGTGCGGTCCGTGCCGCATGATTGCGCCGACGGTAGAAGAAATTGCGTCGGAGCGCTCCGACATCAAGGTCGGCAAGGTCAATGTGGACGAGCAGGCAGAGCTTGCCGCCGCGTTTGGGATTGTCAGCATCCCGACGCTGGTCGTCCTGAAAAACGGCAAGGTCACCAACCAGCTCGTCGGCGTCCGTCCGAAGGAAGAAATTTTAAGAATGCTGTAAGCTGCGCACATGCAGCGGAGCGCCGTATTTTGACGAGATCCCTTGACCGCAGAGTTCACCGAATGCAAAGCACGCCTTGAGAGATCATGGCGTGCTTTTTTCTGACACAGTCTACTTAGTGTAAAATAATAATTGGCAAACGAAAAAGGTAGGGCGAAACCGCCCTAC
>JBJFGB010000148.1:0-8677 GCA_051892295.1 Faecousia sp. | reverse complement strand
GAAACTTGCAACTCTTTCACCTTTTTTACGGTCTCACATCATTGACAAATGAACAGAAAAACAAAAAAGACAGTAAGGGAGAACGGACGAAAAGGCATCCATTCAAATCGAATGCGGTAAGTAAGGAAGCGCCGAAGGAGAAAAGCGGACATGAAGGATGCCTGTCTGCGCATAGAATCAAAGAGACTATGATGCGGAGGGAAGACCATGGAGGAAGGATTGGCGCGTGCGGGTGCTTTGGTTTGGGGTTGGCCAATGATGACGCTCTTTGTCGGTGTGGGCGTGCTTTTTACAGTGCGGCTGCGCTTTCTGCAATTTCGAAAGCTGAAAACGGCACTCAAGGCGATTTTTTCAAAGCGTGAGGGGGAGGGGATCACCCCCTATGCGGCGCTCTGCACGGCGCTTGCCGCAACCATCGGCACGGGGAATATTGTCGGTGTGGCGACTGCCCTCTGCGCGGGTGGGCCGGGCGCGCTGTTTTGGATGGTGATTGCGGCATTTTTCGGCATGGCGACGCAATACGCGGAGGGCTTCCTTGCCGTCAAATACCGCAGAAAATCGAAGAGCGGCTGGTTCGGCGGGCCGTTTTGCTATATCGAGCAGGGCTTAGGCAGACGCTGGCGCTGGCTTGCCGTGGTATTTGCCGGAATCGGCGCGGCGGTCGGAATCATGGGCGTCGGAACGGTGACACAGGTCAACAGCATCACGACGGCGGTGGATGCATTTTTTGACACGAAAACCGCGTTTACCCTCGGTGGGAGGGAAATCTCATGGGCGACGGTAATCAGCGGTGCAATTGTGACCGTTTCGGCTGCGCTCGTTTTGCTCGGCGGGGCAAAGCGGATTGCAAGCGTCTGTGAAACACTGGTTCCGCTGATGTCGGCGGCGTACCTACTCTTCTCCCTGATCCTGCTTGTGCGTTATGCCGACCGAATTCCCGCTGCCGTTACTTTCATCGTGAAAAGCGCAGTGGCACCGCGGGCGGTTTTGGGTGCGGCAGCGGGGATCTCCTTGAAAAATGTCCTTCGTATGGGTATCGGGCGCGGGGTGTTTACCAATGAAGCCGGGCTTGGCTCGTCGCCCATTGCAGCGGCAGCGTCCAACGAGCGCGACCCCGTTCGGCAGGGACTGCTCTCCATGACGGGAACGTTTATTGACACGATTGTGATCTGTACAATTACGGGCTTGTGCCTCGTTGTAACGGGTGCATGGCAAGCTCCGCTCTCAGGTGTGGAGCTTACGGACTATGCGTGGCGCGTCGGTCTTCCGTGGAAAGAGAGCGTATCCTCCTTTGTCTTAATGGTCTGCCTGATTTTTTTTGCCTTTGCCACAATCATCGGCTGGAATTTTTATGCGGAGCAGTGCCTGCGGTATTTGGTGGGAAATCGCAAAAGGATCCGGATGCTTTACCGTGTCGCTTATCTGCTGGCGATTGCTGCCGGGCCTTTTTTTACGGTCGGCGCGGCATGGGAACTGGCAGACATTCTGAACGCTTTGATGGCGGTGCCGAATCTCTCTGCCCTTTTGCTATTGCAAAATGAGGTCGTTTCCGGAACAAAACGAAGGCTCTCCGGGGATAAGAAAAAATAATTTATGTATTATGTAAAATAGTTGTTGAAATCCGTCGTTTTTTCTGATAGAGTTGAGGTGGATTCCTGAGAAGAGGTGACGCTATGGAGTTTTCAAATCTCTTTTTTCTTTATATTTTCCTGCCGCTGACGCTTGCGGTTTATTTTTTGGTGCCGCAGATGCGCGGTAAGAATTATGTTTTAATCGCCGCAAGCTTGATTTTTTATGCAATGGGACAGCCGTATTATCTCCCGCTGCTTCTTTTGACTGCCTATGCAAATTATGCGCTGGCTTACCGTATACAGGACGGCAATCGCGCGATGCTTGCCGTTGCGGTCGGCGGAAACCTTGCGGTTTTGCTGCTTTTTAAGCTTTTGGGACAGTTTACAAGTGTTGCGCTGCCCATTGGTATTTCGTTCTATACCTTCCAGCTTGTATCCTATCAGGTCGATGTCTACCGAGGGAAAACGCGTCCTGCGCAGTATTTTTCCAAGCTGCTGCTGTATGTGTCCATGTTCCCAAAGATGGTGATGGGACCCATTGTACGTTATGAACAGGTGGAAAAACAGCTGGAGCGCCGCAGAACAAATCCAAAGGCGATTTTTGAAGGACTGATTCGTTTTGTTGTCGGTCTTGCAAAAAAAGTGTTGATTGCGGATTATGCCTACGGGGTTTACGACCAGCTTTCCAATCAGGCGTTCGGCGGCGCTGCATGGCTCGGCGCGCTGATGTTTATGTTCTACATCTATTTTGAATTCTCCGGCTGTACGGATATGGCAATCGGCTTGGGAAGAGTCTTTGGCTTCCGTTATGCCGAAAACTTTGATGTCCCTTATGCATCAAGCTCCATTACGGAGTTTTGGCGCCGCTGGCACATCACGCTCGGCAGCTTTTTCCGCGACTACGTCTATATTCCCCTCGGCGGCAACCGGAAGGGGAGAGCGCGTCAGATTCTGAACCTTTTGGTTGTCTGGGCGCTGACCGGTCTGTGGCACGGGACGAGCCTAAACTTTATCCTGTGGGGACTTTATTTCTTCGTGCTGCTTGCCATCGAGAAGCAGGTCATGCCGAAGTTGGAACGGCTGCCCTTTGCGGTGCGCAATCTTTTGACGATGTTCTTTGTGCTGATCGGCTGGGTGCTGTTTGCACATGAGAATATGGCAGAGCTGGGAAATACCTTTGCCATGATGTTCGGTAAAGGCGCGTTCTGGAGCGGATCGGTTACGGTGATCCTCAAAAATTCCGTTCCGTTGATTCTGCTGTGTCTGCTTGGATCGTCCGTGCTGCCAAGATGGTTTGCCGCGATCTGGTCAATCCTGCTGGTGCGGCAGAAAAAGCAAAATCGTTTTTCCCTTTTGCAAACACTGCATGCGGTCAGCCTGTTCCTGTTCGCCGCGCTCCTGCTGTACCTCTGCACCGCGTCGCTGGTGGGCGCGAGCAGCAAACCCTCGCTCTATGCGTCCTTCTGATTGAGAGGTGGAACGTTGAAAAAAATATATACTGTACTCTCTGCATTGTTTGTTGTCCTCCTGCTTACGGTTGGCGTTGTTTCGCTCTTTTCCTCGAATGACACGGCGCAAAAGCCGAAGCTGACCTTCTCCGGTCTGCTGAACGGCAGCTATGCCAACGCGCAGCGCACCTATTACGCAGAAGCTTTTCCGCAATCCGAGAGTCTGAAAAACATGAACACGCGCCTGAACGGTTTTTATAAATTCAGCGGTCTTTCGGGCGAAAACGATGTCTCTTTGATTATTAACGCCAACGGCAATGCGGCGGATCACGGCGCTTCGTTAGATAACCCGCAGCCGCTAACGCCGGACGTTCCCGACGAGAGCAGCGCCCCTTCCTCCACTTCGGATGCGCCGACGGAGCCCTCCTCGACGGAACCAACGCAGCCAAGCTCCTATGTGGAAGACGGCGCGGTGATTGAGAACCTTGGTGCGGCGCTCTTGATTGGGAATCGCGCTGTTGAGGTGCCTTACGCAGACTATGATTCCTTGGAGGATTATTCCGCAGCGGTGACCGGAATCGCGGACGCGCTCGGAAGCTCCGTCAGAACCTTCAGCATTGCCGTGCCGAACGGCGCTGAATTCTATACGACGGAGGAGTATCACTCCGGCGTCTCGTCGCAGGTGAATATGATTGACTATGTTTATGAGAAGATGGGCACCAATGTCCATACAGTCGATGCCTATTCCAAGCTGGCAGCGCATATTGACGAATATATCTATTTCCGCACGGATCACCATTGGACGCAGCTCGGCGCTTACTATGCCTATACTGCTTTCTGCGAAGAAGCCGGCTTCAAAGCCGAGCCGCTGAGTAAATTCGAGACGGGTGAGTATACCAACTTTGTCGGCTCGATGTATAACTTCCTCGCGGACTACCCGCAGGCGCAGATTTTGCGGGAGGATCCGGATACGCTGGAATATTATGAGCCCTTTGTCGAGGCAAAGGCGCGCTATTATACTGACGCAACGCTCAATGAGGAATATATCATTGGCGTAATCAGCTATGTCGGAGACAGTGTTTCCAATAAGTATCTTTGCTACCTCGGCGGCGACCATCCGGTCACAATCATCCGCACGGATGTGGAAGACGGACCCGTTTGCCTGCTTCTCAAAGAGTCCTATGGCAATGCCTTTGCCCCGTGGCTGACCAGTCATTACAGCAAGATCATCGTGGTTGACCCGCGTGAATTCAACCGAGACGGCAAGCCGAGTTTAGACCTTGTTTCCTTTGCAAAGGAGCAAGGCGTGAACGATTGCATTGTTCTGAACTATCCAATGATGCTCAGCTCTGATTCCTATATTTCTTGGTTGAACCGACTGGTTCAGTAAATTCCCTATTACTTACAAAACCGACGCTTCGAGGTTTCGAAGCGTCGGTTTTTCGAAATTAATGATCAAGATAACGGCAGGCGTTCAGTGCTGCGGAAGCGCCGTCGGCAACTGCCGTTGCTACCTGACGGTAAGCTTTCGTGCGGCAGTCGCCCGCGACAAAAATGCCTGTGGTTTTGGTCAAACCGGACTCGTCCGCTTGGATATAGCCCCATTCATTCAGGTCTGTCACAGAGGCAAAGGCATCGTTTTCGGGCGCGGTGCCGATAGCAAGGAAAATGCCGTCAACAGCAAGCCGTGAAGTTTCGTTCGTTTCGGTATTTCGGAGCTCGACCGCCGTCAGATGCTCCTCGCCCTCATAGGAGGTAACGACCGTATTAAAAATATAGTCAATGTTGTCTTTTGCCTCCAAGGCCTTGACCATCCGATCCTCACCGGTCAAACAAGCGAGATTTTGCACGACCGTTACGTGTTTACAGACCTCCGAGAGAAGCGCAATCTCCTGTAGCGCCGTGTTGCCACCGCCGATGACCGCCACATGCTGCCCTTGATAGAAGGCTCCGTCGCAGACCGCGCAGAAGGAAATGCCGTTTCCAATCAGCGCCTCCTCATTTGGCAGGTGCAGCCTGCGGTGCTTCGCGCCTGCGGCGATGATCACGCTCCTTGCCTCATAGCTTCGGCTCTCGCCGACGACGGTCTTTGTTTCTCCGTCAAGCACGTTGATCACGGTATCCATGTCAATCTCCGCGCCGAGCCCCAGCGCCTGTTCGAGCATCCGCTGTGCAAGCTCGTTGCCACTGATCTCCTGAAAGCCCGGATAGTTTTCCAGCTTCGGAGAGAAGGTGACTTGCCCGCCGAAGGTGTCTTTTTCGAGAACAAGGACGGATTTCCCTGCGCGGCGGGCATAAATTGCGGCGGTCAGCCCTGCCGGTCCCGCGCCGACAATGATGATGTCGTACATACAGTGTTCCTCTTATTGGGCGTGCGCTTCTGCAAAGGCGCGGATATTCGATGGATTCTCCACACGGGCGCGCTCCGTCTCACCGTCGAGGATCAGAAGCGTCGGTGCCTGACGGACGCCGTATTTCCTTGCCGTTTCCGGGTCAACATCAACGAGCACGGTATCGTATGCCAAGTTTGCGTCTGCAAGAAACTTCTTTGCCATGACGCACTTCGGGCAGGTGCTGGTCGTGAAGAGGACAAGCTTTCCCTCCGTGCAGTTCTGCGCTGCAGGCGCACCGCTCGCGGGAGCAGGAGCTTCGGCAGACACACCGAAATGCTTCTTCATCGAGCCTGCAATATCGTAGACCTTGCGATCCTTGAATTCCTGCGCCTTGCCGTCGTTAAAGTTCTGTACGGGACGGTAGTAGCCGGTGATTCGGCTGTAGACCTCGGTAGTCTTGCCGCAGATCGGGCAGGTGTACTGTTCGCCGGTGAGATAACCGTGCTCACGGCAGACGGAGTAGGTCGGGGAGAGGGTATAGTAGGGCAGACGGTAGTTCTCCGCGATTTTTCGGACGAGATTTGCCGCCGCTTTCCAGTCGGGCAGCTTCTCGCCGAGGAAGGCGTGGAAAACCGTGCCGGAGGTATAGAGGGTTTGCAGCTCGTCCTGCACGTCGAGCGCGGAGAAGATATCCTCGGTATAGCCGACGGGCAGGTGAGAGGAGTTGGTATAGTAAGGCGTCTCGCCCTCCTTCGCGGCGGTGATGATATCGGGGAAATCCTTCTTGTCATGCTTGGCAAGACGGTAAGTGGTGGACTCGGCAGGTGTCGCTTCGAGGTTATACAGGTCGCCGTACTGCTCCTGATAGTCGGACAGGCGGGAACGCATATGGTTCAGGACTTCAATGGTGAAATCCTGCGTCTCTTTGTGGGTCATGTCCTTGCGCAGCCACTTCGCGTTCAGACCGACCTCGTTCATGCCGATCAGTCCAAGGGTGGAGAAGTGATTGTCAAAGGTGCCGAGATAACGCTTGGTGTAGGGATATAAGCCCTCCTCCATCAGGCGGGTAATCACCGTGCGCTTGATTTTGAGGCTGCGCGCGGCAATGTCCATGAGATGATCGAGGCGCATATAAAATTCTTCCGGCGTCTCAGAGAGGTAGGCAATCTTCGGCATGTTGATTGTAACGACACCGACGGAGCCGGTAGACTCACCGCTGCCGAAGAAGCCGCCGGACTTTTTGCGCAGCTCGCGCAGGTCGAGACGCAGGCGGCAGCACATCGAGCGCACATCGCTTGGCTGCATATCGCTGTTGACATAGTTGGAGAAATAGGGTGTGCCGTATTTCGCGGTCATTTCAAAGAGCAGCTTGTTGTTCTCTGTCTCCGACCAGTCAAAGTCGCGGGTGATGGAATAGGTGGGAATGGGATACTGGAAGCCGCGACCGTTTGCGTCGCCCTCAATCATGACCTCAATGAAGGCACGGTTGACCATATCCATTTCCTTTTTGCAGTCCTTATACTTAAAAGGCATCTCCTTGCCGCCCACGATTGCGGGCAGCTCCGCCATATCGTCAGGAACGGTCCAGTCCAAGGTGATGTTGGAGAACGGCGCCTGCGTGCCCCAGCGGGAGGGGGTATTCACGCCGTAGACAAAGGACTCGACGCATTTTTTGACCTGATCGTAGGTGAGATTGTCTACCTTTACAAAGGGGGCAAGATAGGTGTCGAACGAGGAGAACGCCTGCGCGCCTGCCCATTCGTTCTGCATGATGCCGAGGAAATTGACCATCTGATTGCACAGAGAGGAGAGATGCTTTGCCGGCGCGGAGGTAATCTTTCCGGGCACGCCGCCTAACCCCTCCTGAATGAGCTGCCGCAGCGACCAGCCGGCGCAGTAGCCCGTCAGCATGGACATATCATGAATGTGCAGATCGCAGTTTTTGTGCGCGTTTGCAATCTCGTCATCGTAGATCTCACTCAGCCAGTAGTTCGCGGTGATCGCGCCGGAGTTGGAGAGGATCAGACCGCCGACGGAGTAGGTGACGGTGGAATTTTCCTTCACGCGCCAATCCTGCACCTTGACATAGCTGTCTACCAGCTCCTTATAGTCTAAGAGCGTGGTCTTCATGTTGCGCAGCTTTTCGCGCTGACGGCGGTAAAGAATATATGCCTTCGCAACGTCGTCATAGCCTGCGCGAATGAGGACGGACTCCACGCTGTCCTGAATGTCCTCGACGGCGATTTTTCCGTCCTTGACCTTCGGCTCAAAATCGGCAGTGACCTTCAATGCGAGAAAGTCAATGACATTGTCATTGTACTGCTTGCCCTGCGCGTCAAATGCCTTGCGGATGGCGGCGGAAATTTTGGAAAGATCGAAATCGACAACCTTATCATTGCGCTTTACTACCTGATACATCTTGATTCTCCTCTGTCTTATAATCCTCTGATTTCTACCTTTGTGAGATGCTTTGCGGCTTCGGCGCGGCAAAGCTCCATTTTTTCTTTTGATGCGGCGTGCAGTCCGCTGCCCAGCAGATTCCCGGAGTCTACGAAGGCTTGCAGGAAATACGCCTGTGCGTTTTCAAGCCATTGCCCGATGAAGAAAAAGTCCTCCGGCGCATGCAGCTCATCGACTACCGTCGTGCGGAATTCGTAGGGGACAAGTCCCTGCTTCAACAGCGCGACGCTCTCCTCCACCGCGGGAAGGAAGCCGCTTACGCCGGCGGTTCGATCGTACTTTTCACGCGTGTTTTTCACGTCCATGGCAACATAGTCTACAAGCCCACGCTCGATCATGCTGCGCAGCTTCTCCGGGAAGGTGCCGTTTGTATCGAGCTTGACGCGATAGCCGAGCGCCTTGATTTTTTCCAGCAGTGCGTCAATATCAGGCGATACCATCGGTTCGCCGCCCGTGATTGCCACGCCGTCGAGGAGTCCCTGTCGCTTTTTTAAGAAGCTGAGCACTTCGTCCTCTGTGATGCTCTCCTGACCCAACACCAGCGAGGCATTATGGCAAAATGGGCAGCGAAAGTTGCAGCCTTGCAGAAAAACCGTGCAGGCGACATGCCCGGGAAAGTCAAGCAGTGTCAGCTTTTGCAGCCCGCCGATGCGCATAGCATACCTCCGTAAAAAGTTCAAAAAACAAAGATTATCTTGTGTGGGATCTTGACAATGGCACAATATGTTGTGTTCCGTGCCTAAGCATACACGAAAAGAACTCCGTTGTCAACAACAAACCGACACTTTTACGGAAAATATTTTCTCTCCTTTCTTAGTGTAAAATAATAATTGGCAAACAAAAAGGTAGGGCGAAACCGCCCTAC
>JBJFGB010000147.1:0-2215 GCA_051892295.1 Faecousia sp. | reverse complement strand
AATTGGTAAAGCCGGGATTCCCGCTCCCCAACTGACGTATGTCCTGATGATAGATACGATTCGACAGAACAATGGCTGGATTGACACCGCCAATCAGATATGCAACGACCGCAGCAGAAATAAAAAGGAAAACCTTCATGCTTTCACCTCCGATGCCTCTTTCTCTGAAATTGCCGCAAGCAGGCTCCGAAGCCGGATTCGGACGGCACCCATATTGGATATTTCATCAATTTTCAGCTGCGTATAGTATTTTCCGCAGCTTTCAACAATTGACCGGACCTCGTCGCTGGTCACCGCATCGACGCCGCAACCGAAGGATACCAGCTGTACCAGTTGAATGCCGGGTTGCCCCCGCACTGCAACAAACTTTGCCGCTGCATACAGGCGAGAATGGTAGGTCCACTGGTTCATTACAGCGACGTCAAACGGTTTCACCAGATGGCTGACGCTGTCCTCGGTCAGAACAGCAGCTCCAAGTGCACAGATCTGATGATCGATGCCGTGGTTAATCTCCGGATCGATGTGATATGGTCTGCCGCAAAGCATAATGATCGGTCGCTTCTCCCGCTGCGCGGCTTCCAGTATTTCCGCTCCCTCTTTGCGGATTCTCGCAAGATAGCTCTCGTATTCCTGATATGCGGCATCCGTTGCCTTGCGCACTATGGTCCTTGGAATGTCCGGAAAGTATCGGTCCAGGATTTTTCGGATATGAATGAAAAAGCCCTTCCGGTTGTGCAGGCTGATGAAGTCGTCAATGAAGGTGCACGCGCGCAGCGCCTCTACATTGTTCTTCAACACCTGCGGATAATAGGCGACCACCGGGCAGTTGTAATGATTCCCGCCCAGATGCTCATCCACATTGTAGGTCATATCCGGATAGAAAATCGCGTCCGGCGTGCGCTCCAGAAGCCACTCGATATGGCCATGCATCAGTTTTGCAGGGTAGCAGACGGTATCCGAAGGGATCGAATATTGTCCACTGCGATACAGCGCGCGACTGGACTCAGGAGATACCAGAACGTTGAATCCCAGCGTCTTCCAGAAGGTATACCAGAATGGAAGCAGCTCATAGAAATTGAGTCCCATGGGAATGCCGATCGTCGGCTTACCCTCCTCAATTCGATTGTCCCTGTACCGCTTTAACTGCTTGCGCTTGAAATCGCAGAGATTGAGCTGGTGATTTTGTCCGCTTCCGTAAAAGCGAGTGCACCGGTTTCCGGCAATATACCTGTCGTGGTTGTTGAACAGATTGACCGTCAGGTGGCAGTGGTTTCCGCAGCCCTCGCAGATGACCGTGCTGGTCTGATGCCGGAATTGCCGCAGCTGCTTTTCCGTCAGCAGAGCACTGCTTTCCAGCCCGGAGCTGTTCTGCTTGGCGTACAGGGCTGCGCCATAGGCGCCCATGATCGCCGCCGTCTGCGGGCGCAAAACCTCCCGCCCGAGTTCCTGTTCAAAGGCGCGCAATACGCCGTCGTTGAGGAAGGTGCCGCCCTGAACCACGATGTTTTTCCCCAGTTCTTCCGTGCTTCCGCAGCGTATGACCTTGTACAGAGCGTTTTTGACGACGCTGATTGAAAGGCCCGCAGAGATGTCCGGGATGCTTGCGCCCTCCCTCTGTGCCTGCTTGACTGCGCTGTTCATAAACACCGTGCAGCGCGAGCCAAGATCGACGGGAGCTTCGGCAAAGAGTCCTTCCCGAAAGAAATCCTCAGTGGAGTATCCCAGGGCCGCGGCAAAGGTTTGCAGAAAGGAGCCGCATCCGGACGAACACGCTTCGTTCAGAAAGATGCTGTCAATCGCGCCGTTGCGAATCCGAAAGCACTTGATGTCCTGTCCGCCGATGTCGAGAATGAAATCCACGTCCGGACAAAAGCGCCGGGCAGCTGCATAGTGCGCGACCGTTTCAACCACGCCGAAGTCCACGTGAAAAGCATTCTTGACGAGTTCCTCTCCGTAGCCGGTTACAGCGGCGGCACGGATGCGCAGATGCGGATAATCGCGGTAGAGATCGCTCAGATAGTTTCGGATGATGGGAACGGGATTCCCATGATTCATCTCATACATCGGCCGGAAAAGATTGCCCTCGCTGTCGCATAGCACAGCCTTGAC
Source organism: Faecousia sp. (assembly GCA_051892295.1). Taxonomy (GTDB): domain Bacteria; phylum Bacillota; class Clostridia; order Oscillospirales; family Oscillospiraceae; genus JAZOXB01. Next base: position 106 of record JBJFGB010000147.1, on the reverse strand, counting down.
CGTAGTTGATCCTGCGTCGATGCCAAGAAACATTTCATCCGCCGGTTCTGTCCGCAGTTCCAGCAGATCGGATGCGCTGCGATGGCGGCTGCAAAATGCTTCATAT
>JBJFGB010000146.1:0-8940 GCA_051892295.1 Faecousia sp. | reverse complement strand
AAACTTGCAACTCTTTCACCTTTTTTACGGTCTCACATCATTGACAAATGAACAAAATGTGTGTTCAGAGAAAATTTCCTCGGTTTTAACAAAAAATTCACGCCGCGCAGGGCAATACGAATTGCGAACGGGCAAAAAATATGCTATGATGCAGAAGAAAAAGAAGCCTCTTGCGACATTGTAAACAGAGGCTGAGAAAGCAAAAGAGGGAGTGAAAAAATGGCAAACCGCAACCCCAATCAAAAACCGCAAAACGATAACAAGCCGAAGTTTTCCATCATCGCGCTGATTCTGCTTGTCATCGTGCTTACCTTTTTCGGCAATCAGATCATGCGTCTCTTCACCTCCTCCCGGGAGGAGCAGGTGACCTACGACCGTTTTCTGAGCGCAGTCGGCGAAGACCGTATCCAAAGTGCGGAAATCGGCACGGATCAAATCGCCTATACACTTCGGGAGGATGTGAAAAACGACCGGAAGATGGTCTATTATACCACGCGGCTGCCCAATGTGGAGTTGACCGACGTCGTCAATACGATGCAGGCAAACGGCGTTGAATTCACGGGCGTGCAGGTGGAGGACGACACCTTCTCCTTCCTGTTCTCGTGGGTGATCGTCCCGATCCTGCTGTTCTTAGTCTTCTCGCTCATCATGCGGATGGTCGCAAACCGCGCAGGCGGTGGCGGCGGTCTCGGCGGCATCGGAAACATCGGCAAGAGCAAGGCCAAGATGTATATGGAAAAAGAGACCGGCGTGACCTTCCGGGATGTCGCGGGTCAGGACGAGGCAAAGGAATCCCTCGTCGAGATCATCGACTTCCTGCACAACCCGAAGAAATACACCGCCATCGGCGCAAAGCTGCCGAAGGGCGCGCTCCTGGTCGGCTCTCCCGGCACCGGCAAGACCCTGCTTGCCAAGGCAGTCGCCGGTGAAGCCCATGTCCCCTTCTTCTCCATCTCCGGCTCGGACTTTGTGGAGATGTTCGTCGGCGTCGGCGCAAGCCGTGTCCGCGACCTCTTCCAGGAGGCGTCGAAGGTCGCTCCCGCCATCATCTTCATCGACGAGATTGATGCCATCGGCAGAAGCCGCGACAGCAAGTTCGGCGGCAATGACGAGCGCGAGCAGACCTTGAACCAGCTGCTTGCGGAGATTGACGGCTTCGACTCGTCAAAGGGCGTCGTCATTCTTGCGGCAACCAACCGCCCGGAGGTGCTGGACAAGGCGCTGCTCCGCGCGGGACGCTTTGACCGCCGCATTGTCGTCGACCGTCCGAATTTGGAGGGACGCTATCAGACCCTTCTCGTCCACACGCGCAACATCCGCCTTGCCGAGGACGTCGATCTGCGCAAGCTGGCGCAGGCAACGGCAGGCGCGGTCGGCGCAGACCTTGCCAACCTTGTCAATGAGGCTGCGCTGCGCGCCGTGCGCATGGGCAGGCAGGCGGTCAACCAGCAGGATCTTCTCGTCTCCTTTGAGACGGTCATCGCAGGCACGGAGAAAAAGGGCACCGTGCTGACGGACATGGAAAAGCGCATTGTCGCCTACCACGAGGTCGGTCACGCCCTCGTCGCCGCCCTGCGCAAGCATTCGCAGCCCGTCTCCAAGATCACCATCGTGCCGCATACCTCCGGCGCGCTGGGTTATACGATGCAGATGCCCGAGGAGGAAAAATATCTCAATTCCAAAGAGGAGCTGCTGATCCAGCTGCAAACCCTTTTGGGTGGACGCGCGGCGGAGCAGACCGTCTTCGGCATTCAGACCACGGGCGCCGCAAACGACATCCAGCGCGCGACGGAGCTGGCGCGACGCATGGTCACCCAGTTCGGCATGAGCGATAAAGTCGGGCTCATGGCACTCGCCGCCACACAGAGCGAATATTTGGACGGACAGGCATATATGGACTGCGCCCAGACCACCGCCGCCACGGCGGACAACGAGGTGCGTGCGCTGTTAAGCTCCTGCTATGAGGACGCCAAGCAGCTCCTGCGAGACAATCGCAGCCTGCTGGATGAAATCGCGCTCTATTTGCTGCAAAAGGAAACCATTACAGGAGACGAGCTGATGGCATACGTCAACGCCGATTCCCACCGTCTGCCCGCCTCGGAAACGGAGGAAACACAATGAGTTGGGAAGAAATTCGAGGCTTTTTTGCCACGCTGACGCTGAAAAAGCTCCTGCCTGTGGTTCTGATTCTGGCTGCCGGCATTCTGGTGGTCAAGCTGCTGCTGAAGCTCTTTGACCGCATGCTCAGCCGCTCCAGACTTGACAAAACAATATTTGCCTTTCTGAAGGCGACCATGCGCGTGCTGCTGTATGCGATCGTCATTCTCGTTGCCGCCGGCAGTCTCGGCGTAGACGTGACCTCGCTGGTCGCGCTCTTGAGCGTCGTCTCCCTGGCAATCTCGCTGGCGGTGCAAAACGCCCTTTCCAATGTGGTAGGCAGCATCACGCTGCTTGCCACGCACCCGTTCCGCGTCGGTGATTTCGTGCAGATCGGCTCTGACTGCGGCACGGTCGAGCAAATCGGCATGTGCTATACGCAGATCATGACCGCCGACGGCAAGCGCATCTATATCCCGAACAGCGACGCCTCCTCCGCCCGCATCTATAACTACACGGTCGAGGGAAAGCGCCGCATCGACCTGACCTTCTCCGCCTCCTATGACGACGATATTGACCGCGTCAAGGCAGCAATCCTCGCGGCGGCGCAGCATCCGAAGCTCTGCCCGGGCACCGCGCCGGAGGTACATATCAGCGAATACGCCGACAGCAGTGTGAACTATCTCCTGCTCCTGTGGGTCGCTCCCGGGGACTTTTTTGAAGTCAAATTCGACGTGACCGAAGCGGTCAAGAAAAAATTCGACGAAGAAGGCATCTCCATCCCCTACCCCCAGCTCGATGTCCATATGCCGAAATAAAGCACTCGCCCTGTTTCCCAAACTCGGAAGCAGGGCGAGTTCCCTTTCCAACGCAAAATCTCTGTAGGGCGGGGACATGTCCCCGCCGTGTGCAGGAACTACCGAGTGCGTATAAACCTCCCTCCATGTCATTGCGAACCCAGTGCGCACACTGGGTGTGGCAATCTCGTGCAGGAACTACCGATTTCATATAAGCACATTTGTCCATGCCGTCAGGCAGCCAAGCAAACATCCCCATAACCGCTTCTCGCCTCGTTTTCCCGAAACGGAAAACGAGGCGAGGTCATTTATGAGACAAGCTGCTTTTGCATAAGCTGTAGCATCAGCCGCCGCAGGTGCGGCAGGAGTTCTCCTTGTGGTCTCCGCCGTGGCTGTCGGGGAAGAAGGCACGCATCGGAAAATCAATGCGGCTGAAGAGCTCGCAGGGGTCCTCCTCGCAGCAATCGTCGTCGCAGCATTCCCGCGTCGGCGCGCAGTATTCGCACACTTCAATCGACAGCGGCGTGTCGCGCTCGAGGCGGACGGTGGAGAACTGTCCGATGGTGACATACAGGCGCTTGCTCTCGCCGGAGAGTACCAATTGCTCCCCGAAGCTCTCAACGATATTCGCGGGAATGTCGGTCAGCTCCGTCTCGCAGCGGCGGCACTCACAAACCTCCTTGACCTTTGCGGAGAGGATCATCGGATCGAGCGCCTCCACAATGGCAAGCGGCTTCTCGCATTGCAGCAGAGACTCCGCCGTGGGGATCTCGTCGGTGCTGCGGAAGGTCTTTGCCCTGCTCTTGCCGCCGTAAAGCACGACGCGCTTTGCGAAAACCGCAAGCCCCGTGATGGTGGTCGGGCGCGTCCCGCCCAGGATCGCGTCGCCGATGATACGGTAGTAGAAGGTGAGATCGACCGAGAAATGCCCCGCCTTGTAGGGAAGCTGCTCTACATCGACATCCACGAACAGAAGTTCTGCGCAGCGGGTCTTCGCGGTCGTCGCGCCGTCCAGCGCCGCCTGGGACTGTGTGGTGAGATAGACGCGCAGCTCCTCCACGCAGTCCTTATCCAGGCAGCTATCCATGATCTGATGAGAATGTATGCAGACAGGCTGCTTCCCTTCGCCGCCGCCCGCTGCCTCGTAGGTGTTTTCCGCCATAATATTACCTCCCGAAGAACGAAGTTAAGTAACCGCGGACGCACCGCGCTTACAAAGCAGAAATATGCTTTCACAACATAGTATGCGGCGGAGAGCAGAATGTGAAATTGAACCGTAGACAAAGTTCGAATTCTGTGGTAAAATGGTTGCAGAATAAAATGGAAGAGGTATGCGCGTGAAAACCGATGTTTTGGGAGTGCTCTATGACAATGTGACCATGCAGGAGGCGCTGGAGCAAGGGCGTGTGCTGCTCGAAGGCGGCGCGGCAGCCTATTGCGTAACGCCGAACGCGGAGATGGCATACGAAGCGCTGCATGACGGGAAATTCCGCGAGGTGCTGAATGCCGCCTCGCTCGTCCTGCCCGACGGCGCGGGTGTCGTCCTCGGGGCAAAGCTCCTCAAAACGCCGCTCAAAGAGAAGGTCGCGGGCATTGAGTTCGCGCAGAATCTGCTGCCAATCTTGGAAGAAACGGAAAAGCGTCTTTTCCTCTTGGGCAGTAAGCCCGGCATCGCGGAGCTGGCGGCGGAAAAAATGCTGGAAAAGCACCCGAAGCTCTGCGTCTGCGGCACGATGGACGGCTATTTTAAGGACGAAGCCGAAGCGGTGCGCCGCATCAACGAGGCACAGGCGGATGTTGTCTATGTCTGCCTCGGCGCGCCAAAGCAGGAGTATTTCATGCACGAACACGCCCGCGAATTAAATGTAAAGCTGATGATCGGCTTGGGCGGCACGCTCGACGGCATCGCGGGTACGGTCAAACGCGCCCCAAGCTGGATGATTCGTTTGCAGCTCGAGTGGCTCTATCGGCTCATCAAGGAACCGCGCCGCCTCGGGCGTATGATGCGCTTGCCGAAATTTATTTTTGCGGCAATCAAAATGAGAATGAAAGGGTAATGAACATGGGAAAGCTGATTGTGTTTGAAGGAACGGACGGCTCCGGCAAGACCACGCAGTTCGCGCTTTTGACCAAGCGCCTGAAATCACTCGGCATCGACTTCCGAACCATGGATTTTCCGCAGTATTCCGAGCCTTCCTCCGCGCTCATCCGTATGTACCTCGGCGGCGAATTTGGCAGCAAGCCCTCCGATGTCAACGCCTACGCCGCCTCTACCTTCTACGCCGTCGACCGCTACGCCTCTTACCGCAAGGTCTGGGGCAAATACTACCAAAACGGCGGTCTGATGCTCTCCAACCGCTACACCACCTCCAACGCCGTCCATCAGGCATCGAAGGAGCCGGAGGAGCAGCGCGAAGCGTTCTTCCGCTGGCTGTATGATTTCGAGTATCGGCATATGGAACTTCCGCAGCCCGATCTCGTCCTATATTTGGATGTGCCGACCGAGCTGACGGGAGAAATGCTCCGCAAGCGGGAGGTGCAGACCAACACGCTGGCGGATATCCATGAGCAGAATATGGATTATCTGCGTCTGTGCCGCAACACAGGCCTGCAGGCCGCGCATTTCTACGGCTGGACAATCATCGACTGCGCCCGCGACGGCAAAATGCGCACCATCGATGATATTCACAACGAGATCTTTCACCTCGTGCAAAACTGTTTGGAGGAATAACACATGGTCTATATCATACTCGGCAAGGGCTTTGAGGAGGCGGAGGCACTCGTCCCCTGCGATTTGCTGCGCCGCGCCGGAGTCGAAGTGCGCCTCGCGGGCATCGGCGGCTTAGAAATCCAAGGCAGCCATGGTATCACCGTCCGCGCGGACTGCGTCGTGGAAGAGACGGACTTCTCGAATGCAGAAATGCTCATTCTGCCCGGCGGATTGGGCGGCGTCGCCTCCATCCGCGCAAGTGAAGCGGTTCTCTCCGCCGTCCGTGCGCTCCATGAAAAAGAGTGCTTCCTTGCCGCCATCTGCGCCGCGCCGACCGTCCTCGCCGACCTCGGCATCACGGAGGGCAAAAAAGCGACCTGCTACCCCGGCATGGAGAATGAAATGGGCAGTGCAAACATGCAGGATGCCCCCGTCGTGCAGGACGGCAAGCTCATCACCGGCAGAGCCGCAGGCGCGTCGTTCGACTTTGCCCTTGCGCTGATCACCGCGCTGCGCGGCGAAGCAGCGGCGAAAAAGGTCGCGGCGGGTGTCGTATATTGCGGAGCCGTCCGCTGAGTCCCGCATTTCCGAAAGGAGGACAGAAATGTCTGATCACTATGATGATATTTACGATTCCGACGAGGCGCTGAATCTTGATGCGCTGCTTGCCGAAGCGGATCAGCTGCTCGAAGAACAGCCGTCTGACGAAAGCCCCGATTTTCCCCCGCCCGCTGCGGAGGATACGGATTTCACGCCCGATTTCGGTGCCGCCTTTGACGATTACGGCGAGTACGAAGACGATCCCCTGCCTACCCCCCTGGGCGATTACCAAACGGACGAGGAGGATTGCGACGACGAAGACGGCGACGAGCCGCCCCCCGACAAGCCGAAGCGCAAGGGCAAGCACCGCCTTGTGCCCCTGTTCGTCAAGGTGCTGCTCTATCTGGTCATCGTCGGCGTCGCCGCAGTCGGCTTAGGCTACGGCGTCTGGGAATGCGCGCAGGATGTGCTGGCATTCGGCAGATCGGACGAAACGCTGACCGTCACGATTGAAGAAGGCGCCACACTCGACGACATCGCGCAGATGTTGGAGGACAAAGGCGTGATCAAATATCCGTGGCTGTTCAAATTCTACTGCAAATTCACGGACTCCACGGAGACGATGGATCCCGGCACCTATCAAATCTGTTACAACTTTGACTATCATGCGCTTGTCAACGGCATGATTGCCAACAGTCCCAATCGCACCACCGTCCGCGTGATGATCCCCGAGGGCATGACCGCCGCGCAGATCTTCGCGCTGATGGAGAAAAACGGCGTCTGCACTGCGGAAAAGCTGGCAGTCTGCGCCGCAGAGACGGAGTTTGACTACTGGTTCTTAGAGGGGATCCCTTACGGCGATGAAAATCGCCTTGAGGGCTTCCTCTTCCCCGACACCTATGACTTCTACGAGAACGACGACCCCGAGCGCGTGTTGGACAAGCTGCTGACGAATTTTGAGCGCAAGTTCTCCGACACTGCGCAGGAACAGCTCACCCTGCTGAACGAGCACTTTGCCGAGCGTCTGCGCGCGGCGGGTTATGACGATGACTATATCGCCGCGCATCAGTTTACGGTCTATGAGCTGATCACCGTCGCCTCTATGATTGAACGCGAGACCGCTGCTTCCAGCGAGAGCGGCACCATCGCCTCCGTCATCTATAACCGCCTGTGTGATCCCGCGAACTGGCCCTATATCAACATTGACGCAACCGTCGTCTACGCCCTCGGCGGCATCAACCGTCCGCTGACTTATGAGGACACGCAGGTGGACAGCCCCTATAACACCTATAAGCACGCAGGTCTGCCCGTCGGCCCGATTTCCAACCCGGGTCTTTCGAGCATCACCGCCGCGCTGAACCCGGCGGATACGAACTACTATTTCTACGCGTTGGACAACTCCACCGGTCTGCACCACTTCTCCAGGACCTACGACGAGCACAACGCCTTCTTACAGGAGCAGGAAAATGCGGAATAAACCCGAATTGTTAGCGCCCGCCGGCGATATGGAGCGGCTGAAGATGTCCGTCCTCTACGGCGCGGACGCGGTCTATCTGGCAGGGACAAGCTTCGGCATGCGCTCCTTCGCGGGGAACTTTCCCCCGGAGGAGCTGCCCGAGGCAGTCCGCTTTGCCCATGCACACGGCGTAAAAGTCCATGTCACCGTAAACACCATGCCCCGCAGCGACGAGCTTGCGGGGCTTCCCGCGCATTTGGAGCTGCTCGAACAAAGCGGCGTAGACGCGCTCATCATCGCCGACCTCGGCGTGTTCCGCGCGGCGGAGAAATATGCGCCCCACTGTGAGCGCCATGTCTCCACGCAGGTCAGCGTCGCCAATTACGCCTGCGCGAACGCGTGGTACGAATTGGGCGCAAAGCGCGTCGTCCTTGCAAGAGAGCTTTCCTTAGAGGAAATTCGCACCATTCGCCAAAACACGCCGCAGGAGCTGGAAATTGAAACCTTTGCCCACGGCGCAATGTGCGTGTCCTACTCGGGCAGATGCCTGCTCTCGAACTATATGACCGGCAGAGACAGCAATCGCGGTGCCTGCGCCCAACCCTGCCGCTATCAGTACGCTCTGATGGAGGAAAAGCGCCCCGGCGAATACTTCCCCGTCTTTGAGGACGAGAAGGGCACTTACATTATGAATTCCCGCGATATGTGCATGATCGACCATATTGACGACCTGATAAAAGTCGGCGTAGACTGCCTGAAAATTGAAGGCCGCGCAAAATCCGCCTATTACGCCGCCATCGTCACGGGCGCCTACCGCCATGTGATTGACGACGTAGCAGCCGGCAGAGCGATGGATCCCGTCTGGCGCAATGAGGTCGAACGTGTCTCGCACCGCCGCTATTCCACCGGCTTTTTCTACGGTGCGCCGGGGCAGTACACAGAGAATTCCCGTTACATCCGCGATTGGCAGGTCTGCGCCATCGTGACGGACTGCGACGAAAACGGGCTTGCGACCCTCTCCCTGCGCAATAAATTCGCAGCAGGCGATACGGTCGAGCTGGTGGGACCCGATCTTCGCCCCTTCGAATTCACCGTGCCGATCATGGCAGATGCCGACGGTGCAATTCTAACCGAACCGCGCACTCCGCAAATGACCTTCACCATGCAGCTCCCCCGCCCCGTCCCCGCCTACAGCATCCTCCGCCGCGCCGTAGAACTCAGCCCCAAATAACCCCAAAGCCCGAAGCTCACGGCATCCCCGATGCGCCTTCTCATTGCGCACCCCTGTAGGCCGGGGACATGTCCCAATGTCATTAAGTTAACCGCGTGAGGCAAGTGCA
>JBJFGB010000145.1:0-2289 GCA_051892295.1 Faecousia sp. | reverse complement strand
GGTTCTTCCGCAGGTTCTTCCGCAGGTTCTTCGGTGTCGCTTTCGTCCATTACGACGTCAGCAGCCTCGGTTTCTGCTGCGGCCTCGATGACTTCCTCATCGGCAAACGCAAACGCGCTGCTTACGAGGGTCAGCATCATGGTCAGAACAAGCAGAATACTCAACAGCTTCTTCATACAGGCACATCCTTTTCCTTTTTTTTCAAATTTTGACGCGAATATTATAACATTCCTGTTATATATTTTACAATTTAAAATTGTTTAGATATATTAAAGAATGTTAATAAAGCAACCCTCAGGGCGTACAAAATCGGGCTGCATTTTTGTCTAAAATCCGCATAAAGACAAAACCGCGCCGGAAAGTCCTGCTTTCCTGCGCGGTTCTGATATTGAGTTCGGCGCTTATCCGGTATAGGCGGCGTCCAGGGCTTCCAGGCGATCCAGAACCAGCTGACACACATCGGCCGCGGCGTTTTCCTCGCGGAAGGTTTGCAGGCCACATTCCTCCAAAACGGTGAAGTAGCCCTCGTCGTGAGCACCGTGGCGGAGAACATCCATATAGATGTCGGATGCCGCGTCAAAATCCGTCTGGGCGATGTTCCAGATCTGCAGGGCGGCCACGGCGGAGGCCGCATAGCTTATATAGTAGAGGGGCTGCTCGAAATTATGGCTGATATAGACCCAGGTGCTGTCCCATTCCGCCTCATCGTACAGGCCGTATTCCGAGCAGACCTGCGTGTGGATGGCGTTAATGCGCTCCGGTGTCAGCGGTTCGGTCTCCTCGAAAATGCGGCGCTGGAATTCGTCGTAGATGCAGCCGTCAAGGATGTTTTCAAGCAGGTCGGAGAGGTTTGCAAACTCCGCGACATCGGCACCGTCGGTGTAGATCTCGCTGTAGAAGCTTGTGAACAGGGCCTGCAGGGCGTTGGAGTGGATCTCGGACAGATCGAGATCGTCCGTCTGGGTGAAGATGTTCGTCTGCGGGCTGAACCAGTAATCGGCGAAGTGGCCGAATTCGTGGGTCAGGGTCGTGAGGTCGTAGCAGCTGCCCTCCAGCGAGGCAAACAGGAACGGACTGCGGAAATAGAGCAGGGAGGTGGAATAGGCTCCGTCAAAGCGTCCGGCCGCAATGGGGGCGAGATCGTACAGATTCCGCGTTGTCAGCTCGTTCCATGGCTCGAGAAGCGCGTCGTCCACCCGCGGAAGATACTCTCCCAGAATGGCAAGAAGCTCGTCGGAGGAATAAACCGGCCCGACGGTGTCCACCGCGTAGTACATATCGCTGTAATACAGATCGGCGTAATACTGCCGGGCGATCGGCTTCACCGCGTCACAGAGAAGCTGTGCATCCTCCGGCGTGTAGTCTCGCGCATAGTAGCATTCGTAAGCATAATCGGTAAAGGAGTCATAGCCGGCCCGACGGGCTTCCTCATTCCAGAGGCTCACAAGCTCGATATAGATCGGGGCAAACGTCTCGCACAGCGCCTGCTGCAAGCCGTTGTAGATCGCAAGATACGCGTCGTAATCGGTCTCCGCCAATACACTGCCGGAAAAGCCGTATAGGCTTTCAAGCGTCCAGGACTTGCCGTGGTAGCTGTACTCTATATCGTATATCGTGTCGTACAGGATTCGGTATTCGTCAAAAAGCTCAAACTGCCGGTCATAGTCGTCGAGCTCGCTCTGCGTGAGCGGTTCATAGTAGAAAAACCAGTCGGCGGTCTCGTCCCCGACGTGCTCGACAAAGGCCTCGGCGCAGTCCGTTTTTAAAATATCATGCCCGGCGGAGCAGAGAATATCCTCCGCTTCCGACCAGAGAAGATTGGAATAGGCGTATTCCTCCGCCCAGTATTCGTCGTAAATATCGGCGTCCGAGCGCAGCATGGTCAGTGTGCACAGCGCGTCGATATAGAGCATATCGTCATACATGGCGTCATACAGCTCGATTACGCCGTCGGCCTCCCCGGCCTCTGCCAGCCTGAGAAGCTCATCGGCCGCATCATGGAGATAATCCGGATCATAATGCTCGTAGTCGATGTCCTCGTAGGGAAGCGGCGCCGATTCCGGCCGCAGAGAGGCCAAACGCTGTGCGGCGTTGACAGAGGCATCCGTGTCCGTGCTGTCATCGTCGGCGAGAACCGTCGCAGTGTCCTGCACCGCGATCGCCGGAACATAGGGTTCGGAATCGCCCGTCTCATCGCCGAACAAACCGGCAGCGCCGAACAGGGAACTGAGCAGTATGGCAACGGTCAGCAAAAGGGAGAAAAAAGAATTCATAAGGCTCCTTTCGGCA
>JBJFGB010000144.1:0-9055 GCA_051892295.1 Faecousia sp. | reverse complement strand
AGGTTGCAAAGCGCAAGGGCCGCGGCTGCGGCACCGGCAACGGCAAGACCGCAGGTCGCGGTCACAAGGGTCAGAAGGCCCGCTCCGGCGGCAAGATCCGTGTCGGCTTCGAAGGCGGCCAGATGCCTCTGGCACGCCGCATCCCGAAGCGCGGCTTCAATAACATCTTCGCGAAGCCCCTCACGGCTGTCAATGTCGGCGCGTTGAACGCATTCGAGGACGGCGCTGTGGTTGATGCTGCTGCGCTGGAAGAAAAGGGCATTATCCGCGACTGCAAGAACGGTCTGAAGGTTCTGTCCAACGGCACACTCACGAAGAAGCTGACTGTTAAGGCAGCGGCGTTCTCTGGTTCTGCCAAAGCTAAGATCGAGGAGGCAGGCGGAAAGGCTGAGGTGGTGTAAGTGCTTACTACACTCCGTAACGCTTGGAAGATTCCCGAGCTGCGCAGAAAGATTCTGTTCACGCTCCTGATCATCCTGCTTTACCGTATCGGTAATGTCATTCCCGTCCCGTTTGTCAATGTCGAGAGCATGTCTCAGATGTTTAACGAGCAGCTCAGCGGCACGATCCTCGGCTTGTTTAACATGATGTCCGGCAACGCGTTCTCGACGGCTACCATTTTTGCGCTGTCGATCCAGCCGTATATCAACGCATCCATTATCATTCAGCTCCTCACCATCGCCATCCCCGCGCTCGAGCGTTTGAGCAAGGAAGGCGGCGAAGAGGGCAAGAAGAAGATCACCAAGATCACCCGCATCACCACGGTTGCTTTGGGCTTGCTGATGGGCTTTGCCTACTATGTCATGCTCACCAACTACAACAGCGCATACAGCAACCTGCTGCTCACGAAGACCGGCGTTCTGCCCGCAATCGTGATTATCCTGACCTTCACCGCCGGCTCCACGCTGGTCATGTGGTTGGGCGAGCAGATTACCGAGCACGGCATCGGCAACGGCATCTCCATGATCCTGTTTGCCAACATCATTGCCCGTATTCCCGGCGGCATTATCATGCCTTTGTGGAACCTGTGCTTCCCGGAGACCGGCTCCACCCAGTTCTATTGGGCGATTGCTCTGTTGGTTGGTATGCTGGCGATCATCGTCTTCATCGTTTTCGTTTCCCAGGCGGAGCGCAGAATCCCTGTGCAGTACGCCAAGCGCGTGGTCGGTCGTAAGGTCTATGGCGGTCAGAACACCCATTTGCCCATCAAGGTCAATATGTCCGGTGTTATGCCCATCATCTTTGCGCAGTCCATTGCCAGCTTCCCCGCAACAATCTGTGCGTTCGGCGGCTGGACGAGCAACTGGGCTTACCGCAATATCTTCGACAACACGAGCGCGATCTACGCGGTCATTTACCTGCTGCTCATCATCGGCTTCAGCTACTTCTATGCGACGATTCAGTACAACCCCGTTGAGGTTGCCCACAATCTGCAGAAGAACGGCGGCTTCATCCCCGGCTTCCGTCCGGGCCGTCCGACTTCGGATTTCATCCGCAAGGTCATCAACAAGATCACCCTGTTTGGTGCCATTTATCTCGGCATCGTTGCGGTGATTCCGATTATCCTCGGCGTCGTCATGCAGAACACGCAGTTCTCCTTCGGCGGTACTTCCGTCATCATCGTTGTCAGCGTCGCCCTCGAGACCGTCACGGCAATCGAGGCGCAGATGATGATGCGCAACTACTCCGGCTTCCTTGAGAAATAACGGAGGCGGAGCATGAGACTGATTCTGTTGGGAGCGCCCGGCGCAGGGAAGGGAACGCAGGCGGAGATCATCTCCAAACGGCTGAACATCCCGACCATCTCCACCGGGAACATCCTTCGGGAAGCAATCAAGAACGGTACGGAAACCGGATTGAGAGCCAAGAGTTTCATGGACAAGGGTATGCTTGTTCCCGACGATGTCATCATCGGCATCGTCCGGGAGCGGCTCGCCGCGCCGGATTGTGCAAACGGCTATATCTTAGACGGTATGCCCCGCACAATCCCGCAGGCAGAAGCCCTTTTGGAGCAGGGCATCGAAATTGACCGTGTCGTCTCCATTGAAATCGCCGACGAGGTGATTGAGGCGCGCATGACCGGACGCCGTGTTTGCGGCACCTGCGGCGCGAGCTATCACATCGTCGCTAACCCGCCCAAGACGGAGGGCATCTGCAATGCGTGCGGCTCCGAACTGGTGATCCGCAAGGATGATACGCCGGAAACGGTGCGTCATCGCTTGGAGGTCTACCACGCCGAGACCGAAGCACTCAAGGGCTTTTACGAAAAGCTCGGCAAGCTGCGGCTTGTCGAGGGCAATCAGCCCATCGAGGATGCAACTCGTGATATTATGGCGGCTTTAGGGGGATCGGAATGATCCCGGTAAAAAATGAACGTGAAATCTCCGTGATGCGCCGTGCCTGTAAAATTACCGCGGCAGCCCGTGCCTTGGCAGGGGATATGGTAAGACCCGGCGTAACAACCAAGGAGATTGACAAAGCTGTCCACGATTTTATCGTGTCACAAGGCGCAACGCCTTCCTTCCTCAACTACTCCGGCTATCCTGCCAGCGCGTGTATCTCCGTGAACAATACCGTCATTCACGGAATCCCCGACGGCAGAGTTTTGCAGGAGGGGGACATCGTTTCCGTCGATGTCGGTGCTTACTGGGGAGGGTTCCACGGTGACTGCGCCGCCACCTTTGCCTGCGGAAAAATCTCCGCCGAAGCGCAAAGGCTGATTGATGTCACGAGACAGAGCTTTTTCGAGGGCGTGAAATTCGCGCGGCAGGGCAATCGCATCGTGGATATCTCCCGCGCCGTGCAGAGCTATGCAGAGTCGAACGGTTTCTCCGTCGTCCGGGACTTTATCGGGCACGGCGTCGGCGAGCATCTGCACGAGGAGCCGGAGGTTCCCAACTATGTGACGCCCCGCAGAGGACCGAGACTTGTCCGCGGCATGACGATTGCCATCGAGCCGATGATCAACCAAGGCACCGCCGCTGTGCGGGTGCTGAAGGACGGCTGGACGACCGTCACCGCTGACGGAAAGCTCTCGGCGCACTACGAAAATACTGTTCTCATCACCGACGGCGAGCCGGAAATTCTCACCGTCACCGAGGGGCTTTGATATGGAGATATCAAAATCGGACCTCGTTCAATCCGTCGCCGGACGCGATAAGGGAATGCTGTTCTTTGTGATTGACACAGACGGTGTGTACGTTTCCCTCGCCAACGGCAAGGAGCGTCGGGTGGAAAAGCCCAAACGTAAAAAGGAAAAGCACGTCCGTAAGCTCCCTCGGCATGATTCGTCGCTCACCGCGAAAATCCGTTCCGGCGAGCATATACTCAACAGCGAATTACGAAGGGAACTGGCTGCAATCAGCCAGACAATCAACGTTTCAACCAAGGAGGGTTCTTAGACTTGGCAAAAGACGACGTAATCGAACTTGAGGGCATCGTGACAGATGCACTGCCGAATGCCATGTTCAAAGTCAAGATCGGCGGCGAGCATACCATTCTGGCGCACATTTCCGGCAAGCTCAGAATGAACTATATCAAGATCTTGCCCGGTGACAAGGTAACTGTTCAGATGTCTCCGTATGATCTGACCCAAGGCCGGATCACATGGAGAAGCAAGTAAAAGAAGAGACATTGTTCTCATATGGAGGTTAAACAGTATGAAGGTTAGACCGTCCGTGAAGCCCATGTGCGAAAAATGTAAGATTATCAAGCGCAAGGGTCGCGTCATGGTAATTTGCGAAAATCCCAAGCATAAGCAGAGACAAGGCTAATAGGAGGTGCTGGAAGTAAATGGCACGTATTGCTGGTATTGACCTGCCCCGCGAGAAGAGAGTTGAGATCGGACTCACTTATATCTTCGGCATCGGCAGAAAGAGCGCCAACGACATCCTCAAGATGGCTGGCGTCAACCCCGACACCCGCGTGAAGGACCTGACGGAAGATCAGGAAGCTGCACTGCGTGATGTCATCGACAAGAACTACACCATCGAAGGCGACCTCCGCCGTGAAGTCGCTCTGAACATTAAGCGCCTGACGGAAATCGGCTGCTATCGCGGCATGCGTCATCGCCGCGGCCTGCCCGTTCGCGGTCAGCGCACCAAGACCAACGCTCGTACCCGTAAGGGCCCGAAGAAGACCATCGCCAATAAGAAGAAGTAAGGAGGGATATGTAAATGGCAAAGGCTAATGCAAAGAAAGTCGTCAAGCGCCGTCGTGAGCGCAAGAACGTTGAAAAGGGCGCCGTTCATATCCGTTCCTCTTTCAACAACACCATGGTCACCGTTACCGACCTGCAGGGCAACGCCCTTTCCTGGGCTTCCTCCGGCGGCCTCGGCTTCCGCGGCTCCCGTAAGTCCACCCCGTACGCTGCGCAGATGTGCGCCGAGACTGCTGCGAAGGCAGCCATCGACTCCTGCGGTCTGAAGACCGTCGAAGTCTATGTCAAGGGTCCCGGTCAAGGCCGTGAGGCTGCCATCCGTGCGCTGCAGTCGGCTGGTCTGGAAGTTGTCTCTATTAAGGATGTCACCCCCATTCCCCACAATGGCTGCCGTCCCCCCAAGAGACGCCGCGTCTAATTCATTAAGGAGGAAAAGTCAGAATGGCAAAAAATACTCAGCCCGTTCTCAAGCGTTGCCGTACGCTCGGCGTTTCTCCTGCCGTTATGGGTTATTCCAAGACTTCCAACAAGAACCCCGGCGGTCAGAGAAGAGCAAAGAAGTCCGAGTATGCTATGCAGCTCACTGAGAAGCAGAAGGTCAAATTCGTATACGGTATCCTCGAGAAGCAGTTCCGTATGTACTACGAGAAGGCTGCCCGCGCCGAAGGCAACACCGGCGAGGTTCTGCTCAGCCTGATCGAGCGCAGACTGGATAACGTCGTCTATCGTCTCGGCTTTGCCGCGACCCGCCGCGAGGCGCGTCAGCTTGTCAACCACGGTCATTACACCGTCAACGGCAAGCGCGTCAATATCCCGTCCTATCTCGTCAAGACCGGCGACGTCATCGCCGTCTGCGAGAAGAGCTGCTCCAACAATCGTTTCAAGAAGCTGAAGGAAGACGATGCATTCGTCGCCGCCCCGAAGTGGCTTGACCGCGACAAGAACACCCTCACCGGTAAGGTTCTTGCCCTCCCGGCAAGAGACGATATCGACTTCGAGATTGCAGAACACCTCATCGTCGAGTTGTACTCCAAATAACGCTTCACCCTCGTTTATTGGTAAGCTGTTTTACAAGGCAGAGCGTTTGCTTTGCACATTAATAAGGAGGGTATTAGTAAATGGTAGAAATTGACAAGCCGCGAATCGAGTGTATTGACTCTCCCGAAGATCCTTCCCATGGCGTGTTTATCGTCGAGCCGCTGGAAAGAGGCTACGGCACGACCTTGGGTAACTCTCTGAGAAGAATCCTGCTTTCTTCGCTGCCCGGCACCGCTGCGACCTCCATTAAGATCGCAGGCGTGCAGCACGAATTCTCGACGATCCCCGGCGTCAAGGAAGACGTCACAGAGATCGTTCTGAATGTGAAGCGGATTATTTCTAAAATGAACTGCGACGGCGTGAAGACCGTTTATATTGATGCGGTCGGCGAGTGCGAGGTCACAGCCGGCGACATCAAGACCGACGACGAGGTGGAGATCATCAATAAGGATCTGCACATCTGCTCTCTCGGCCCGGATGCCACGTTCAATATGGAAATCACGATGAGCCGCGGCAGAGGCTATGTCCCTGCCGACCGCAACAAGACGCCGCAGACCCCCATCGGTGTGATTCCCGTGGATTCCCTGTATTCTCCGGTTTACAAGGTCAACTACACGGTGGAGAACACCCGTGTCGGCAACATGACGGACTTCGACAAGCTCACGCTGGAAGTCTGGACCGACGCGACCACCACGGCAAAGGACGCCGTCTCCATCGCTGCAAAGATCCTGACCGAGCACCTGACGCTGTTCACCGACCTGTCCGAGACGGTCGCGAGCCAGTCCATCGTGCGCGAGAAGAATCAGGATGTCGATCCGCCTGCCCTCAAGCTGACGATCGAGGAGCTTGACCTCTCCGTCCGCAGCTTCAATTGCCTGAAGCGCGCCAACATCAACACCGTCCGCGATCTGATCTCCAGAACGCCGGAGGAAATGATGAAGGTTCGTAACATGGGCAAGAAGTCGCTGGATGAAGTGCAGAACAAGCTGGCGATGATGGGTCTGTCTCTTGCCACGGAAGAGTCCGGCAATAACTGATAACGAAATCCCGTTTTACCTTTTAAGAAGGAGGAAATACGAATGTTTGGAACCCGTAAGCTCGGCAGAACGAGCGATCAGCGTAAAGCGATGCTCCGTCAGCTCACCACTGACCTGCTGGAGAACGGCAAGCTCGAAACGACTTTCTGCCGTGCAAAGGAAGTGCAGCCGGTCGCGGAGAAGATGATCACCCTCGGCAAGAAGGGCGACCTCGCCGCATACCGCAGAGCGCTGTCCTACATCACGAAGGAAGATGTCGCGCACAAGCTGTTCAAGGAAGTGGCTCCGAAGTACGCTGACCGTAACGGCGGCTACACGAGAGTTACCCGCATCGGCGCCCGCCGCGGCGACGCAGCCGAGATGGCGATCATCGAGCTGGTGTGATCAAGACTAAAGCCCCCGAAGTGCGAAAGCACCTCGGGGCTTTTTGCATTTTGCGACCGCTCCCGGGTCTGTCATTGCGAGGAGCGCAGCGACGCGGCAATCTTCTGCGCAGACTAAAAGCTAAGGACTAAGGGTGAATGACTTATGAGCGCTCCGCGCGGAATATAAAATGTGGGCAGAGACAGTCATAAGCAGCGCAGGAACAACCGAGTGCGCTCATTCCCCATACCATCTGCCGCTTACGCGGACGGCACGCCGAGTCGTCGTGCCCTACGACGGGAGAACGCACTTTCACCGTAGAGGCGGACGACTCTGTCCGCCTGTGAAGGGACTACCGACTTCGTACAAATTTACAGCCAGAGATTGCCACGGGCGCAAGCGCCCTCGCAATGACAAATGGGTCTGCCTTGTCTGTCATTGCGAGGCGCTTGCGCCGTGGCAATCTCGGGGACATGGCTCTGCGCGGTACTGCTGCCGTGGTGTCAAGGAACCCGTCCCCTTGGCACACATGGTGTCAAGGAACCCGTCCCCTTGGCACAATATGCGGGAAATCGGTGTTTACATCTGCGGTTCAATGCGGTAGAATAAGATACATAGAATGTGAAAGAAAAGGAAAGGAAAAGGCTTATGTTTCTCACTGTACTTGCAGACCGCTTTGGGGGTGACCAGCTTTGGAACTATATCGGCTATATTGCCTCTGTCATCGTTTTTCTCTCCTTCGTGATGACCTCCGTGGTGAAGCTGCGCTGGGTCAGCACCATCGGCTCCGCGCTTTTTTCACTTTACGGCTTTATGATCGGCTCGATTCCCACCGGCGTGCTGAATGCCGGCGTCGTTGCAGCAAACCTGTATTTTCTGTTCCGTATGAAGAAAAATGAGGATCTCTTCACAGCCCACACCATCCGCATTGAAAATGACTTCCTCAAGGATTTTATCATGTACAACGGGCGGGACATTCAAAAATATTCCGGCGGCTACACCTACGGCAGCACGGATGCGAACATTGCAATCCTGGTTTACTGCAACATGACCGCCGCAGGCCTGCTGATCGGCAAGGACGAGGGGGAGGGCGTTTTGCGCATTGACCTCGATTACGCTACCGCCGAATACCGCGACTGCCGCGTGGGCAGATTTCTCTACCGCAAGCTGGAAAAGATGGGCTTCCGGAAGCTGATCACCACCACGGACAATGAGCACCATATCCGCTACCTGCACACCATGGGCTTTACCGAAAAGGACGGACAGTATATTAAAACCCTGTGACCGCCCGTGTAGACGGCGTGCCGCTCGTTACGACCTGCAAAGAGCTTCATAGCAAATAACCCTGCTGCTTTCAATGTTACAAACTACCGATAGGGTGAACCAAAGGGAAGAAGGAAACATGCTGCAACGCTATTTTGAAATCAATGAAAACGGTCACAATATTCGCTGCAAACTGTATGCGCGGGAGCGGCACGACATTCACCGTGTTGTGATTTTTTGCCATGGCTTCGGCGGCCATAAGGACAACGCCGCTGCTGAAAAATTTGCGGAGCGTATGCTGTTCAAGCAAAAGGGCGCGGCGATGATCACCTTTAACTGGCCCTGTCACGGCGACGATGTAAAAAAGAAGCTGTGCTTAGCGGATTGCAATGCTTATTTTGAGCTGGTGCTTTCCCATGCGCGGCGGAAATATCAGACGGAGGAGCTCTATGCCTACGCCACGAGCTTCGGCGGCTATCTCACACTGAAATACATTGCCGAACACGGAAATCCCTTCCGTAAAATTGCCCTGCGCTGTCCGGCGGTCAATATGTACGATCTACTCACAAAGGTTATTATGAACGAGGAGGAACTGGCAAAGCTCCGGAAGGGGAGGGAGGTTCCTGTAGGCTTTGACCGGAAAATTATGATCGGCAGTCCGTTTTTGGAGGAATTGCGGAACAATGACATTCAGCGGTGGGACTTTTTGGATTACGCGGAGGATATCTTGATCCTGCACGGCACTGCGGATGAAATTGTAACTTTTGACGCGGTGCGCGCTTTTGCGGAAAATAATCTGATCGAGTTTCTCCCCATCGACGGCGCGGACCACCGTTTCCGGGATCCTATGAAAATGGATCAGGCCATAAAAGATATTTTGAGCTTTTACGCAGAATAGAACAGGGCATCCAAAAGCAGGAGGCTGTTCGCATGAAGGTTTTTTTGGATATTGACTGCGTACCAATCCTTTCCTCCATTCTGTCTTGCGGCTGATAGCCGCCCTACGAGATATGTCGCAGCCAACGCCGTAGGGACGGATAGTATCCGCCGGCGTGCAGGAACGACCGACTGCGTACAAACTTACAGTCAGAGATTGCCACGTCGCTGCGCTCCTCGCAATGACAAGTAGGGAAGTCTTCCCGTGTCATTGCGAGGAGCGCAGCGACGTGGCAATCTTGTGCAGGAACTGCCGTCT
>JBJFGB010000143.1:0-9408 GCA_051892295.1 Faecousia sp. | reverse complement strand
TCCGGCTATAGGTTTGTACGCACTCGGTACTTCCTCCACAAGATTGCACCCGCAAGGGGTACGCCGCATCCGTAACGCTCCTTCGTCGCGGACGGCTGCGCAGCCGCGTCGCTGCGCTCCTCGCAATGACACGCTGAGACTGACCGAAGGGCAAAACAAAAAGAGTGCAGCCGTCTCCGGTTACACTCCAACAACACAGCAATTCCGCTTGCGCGGAATCAAACTCTGTCCTTTTGCCTGAGAGATTCGGCTTGCGCCTTGCACCTTCGGCACTCAAAAATGAGCTTCTCCAGAGATTCCCTACGCAGCTCGGTCTGTTTTCCTGAGAGCATTACTCCTTCGGAGGGTCACAAAAACCGCTTTCCCGAGCTGTTTCGACGGGTTTATTTCTTTGTACACCTATTATATCGTATTCGTCGAAAAATGCAACCGTCACTTTTGTAGAAGAAGCGCGCCCGACAAGCCTTGTTTTTGTGCAACATTCACAGCTCCCAGGCGTTTTTTTCGAAAAAAACAAAATTCTCAAAAATTCACAGCGCAAAGTCATAGCTTTTTTCGGCGGCATATGGTATAGTGGAAACGTATGAATATGAATTGAGGTGATGCACCTATGGCTCGTTCCTTTTTTGGCGGCGTTCATCCGAAGGGCTTCAAGGAGCTGTCCTGTGAGGCGCCCATCGTGCCTCTGCGTCCGAAGCTCGTCAGCATTGCAATGTCGCAGCATATCGGCAAACCCTGCACTCCTCTTGTGAAGGTCGGCGACCGTGTGACCCTTGGGCAGAAGATCGGCGACGGGCAGGGGCTGTGCGTCCCCGTCCACGCCTCCGTGTCGGGCACGGTCGTGGCGGTGGAAATGCGTCCCACCCCCGCAGGCACCAACGGCATGTGCGTCGTGATTGAAAGCGACGGCAGAGACACGCTCTGTCCCACGGTGAAAAAGCGGGAGAGCATCGCGGAGCTGTCGCCCGAGGAGCTGACCGCCATCATCCGCGAGGCGGGCATCACGGGCATGGGCGGCGCAGGCTTCCCGACGAATGTCAAAATCTCCTCCGGCATGGGTAAGGTCGATACCGTGATTGTCAACGGCGCGGAATGCGAGCCGTACATCACCTCGGACGACCGTCTCATGCGCGAGACGCCGGAGCGCGTGGCAGGCGGTCTGCGTGTGATTCAAAAGATTCTGAAGCCCGCCCGCACCGCCGTCGGCATCGAAGCCAATAAGCCGCAGGCGATTGAAGCGATGCGGCGGGTCTTAAGCGACGATGTGGAGCTGCTCCCCCTCCGGGTGCGCTACCCGCAGGGGGCGGAAAAGCAGCTCATCCAGTCGGTCACGGGGCGCTGCGTCCCGCCCGGCGGACTGCCCGCTGCGGTGGGCTGCGCGGTGTTCAACGCGGCGACCTGCGCGGCAATTTATGACGCGGTCTACGAGGGCATGCCCCTTGTCCGCCGCGCCGTAACGGTGACGGGCAGAGCGATTGCCAAGCCCTCCAACTTTCTCGCCCCCATCGGCACGCTCTATTCCGATCTGGTGGAGGCGGCAGGCGGCTTCTGCTGCCAACCCTATAAAATTCTCTGCGGCGGCCCCATGATGGGCATTGCCCAGCATACCCTCGCCTGCGGCACGATCAAGGGCAACAACGCCCTGACCTGCTTCTCCGAACAGGACAATCACGCCGTTGCCGCGCCGCACTGCATCCGCTGCGGCAAGTGCGTGGATGTCTGCCCGATGCACCTGATGCCCATTTTCCTGCACCGCGCGCAAAAGAACGGCGATTTGGAAAAGCTTGAAAAGGGCAACGTCATGGACTGCATCGAGTGCGGCAGCTGCGCCTACGGCTGCCCGGCAGGAATCCCCTTGGTGCAGAGCTTCCGCACGGCGAAAAAGATGCTCCGGGACGCAAAGGCAAAGGAGGCGGCAAAATGAAATACGAACCCGTCAACCTGACGATCTCCTCCTCCCCGCACGCGCACAGTAAAAACTCCACCGCCGTCATTATGCGCGATGTCTGCATTGCGCTGCTGCCCGCGCTGATTGCCGCGATTTGCTTCTTCGGCTGGCGGGCGCTGACGCTGACCCTTGTCTCCGTTGCGGGCTGCGTGTTCTTCGAGTGGGGCTACCGCCGGGTGATGAAAAAGGACAACACCGTCTCGGACTGGTCGGCGGTTGTCACGGGCATGCTGATTGCCTTTGTCTGCCCCGTGACTCTGCCCTTCTGGACAATCCTGATTGCGGATTTCTTCGCCATCGTGCTGGTAAAACAGCTTTTCGGCGGCATCGGGCTGAATATCGTCAACCCCGCCCTCGCTGCCCGTGCCTTCCTGTTCAGCTGGCCCTCCTTAATGTCGGGCAACTGGGTCAAGGCGGGTACCAACATCGATGCGTTCTCCAACCCGACCCGTGCCGCCCTCGACGGCTTGACCTCCGCTACCCCGATGGAGGCGCTGCACGCGGGCACGCTCCCGGCGGAAAGTCTGCTTGACCTCTTTTTCGGCAAGATTGGCGGCTCTCTGGGCGAAATTTCGGCGCTTGCCCTGCTGCTGGGCGGCATCTACCTCGTTGCGCGGAAGGTCATTACCCTGCGCATCCCGCTTGCCTACCTCGGCACGGTGGCGGTGCTTGCGGTTCTCTTCCCGCTGGGCGGCTGCGACCGCCTCGACTGGATGCTCTGCCAGCTTCTCTCCGGTGGTCTGATGCTCGGCGCAATCTTCATGGCAACGGACTACACCACCTCCCCTGTCACCCACGGCGGTCAGATTGCCTTCGGTGTCGGCTGCGGCGTGCTGACGATTTTGTTCCGCTACTTCGGCTCCTACGTCGAGGGCGTGAGCTACGCAATTCTGATTATGAACTGCTGCGTCGGCTTCTTCGATAAGCTCGGTGTCCCGAAGCGCTTCGGCGCGGTGAAGGAGAAAAAGAAGAAGGGCGGTGAGGCGGCATGAAAAGCGCAAAGTACATCCTTCGCCTGACCGTGACACTTCTGCTCATCACCGCCATCGTCGCGGGTCTGTTAGGCTTGGTCAACTACTTAGCGGAAGACAAAATCGCAACGCTGCAAAACGAAAAAGCCGAATCCGCCATGCGCGAGGTGCTCGAAGCGGACAGCTATGAACCGCTCGAAACCGACTTAGAGGGCGTGACCGCGCTCTACCAGGCAGGAGACAGGGGCTATGTCGTGCGTGTCAGCGTCAACGGCTTCGGCGGCGCAATCGACATGATGGTCGGCGTTGATACAAGCTGCACCGTCACGGGCGTGAGCATCATCTCCCATTCCGAAACCGCGTCCCTCGGCGCAAACTGCACCAGAGAGGATTTCCGCGCGCAGTTTGTCGGCGCAGCCGGTGACCTCTCCGTCAAAAAGGACGGCGGCTCGATTGACGCTCTGACGGGCGCGACGGTGACCTCCCGGGCGGTGACGAAGGGCGTCAATCTGGCGCTTGCATGTGTAAAGGAGGTGCTCGGATGAACTTCAAAAAGCAGCTCAAGGAGGGGCTTCTGACCAATAACCCCGTGTTAAGTCAGCTCCTGGGCATGTGCTCAACGATGGCGATCACGACCACCCTCTTTAACGGCATCGGCATGGGCTTGTCCGTCACCATCATCCTCATCTGCTCAAACGTCGTCATCTCGCTGCTGCGCAAGGTCATCCCCGACAAGATCCGCATCGCGGCGTATATCGTCATCATCGCAGGCTTTGTCACCATGGTCGATTTGCTTCTAAAAGCCTTCCTCCCCGCCCTGTCGGAGAGCCTCGGCGTGTTTATCCCGCTGATTGTCGTCAACTGCATCATCTTGGGCAGAGCGGAGTCCTACGCCTCGAAAAACGGCGTCCTCGCCTCGGCGGTGGACGGTCTGACGCAGGGCATCGGCTACACGGCGGCGCTCGTCCTCATGTGCATCCTCCGCGAGCTGCTGGGCAGCGGCACCTTCGGCAAGGGCGTGTTCGGCGCGGACGGCATCCAAATTCTCCCCTCGCAGTATCCCGCGCTGATGATCATCCTGCCCGTCGGCGGCTTCCTCACCCTCGGCTGCCTGATTGCGCTGACGCAGTGGGTCAATCGGAAGCTTGCGGCGCGTGAAGCGGCAAAGGAGGCGGCAAAATGAGTGTTTTCATCACCCTGTTTACCATCTCGCTCAACGCGATTTTAGCCGAGAACTTCATCCTCGTCAAATTCCTCGGCATCTGCCCGTTCATGGGCGTTTCGAAAAAGCTCGATACCTCCCTCGGCATGGGACTTGCCGTCATCTTCGTCATGGCGCTTGCCTCCGCCGCAACATGGGCGGTCAACGAATTTCTGCTTGTCCCGCTGGAGCTTGCTTACATGCAGACGGTCGTGTTCATCCTCGTCATTGCCGCCCTCGTGCAGTTTGTCGAGATGTTCCTGCAAAAGGTCATGCCCGCGCTGTATCAGGCGCTGGGCATCTACCTGCCGCTCATCACCACCAACTGCGCCGTTTTGGGTGTGGCGCTGCTGAACATCCAGAACGGCTACACCTTCCTGGAGTCCGTCGTCTACGGCATCACGGGCGGCGTAGGCTTCACGCTGGCAATCGTCCTGTTCGCCTCCATCCGCGAGCGCTTGGAGGATTGCGACTGCCCGAAGGCGTTCAAGGGCTTCCCCCTGGCGCTGATCGCGGCGGGTCTGCTCGCCCTGTCCTTTATGGGCTTCTCGGGCTTTAAGGTCTTTTAAGGAGGTACGGCTATGGAAAAAATACTCTATGCCATTGCCGTGCTCGGCGTGCTGGGCGCGGTCTTCGGCGGCATTTTAGCCGTCGCGTCCAAGGTCTTTGCCGTCAAGGTAGACGAGCGCCTGCCCAAGCTGACGGGTGCCCTGCCCGGGGCAAACTGCGGCGGCTGCGGCTTTGCAGGCTGTCAGGCGTACGCGCAGGCGGTTATCGACGGCAAAGCAGAGATTGGGCTCTGTGCCGCAGGCGGCGCGGAGGCAGCGAAAAAAATGTCCGAGATCATGGGCGTCGAGAGCGTCGAGGTCGAGAAGAAGGTCGCCATGGTCAAATGCCGTGGGCAGAACCACCTTGCCAAGGGACACTATGACGGCATTTCCGACTGCCGCGCCGCCATGTTCGTCACGGGCGACGGGCCCTCCGCCTGCCCGAACGGCTGCCTCGGCTTCGGCACCTGTGAATCCGTGTGTAAATTTGACGCCATCCATGTCGTCGGCGGTGTCGCCCGCGTGGACGCGGACAAATGCACGGGCTGTATGCAGTGCGTCGAGGTCTGCCCCCGGAAGGTCATCATCCCCGTCACTTACCATACCGATATCGTCATTGCCTGCTCCAACCTGGAGCGCGGCGCTTACACCCGCAAAATCTGTGACATCGGCTGCGTCGGCTGCCACCTGTGCGAAAAGCAGTGCGATTACGACGCCATCCATGTGATCCATAACCTCGCGACCATCGACTACAGCAAATGCGTCTCCTGCGGCCGCTGCGCGGCGGTCTGCCCGAGACACCTCATCTCCGACTCGAACCTCCGCACCGACATGGACGCCGTCCCCGCCATGCAGCGCTGATGCTTCAGCACCCTCACCGTAGGGCACGACGACTCGGCGTGCCGGTGCAGGAACCACCGACTCCGCACAAGCCTCCCCACCATGTCATTGCGAGGAGCGTAGCGACGTGGCAATCTCACGCACCCCCCCAAAAAAACGCCGCACCCCTGTAGGGCGGGGACATGTCCCCGCCGGTGCAGGAACTACCAAGTAAGTACAATCCCCCCTAACACATTACATATTCATCCAAAAATGAAATTCCCCCCTGAAAGCGCATACAATTTCCCACTCCCGACCAAAATCAGCGGTTGGGAGTGGTTTTTCTTGGAAAAAATACGAATTGACAAATTTTTCTTTTGTGCTATACTATGCAAAAAAACGACAAGCTCGGAGGATCTCATGGGAAAATTCTCAAATTATTTGATTGCAAGCGATTTTGACCGCACCCTGACCGACCCGCAGGATCAGATCCCGCAGTCCAATCTCGATGCAATCCGTTATTTTATGGACGAGGGCGGCACCTTCACCGTAGCCAGCGGCAGAAGCATCCCACTGTTCCGCCAAAGAGCATCACTCGTACCCGTCAACGCCCCCTGCATTCTCAGCAACGGCGCCATCCGGTACGACTACGCGACCGAAACGCTTGCGCATTTTGAACCGCTGGACGAGGAATTCGCGCCGAAAATCATCGCTGCCGCCCGCGCTTACGACAATTCTCTGAGCGTTGAGGTGCAGTGCCTCGACGCACATTACATCTACGGCACGGACACGACCCGCGACCGTTTCCTCGCCGCAAGCGGAGTGACGCCAATCCATGTGGAGGAGGATCCGCCCTTCCCGTGGATGAAAATCGTGGTCTGCGCCGC
Organism: Faecousia sp.; assembly: GCA_051892295.1. Lineage (GTDB taxonomy): Bacteria > Bacillota > Clostridia > Oscillospirales > Oscillospiraceae > JAZOXB01. The sequence continues at coordinate 3,034 of JBJFGB010000143.1, read as the reverse complement.
GCAGGAGCGGGTCATCGAGAGCTACGACGAGGTACCGCCCGAAAAGCTCGAGAAATTCCGCCTGCTGATGGAATATCTCGACCGCTTCTGCCGGGAAAAGTGCTATGTCACCCGCTCCATGCCCCGGGTCATCGAGATCGGCGCGAACACCTGCAATAAGGGAACGGCGGCGCGCGCGCTGGCAAATTCCCTCGGCAGAAAGACCCTCGTGTGCATCGGCGACGCGATGAACGATCTTGCCATGCTCCGTGAAGCGGATCTCGCCTTTGTCCCCACGGACTGCGACCCCGCCCTGCGTCCGCTCCCCTTCTGCAAGCCCACGGTTCCCTGCACAGAAGGCGCCGTCGCCGCAGCAATCAAGGCACTGGAAGAAACCTTATCATAAAAAACCATCGCCCCTGCAAGCCCATTGCAGAGGCGATGATTTTCTTTCTATAGAATGTAGGGCGGGGACATGTCCCCGCCGACCGCGAAGCGGCGGACGGTACAGACGAACAAGTTTGTACGCAGTCGGTAGTTCCTGCCCCGGCGGGGACATGTCCCCGCCCTACAGGGAGTTTCATGACAATGACATAATAGGCTACCCCTTTTTGTCATTGCGAGACCAGTGCGCACACTGGTCGTGGCAATCTCAGGCTGTAGCTTTGTATGCATCCAAAATGCCTACACAAGATTGCCACGTCGCTTCGCTCCTCGCAATGACACGGGAAGGCTACCCATTTGTCATTGCGAGACCAGTGCGCACACTGGTCGTGGCAATCTCCTACAGGCACCCTCTTCATTCCATCGCGCCGCCGACGCTGAAATACTCCTGCGCGGGCGTGCCCGTATTCCCGTTGTATTCCAGCAGAAAGCCCGCGCACTCGCCGTTCGGGGCTTCGATCTCAATGTACCATCTCGGCATTCCCTCCGGGCGCTCAAGCGCGCTGAAAATCACGCAGCCATCCTCCGCATAGGTGGATTGTACCGCCTTGTCCGTCAGCGCATAGCCGCCCTCCTCGTCCCAAACCACGCCGAACAGGTTAACATAACTTCCGACAAAATGGGGGATGATGTATGCACGGTCATACTCGCCCTCCCGCCATGTCACGGTAGCGGTCGGCTCCTTCTCGAAAGGCTCGTTGAGAATCACACCGAGCGTCCCTGTCTTGGCGTAGGCGGCGTAGGCGCTGTTTTCCATCATATCAATAAGCTGTGATTCCAACGTCACAGGTGCCTCAGTCGTTCTCGGCTGCGGTACCTCTGCCGCACACGCGCTGAGCAGCAGTATCAGCATCGCGCAGAGGCATAGGATCCGTTGTTTCATGGCTGCTCCTTTCCCTGCATCTCCGCAAAGCAGGAATTTTCCTGCGGAGGATTGCACTTCTCCACGGTATATGTTATAATCAAATGCACCGGAGCAAGCGCTGTGTTTTCCTTTTCGTGGAAACCGCTGCGCTTTCCGTATTTGTTATTATAGCATATTCTTTTTCATTTGTGGAGTGTTTTATGAAAAAAAGACGATTTCGTATCTGGCTGCTGCTGTCATTTTTGTGGCTTGTGCTGATTTTTGTCCACTCGTCCATGCCGGCATCGGCAAGCAACGCCGAGAGTCTCGGTTTTTTGGCGGTCGTGCAGACGATATTTCCGTGGATGACAAATCATCTTCTGCGGAAGCTGGGACATTTTACCGAGTTTGCCGTCCTGGGTGTGTTTTTGAGCGGCACGTTCCGCAACGCAAAGAATTTCACACTGTTCAAGCCCCTCGGTCTGTGTCTGTTCACCGCCGTGTGCGATGAAACCTTGCAGCTCTTTATCGCCGGACGCAGCGGCAATGTCCGCGACGTCTGGATCGACTTCTCCGGTGCCCTCCTCGGCACCCTCCTGACATGGCTGATCTACAAGCTCCGCAAGCGCTGATCCCCCTTCCCTCTGTAGGGCTTGGACATGTCCCGGTCGTGTGCAGGAACTACCGACTGCGTACAAAGCAGCAACAAGATTGCCACGTCGCTGCGCTCCTCGCAATGACACGATAAGCTGCCCTGCTTGTCATTGCGAGGAGCGCAGCGACGTGGCAATCTCATGCACAAGCAAGCGTGAATGCAGCCTATTTCAAACTGCCGCAGGCGCACAACATCAAGACAAAAATCCGTTTCATCAGCATCCCTCCGTCCTTTGTACGCTTTTTCCCGTCCGCAGTTCCAAAAAATCCCGCGAATCGTTGCACTTTTTTCGTTTGCGTGATATAATAACGGCAAATACGCGAAAAGAGGGATTTTTTTATGTGCGATTCCTGTAAACCGAAATTTTATATCACCACCCCGATTTACTACCCCTCGGATAAGCTGCACATCGGGCATACCTACTGTACCGTAGCGACCGACGCGATGGCGCGCTATAAGCGTCTGCGCGGCTACGATGTCATGTTCCTCACCGGCACGGACGAGCACGGGCAGAAAATTGAAACGCGCGCCAAGGCCGCCGGCATCACCCCGCAGCAGTTCGTGGACAATATCGTCACGGGGGAAAAGGGCGTGCTCGACCTGTGGAAGCTGATGAACATCTCCTACGACCGCTTCATCCGCACGACGGACGACTACCATGTCGAGGCGGTGCAGAAAATCTTCAAGAAGATGTACGAGAAGGGCGACATCTATAAGGGCAAATATACGGGAATGTACTGCACACCCTGCGAATCCTTCTGGACGGAGAGCCAGCTCAAGGACGGCAAATGCCCGGACTGCGGCAGAGAATGCCAGCCCGCAGAGGAGGAGGCATACTTCTTCCGTCTGTCCAAATACGCCCAGCCCGTGCGCGACCTGCTGACAAACACCGACTTTTTGGAGCCGCGCAGCCGCGTCAACGAAATGGTCAATAACTTCATCGATGCCGGCTTGGAGGATCTTTGCGTCTCGCGCACGAGCTTCAAGTGGGGCATTCCCGTCGATTTTGACCCGGGTCATGTGGTCTATGTCTGGGTGGACGCGCTGTTCAACTACACCACCGCCCTCGGCTTCCTGAACGACAAATACGACGATTATGAGAAATATTGGCC